>JBDHTK010000127.1:0-8888 GCA_039808625.1 Devosia sp. | reverse complement strand
TCAGGCGGCGATCGCGGTGGCGGCCGATCTCGACGGGCGCGGCGAGACGACGGCGCTGACGCCGGCGCTGCTCGGCGCGCTCGGGCTCGAACCGTCGCAGGCGCGGGCCCATGACAGCCGGCCGCTGGCGCTGCGCCGGCTGATCGACGCCGTCTATGCCGGCAAGCCCATCGCGCTGGCGCGCTTTGCGCCGCTGGTCATCGCGGCGCGCGAGGACCCGGTCGCGGCGCGGCTGCTGGCGCAGGCGGAAGCCTATCTGCTGGCCGATTTCGAGCGCGTCTTCGATCCCGGCATGCCCGGGCCGGTGGCGGTGGGCGGCGGCGTCGCCCCGCATCTTCGCGGCCTCGGCCCGGCCATTGCCGGGGTGATCGCGGCGGCCGGGCACGTGCCGGACATCCGGCCGGCCGGCGACGGCTCGGTAGGCGCCGTGGTGCTGGCGCTGCGGGCCGTCGGCCAGCCCGTCGACGAGGCGCTGGTCGGCCGTATCGCCGCCTCGGTCGCGGCGCGCGGCTAATCCTCGCGCTTCAGCGCGTGCATGCGCAGGTCGAGCGCGCGCGGCAGCGGATGCGCCTCGCGGTCGGCGGCCGCCTCGGCGGGCGTCGGGTCGCGGCCGAGCGCGGCGGCGAGCCGCAGCTGCCGCAGCCGCACCCAGAGGTCCGAGAGCAGCGTCTCGCCCTCGCGGATGGTGGCGAAGGGGCGGCCGAGCAGCAGCGCCTCCAGCGTATCGGCATCGCCGTCATCGGCGGCGACGACGGCGCGGGCGATGATGATGCGCTCCTTGTCGCGCAGGGTATCCGGCAGCGCGGCGACGAAGGCCTTGAGCGCCGCCGAGCGGCGATGGGCCATGAAGTGCTGGGCGATCTCGACGGCCAGCTCGGGCGGCGCGTCGCCCAGCGCCCAGGCGCGCCGGTAGCTTTCCGTGGCGGCGTCGGCATCGGCGGCGGTGAGCGCCGCGAGCCGGTGGGCGGCCCAGCTGGGGCGCAGCGCCAGCGATTGCGCGGCGAGGTCGCGCGCCAGCTCGCGCTCGTCGCGATCGAGCGCGGCGGTGGCGAGCAGCAGCGCGTGCAGCCAGCTCATGCCCTGCGCCGCGGCGCCGGCCTCGAGCCGGGCGACCCAGAGCGGCGAGACGGCGACGCCGTCGGGCAGCGTTTGCAGCTCGGCCTGCGCGATGGGACCGCCCGCCGCCAGCGCGTCCCAGAAGTCGGGCGGCGTGTCCACGGCGAAGTCGAGCCCGGCGGCCAGCGGCCGGCCGATGAGGCGCTCGTGCCGGCGGCCCCAGGCCGCGCCGGCGGAAAGCCGCCTGTCGAGCGGCCGGCGCGCCTCGCGGCGCAGGAAGGCGTCGATCTCGGCCAGCTCGGCGGCGGGGACCAGCGCGTCGACCGCCGTGGCGGCATGGGCGGTGGCGGCCGCGTAGTCGGGATCGTGGGCACGTTCGGGGGCGAGGTGGATGGGGGCGAAGGCCTCGGTCCACTCGCGCGCCTCGCCGGCGGCGAGCACGAAGCGCTGGTTCTGGGTGGGCGTGATGCCGCTCTGGATTTCGAGGTAGCGGCCCTCGCCGGGCCGGGCGAGGTAGTCCATCCAGTTCTGCCCGCCCACGGCCGAGCCGAAATAGAAGAATTTGCGGCCGGCCATTTCGGCCGTCGCGGTCTGGACGAGGCCGTTGCCGTCGCCGTCGACGGCGAGCACGAAGCGGCGCGCCGCGTCGGGCGCACGGAAGAAGACCGAGGTCGCGTTCTGCCAGTTGTCGGGATAGGAGGCGTCCCAGCCCTCGTGCGGGAAGGCGCAGCGGCCCAGATTGTTGCCCGGCCAGATATGCTCCACCGAATAGGCGGCGGGGCTCAGCACGCGGGTCTTCTCGTCCATCGGGGCGGCGATGTTGGTCCACCAGTAGGCGAGGCGCGGCTCGGCCGACGGGTTGACGAGCCGCCCATGCGCGAACAGCGTCGCCGCCCCGGCGGGCAGGAACAGGTCGAGCTGCCAGCTCGCCTCGACGCGGCGGTCGAATTCGTAGAGGCGCAGGAGCGGCCCGCGCGGCGTGTCGCGCACGCCCGCGAAGACCGGCGCCGTGGTGAAGGGCGAGTGGCCGGGGATCAGCCCGTTCCATTCGATGCCGCCCGAGAACCAGGCGTTGAGCGCGGCGAGGTTGGCCGGCTGGAACACGGGATTGCGGAAGACGAGGTCGCGCCCGGTGGCGAGGTCTTTGAGCTGCAGCACGCGGCCGCCCAGCGTGGGCGCGACGACGACGCGCAGGCGGCCATTGTCGATGGTGATGACGTCGAGCGTGCCCGGCGCGACGTCGCGGTCGTAATCGTCATAGACCGCGTAGGGCAGGATGGACTCCTCGCCCCATTTGAAGCCATGCGCCGCTTCCTCGTCGCTCAAGCCGAAATCGGGCGGCGCCGGCCTGTTCGGCACGGGCTGCTGCCAGCGAAAGCGCGGCAGCCGGCTCGGGCCGCCGAGGCGCGCCATCGGCAGCGCCAGGCGCTCGGTGGCAATATGGGTCGTCATTGTCGTCACTCCCGCAAGAACAGTTCCACCACCGGCACCACCACGTCCGGCTTCTTCACCGGCAGCTCCAGCGTCAGCGTGCCGGGGCCGACCGGCGGCACGAAATGCGGGTCGGCATCGGCGCCGAGCCAGCGCACCTCGCTCGCATCGTTGAGGAGCTGGGCGTAGCGCACCCGGCCGGCCAGCCCGTCGAGATGCAGGTGCCGGTTGGGCCAGCTGTAGATGTGGAGGTAGAGGCGGTTGCCGCGCTGCGTGTAGCGGCAGCCGTCGGGCGCCGCATGGGCCGAGCGGCCGGCCCCGTGGATGGCGCGGGCGTGAAGCTGCATCCACTCGGCATAGGCGTCGAGCGCGGCCTCGGCGCGCCGGTCGAAGGTGCCGCGCGCCGTGGGCCCGACATTCATCAGGAGGTTGCCGCCGAGCGCCACGCCGTCGATGAGGATGTGGAGGAGCTGCTCGGGGCTCTTCCAGCTTTCTTCGTCGCGGTCATAGCCCCAGGAGCCGGAAAAGGTCTGGCACATCTCCCAGGTCGGCTCGCGGCCGCGAATGAGCGGCGGCGTGCGGGGCGTATACTGCTCCGGGGTGACGACGTCCGGCAGGGCGTCGGTCAGCGCGTCGAGGTCGAGGCGGTTGTTGACGATGATCCCGGGCTGCAGCCGGCGCACGAGCTGCAGGAGCGCGAGGCTGTGCCAGTCGTCGCGCGTCTTGCCCGGAAAGTCGCGATAGCTGCGGCCGGGATAGGAGAAGTCGAACCAGATGATGTCGATCTGCCCGTAGCCGGTCAGCAGCTCCGTCACCTGCGCGCGCATGTAGTCGGCGTAGCGGCCCATGTCGCGGCCGGCATTGAGCGCCGCGGCGTCGGGCCGGTTGCGCAGCGGATGGTATATGTCGATGGTGAAGTCGGGGTGGTGCCAGTCGAGCAGCGAGTAATAGAAGCCGATCTTCAGCCCCTCGGCGCGGAAGGCCTCGACGAAGGGGGCGATGAGGTCGCGGCCGGCGGGCGTGTTGGGCGCCTTGTAGTCCGTGACCCGGCTGTCCCACAGGCAGAAGCCCTCGTGATGCTTGGCGGTCAGCACCACATATTTCATGCCGGCGGCGCGGGCGCGGCGCGCCCAGTCGCGCGGATCGTAGAGGTCGGGGTCGAAGGCGTCGAAGTATTTTTCATACCCCGGATCGTCGATCTCCTCGCGACTCTTCAGCCATTCGTGCCGCGCGCCCAGCGCGTAGAGGCCCCAATGGATGAACATGCCGAAGCGCGCCTCGGTGAACCAGGTCTTCTGCGCGGCGGTGAGGAACAGGTCGGGGGAGACGGCGTCGGCCATGATGCGGCTCAGTTTCCGAACCAGCCCTCCTTCAGATAGCGCATATATTCGAAGATCATGCCGTATTTGCGCACGAAGACGACTTCGAGGAAATCGCCGACGACGAAGGGCGGGATGAGGATCTCGACGCCCGCGGCCGAAAGGTGCGGCGCGAGGTCCTTGACGCGATAGGCGACGTGCGGGTTGTCGCGCACCGCGGCGGGCACGGTGCTGTCCGCGCGATAGCGCAGGAACTCGATGTGCTCGGGGTGCTGGCGCGGATTGGTCACCCAGATCTTGCTGGCCTCGACCCAGTCCTCCTCAGGCTGCACCTCGGTCGTCGTGATGCCGACATGGTCGAACTCGAAATCGCTCATCAGAGCCTCACGACGTTGCCGCTGCGCGCCGATTCCTCGGCGGCGAGGGTGGCGGCGAGCGCCGCGGTGGCGTCCTCGGGCGTGCCGATGGTGACGGTGCCGCCGCTCAGCGCCGTGGCGGCGAAGTAGACGAATTCGTCGCGCAGGGCGCCGCCGCGCACGCCGTTGAACAGCGGCCAGTAGGTCGTGTCCGGCGAATGCAGCTTGGTGCCGTCGACGATGGCGAGGTTGGGGAACGTGTCCTGGATGTGGATGATGCCCTCGGTGCCGATCACCGACATGCGCTCGTCGATGTCGAAGGGGGTCTTGTCGGGCATGCACCAGACCGTCTCGAGCGTCGCCGTGGCGCCGCCCTTGAAGCGGTACATGGTCTGGCCGATGTCGGGGTGCCTGAGGCCGCGCACGTCGACCCATTGGGCATAGGCCGAGGCAACGGTGTCGCCGGTGAGCCAGCACATGATGTCGGTGTCGTGGATGGCGTCGCCGACGATGGGGCCGATCTTGTTGAGGATGGTCGGCGTCCACGCGGCGGGGATGTTGCGGCGCGACGACAGCGCCACGATCCGGCCGATGCGGCCCTCGTCGATGGCCTGCTTGGCCATGCGGTAGCGCGGGTTGAAGCGCACGACATGGCCGATGAAGAGAATGCCCCTGGCGCCCTTCGAGGCGGCGGTGATCTTCTTGGCGTCCGCCACGGTCGAGGCGATGGGCTTTTCGAGGAAGACGTGCTTGCCGGCCTCGAGGGCGGCGATGGCCGGCTCGGTATGCTGGTCCCACATGGTGCAGATCGACACCGCGTCGATGTCGGGATCGGCGAGCATGTCGCTGTAGTCGCGATAGAGCTTCCCGACGCCGAACTTCGCGCCCATCGCGCTGAGGCGTTCGGGCGTGCGCGTGCACAGCGCGCTGAGCTCCAGATTGGGCACGCCGGCGATGGTCTCGGCGTGGATTTCGCCGAACCAGCCCAGGCCGATGACCCCGATGCGCAGACGGTCCATTTCGGTCCTCCCTCCTAGAAATCCTCGAGCGTCAGCTCGCGCGCCATGACGATGTTGCCGGCCATCAGCCCGCAATCGACCGGGATCGCCGCGCCGGTGACGGCGCTGGCGAGGTCGGAGGCGAGGAAGGCGACGACGCGCGCCACCTCGTCGGGCTCGACGATGCGGCCGAGCGGATACCAGCGCTCCAGCGTCTTCAGCACATTGGGGTCCCTGGCCTTGCGCTCGTCCCAGATGGGGGTGCGCACGGTGCCGGGAAGAACGATGTTACAGCGGATGCCGTAGCGGCCATATTCCTGGGCGATGGAGCGGGTGAGCGAGATCATGCCCGCCTTGGCGGCGCTGTAGGCGGGGTCGCCCAGGGCGCCGAGGCCGTTGACCGAGCCGATATTGACGATGTTGCCGGCGCGGCGCGCGACCATCTGCGGCAGCACCGCATGGGCGCAGGCCTGCGCGCCGTTGAGGTTGGCGGCGATGTCCTCGGCCCAGCCGGCGGGGTCGGTCGCGGCCAGCGTCGGATGGCGCGAGACGCCGGCATTGTTGATGAGCACATGCACGTCGCCGAAGCCCGCGAAGGCGGCGGCGATGGCGGCGGCGTCCTCGATATGGGCGATGGCGGGCTTCACCGTGATGCCGTCGGCGGCGAGCTTTTGCGGCAGCTCCATGACGGCGGCGCTGCGGTCGATGGCGGCGATGGTCGCGCCCTCGGCGCCGAAGAAGCGGCACAGCCACTGGCCGATGCCGCCCGCCGCGCCGGTGATGGCGATGGTCCTGCCCGCGAAACTGCCGCTCATGACGTGGCTCCCAGTGCGGCGCCGATCCAGTCGAGGTTGGCCCGGCGCAGATGGCCCCAATTGTAGAAGGCGATGTCGTCGACGCCGCCGGCGGCGAGCGCCGCCACCGCCTCGACCACCGCCGCGCGGCTCGTCAGGTCGGGGTGCGACGGGCGCAAGATGCCGCGCAGGCGCGTGTCGGTGCCGGCGAGGCGGCGCCGGATGTCGAACAGGTCGGCGCGGATGCGGGCGACGCTCGGCTCGTAGAAGCACGCCTCGATGAGGCCGGTGGTGCGGCCGAGCGCGCCAAGGTCGCTGCCCTCGTACCAGGCGCCGCCGGTGGGGCGCGCCACCGAGGGGATCACCGCCACCGTCGCGTCGGGGCGCACGGCGGCGCGGATCTCGGCGACCAGCGAGGTGACCACGGAGTTGCGGAAGTCGAGATAGCGGCGCAGCGCGCTGTCGGTGGCGAGATCGGCGCGCCAGAAGGCCTCGGCCATGTCGGGCGGGAAATCGAGGTCGGAGTCGAGATAGGCCGTGATGTCGGCGGCGACCTGCGCCTTGAGCCGGCGCGCCTCGATGCCGGCCGCCTCGGCGGCGGCGACGCAATGGTCGCAGAAGCAGAGGCCGAGCCGGGCCTCGAGCCAGGGGTTGAGCGGCATGAGCGCGAATTCGTGGTGGTAGCCGTGCGAATAGGGCGTGAAGCCGGGCGCCTCCATCGAGAGGCCGGCGACGGGATAGCTCTCCGTCACGTCGCGGGCGAGGCCGACGGCATAGGCGCGCGCCGCCGGCGCCGAGGGGCAGAGATTGTAGTAATAGGGGTCGCCGAAGGCGTTGCGCACCACGCAGTCGGGATGGGCGAAGCCGAGGCGGCTGTTGTGCAGCAGCACCAGCCAGACATTGACCGCCATGTCGCCGGCGTCGGTCAGCTCGCGCAGCACGTCGCGCTCCGCGAGAATGGTGTTGGCGACCGGCTTGATGGCGCCGTAGCGGCCGGGGTCGGCGTTGAAGTAGACGGTGCCGTCCTCGGGGAAATAGACCTTCCCCGCCGTGCCGTGCGGGCGCAGGAACTTGCCGGCATGGTAGCTGCCGGCCAGCGTCACCGTGTCGAGGCCGAGGCGGCGGAAGCCGGCGGTGGCGGCGGCGACGCCGGTCTCGGCGAGGTCCCAGGCATAGGTGTAGATGGCCTTGCTCATGGCGCGCCTCAGTGCTGGTGCCGGCCGCCGACGAGGAAGGCTTCCTCGAAGGGGCGGCGGCTGACTTCCATCTCGCGGCCGCCCAGATAGACGGCGACGGGCTGCAGGAGGGTCGAGCCCCGCCGCTGCGTGCCGACCACGTCGGTGAAGACGTAGTTGCTCGCGACCGCGTCGAGCACGGTGATGTCGGCGGGGGCGCCGACGCCGAGATGGCCGAGCTCGGGCCGGCGGATGGCGAGGGCGGGCCGGCTCGCCGACATCTCGATGACCTCCGGCAGGCTCAGCCCGCAATTGAGCAGCTTGCTCATGGTGTGCAGCAGATCGTAGCCCGGTCCCTCGACGGCGATGACGTGCACGTCCGAGGAGATGAGGTCGGGCTTGAAGCCCTCGGCCAGCGCCGCCTCGGCGGTGGCGTAGCCGAAGGCGCCCATGCCGTGGGCGATGTCGAAGAGCACGCCGCGCTCGCGCGCCCGCCAGACGGCGTCGAGCACCTTGCCGTCCGGGCCGATGGCCGAGTTCGGCTCGGGGCGGTAGCAATGGGTGAGGATGTCGCCGGGGCGCAGCATGTCGACCACGTCGGCGTAGCTCGGCGGCGGATGGCCGATATGGGTCATCAGCGGCAGGCCGACGGCTTCGGCGGCCTCGAGCGCCAGCTCCAGCGCGCCGAGGCCGAGATCGCCGGTGACGATGCCGCCGATGCGCACCTTGACGCCGACGATGCGGTCGGGGTTGGCTTCGATGGTCGCCACGCAGCGATGCACCGGCAGCATGGCGCGCGTCGTCGCCTCACCCACCGCCACGTCCTTGTCGAAGCCGAAGATGCCGGGGAAGGAGATGTTGAGGAAGGCGAAGATGCGATAGGGCGAATGCACCATCACATAGTCGCGGAAACCGTCGTAATTGCCGGCGCCGGCGCTGCCGGCATCGACCAGCGTGGTGCAGGCCGAGCGCCGGGCGATGAAGCCGGGATCGACGCTGAGCGAGGTGGCCTTGTGGTAGACATGGGTGTGGATGTCGACGAGGCCGGGGGCGACGATCTTGCCGGCGACGTCATGGACGCGCGCGCTGCCGGGTGCGAGGTCGGGGGCCACGGCGGCGATGCGGCCGCGGGCAATGCCGATGTCGAACCTGCCATCGATCCGGTTGCGTGCGTCGAGCACCCGTCCACCCTTGAGGACGAGGTCGAAGCCGGTCTGAGCAAGGCTCATTGAGTAGTCTCCGCTGGGAACGCTGCGGGTGGTGCCGGGCCGGTCAGGCGAGCTCCACCACCCGCGCTTCGTTGATGCTCTGCTCGGCCGCGAGCACGATGCGCAGGCTGTTGACCGCCGCGTCCATCGAGTCGGTGAGGTCGAGATCCTCGGTGATGGCCTTCAGGAAGAAGGCCTGCTCGCGGTCGCACAGCTCCTGGTGGCCGGGCTCGTCGTCCATGGTGAAGATGTCGTCCTTCCTGACGAACGCCTTGTCGCCCGGCGCCACCTCGGCATGGTGGTACTGGATGGCGTCGGTCTTGGTGTGCTGGTCGATGTTGGAGGAGTCCGACACGCCCTCCTTGTGCGCCTTGGGATTGGGCACGATGGAGACGGCGCCCCTGGGACCGACCACGTCCTTCACGAAATAGGCGACCTCGCTCATCATCGGGCCCCAGCCGGCCTCGTACCAGCCGACCGAGCCGTCGTCGAAGGTGACGTGCAGATGCCCGTAATTCGGCTTGTCGGCCTCGGCCCACAGTTTCGCGCCG
>JBDHTK010000126.1:0-8967 GCA_039808625.1 Devosia sp. | reverse complement strand
CCCCGCGCGGCACCCCGAGCGCGCCGGCGACGAGCGCCAGCACCGCCGCATTGGCGCGGCCCCTGTCGGGCACGGCAGCGACCCGCACGCGCAGCACCGCGCGCCCGTCGGCCAGCGCCTCGGCCCCCTCGATGCGGTCGCCGCCGGCCCTCGGCGTGACGCGCAGGTGCAGCGCCACGCCGCCGGCGATGGGCTGCCAGACGCTCAATAGAGCCGCAGCAGGCGCGGCAGGTCGTTGGCGATGAAGCTTTGCAGGAAGAACAGGATGACGAAGACCACGATGGGGCTGAGGTCGAGCCCGCCCATCGGCGGGATGACGCGGCGGATGGGCCTGAGGATCGGCTCGGTGATCTGGTTGAGCACGCGCCACAGCCCGGCGACGAACTGGTTGCGCGTATTGATGACGTTGAAGCTGATGAGCCAGCTCATGACGATCATCGCGAGAAACACCCACCACACCAGCGTCAGCAGCATGGAAATGGTCGACAATAGCGCGATCATGGGCGTCCCCGGGCTCGAATGGCCCTATCTAGGGGCTCGTGGCCGCGCCTGCAAGGCTCAGCCGGCGCCCCGATGCGTCGCCACCCGCCACAGATAGGCGACGACGATAAAGCCGAGGACGGCATAGGCGAGCGGATCGACGAAGCGCTCGACCAGCGCGTAATGCTCGGCCAGCGCGTAGCCGGCGCCCACGAGAATCGTGTTCCAGGCGAGGATGCCGCCGCCCGAGGCGAGCGCGAAGCGCCCCGGCGGCATGCCCGACAGGCCGGCCGGCACCGAGATCAGCGTGCGGATGATCGGCAGCAGCCGTCCGAAGGCCACCACCAGCCAGCCGAAGCGGTCGAACCAGCGGTCGGCCCGTTCGACGTCGGCGCGCGTCACCGTCAGCCAGCGCCCGTAGCGCTCGGCGAGCCACAGGCAGCGCTGCAACCCGAAGAGCCGCCCCGCCAGGTACCACGGGATCATGCCGAGCAGCGAGCCGAGCGAGGCGCTCAGCACCACCAGCACCGGATCGAGCGTGCCGCGCGCCGCAAGGTACCCGGCGAACGGGATGATGAGCTCGGAGGGAATCGGCGGGAACACCGCCTCGAGCAGCATCAGCAGCACGATGCCCGGATAGCCCAGTGCCTCGATGGTGCCCGTGATCCACGCCGCCATGCCGTTCCCTTCCGTCGCCGCCGCGGCGGCTCCTAGCCGATTTGCGCGGCGCGCGCAAAAACCGCTTCGCGGCGCGCCGCGATGTGCTAGCACGGCGCCGGCAGCGCGAACCGAGGAGGAAGCCGATGGCCGTGACGGTGGACAAGGTCCTTGCGGATGTCGGCACCGGCCCGTTCCAGCGCCGCCTGCTCGGCATTTTCGGCCTCGTCTGGGCGGCGGACGCCATGCAGGTGCTGGCCGTCGGCTTCACCGCCGCCGCGATCGCGGCGAGCTTCTCGCTGACGCTGCCCGAGGCGCTGCAGACCGGCACGGTGTTCTTCCTCGGCATGCTGATCGGCGCCTTCGTGCTCGGCCGGCTGGCCGACAGCCTCGGCCGGCGCAACATCCTCATCGTCACCGTCGCCTGCGACGCCGTGTTCGGGACGCTGTCGGTCTTCGCCCCCGACTTCACCATGCTGCTGGTGCTGCGCTTCCTCACCGGCGTCGCGGTGGGCGGCACGCTGCCGGTCGACTACGCCATGATGGCCGAGTTCCTGCCGCCCAAGAACCGCGGCCGCTGGCTGGTGATGCTCGAAGGCTTCTGGGCCGTCGGCACGGTGGTGGTGGCGCTCGCCGCCTGGATCACCTCGAGCCTCGGCGTCGCCGATGCCTGGCGCTGGATCTTCGCGGTGACGGCGCTGCCGGCGCTGATCGGCTTCGGGCTGCGCTTCCTCGTCCCCGAATCGCCGCTTTACCTGCTGCGCGAGGGGCGCGAGGCCGAGGCCCGCACCGTGCTCAACCGCATGCTTCGCGCCAACGGCAGGCCCGAGATCGCCGCCGACACGCCCATCGCCGCCACCGTCGCCGCCAGGGGGCCGGGGCTGCTCGGCCCCGAGATGCGCCGGCGCACGCTGATGATCCTCGCCTGCTGGTTCCTCGTCTCGGTCTCCTATTACGGCGTCTTCACCTGGCTGCCGGCGCGGCTCGCCTCGGACGGCTTCGGCTATGTGCGCGGCTACGGCTTCCTGCTGCTGACGGCGCTGGCGCAACTGCCCGGCTACGCGCTCGCCGCCTACGGCGTCGAAAAATGGGGGCGGCGGCCGACGCTGATCGGCTTTCTGCTGTTGAGCGCCCTCGGCTGCTTCGCCTTCGTGGTCGCCACCGACAGCCTCGTCATCGGCGGCTCGATCCTGCTGATGAGCTTTGCGCTGCTGGGCACCTGGGGCGCGCTTTACGCCTTCACCCCCGAGCTCTACCCCACGGCCAGCCGCGCCACGGCGATGGGCGCCGCCGGCGCCATGGCGCGCTTCGGCGGGCTGCTCGCCCCCTCGGCAGTGGCGCTGCTCGCCGCGCAGAACCTCACCGCCGCCATCGGGCTGTTCGCTGCGCTGCTCGTCCTCGGCGCCGGCGCCGCCGCCATGATCCGCGCCGAAACGCGCAGCGTGGCGCTCGCCTGAACGGCGCGGCGGCGGGGCTCAGCCGGCCTTCGCCGCCCGCATCTGCTTCTTGCGCTCGTTGGGGTCGAGCCAGATCTTGCGCAGCCGGATCGATTTGGGCGTCACCTCGACATATTCGTCGTCGGCGATATAGCCCAGCGACTGCTCGAGGCTGAGCTTCTTGGGCGGCGTCAGCCGCACCGCCTCGTCCTTGGAATGGGTGCGGATATTGGTGAGCTGCTTGCCCTTGACCGGGTTCACCTCGAGATCGTTCTCGCGCGCATGCTCGCCGATGATCATGCCCTCATAGACCTCGACGCCGGGGTCGATCATCATCGGCCCGCGCTCCTCGAGGTTCCACAGCGCATAAGCCACCGCGACGCCGTTGGCGTTGGAGATCATCACCCCGGTGCGCCGCCCCGGCAGCGGCCCCTTATAGGGCTCGTAGGCGTGGAACAGCCGGTTGAAGATGGCCGTGCCGCGCGTGTCGCTGAGCAGCTCCGGCTGGTAGCCGATGAGCGAGCGCGTCGGCACGTGGAAGCTGAGCCGCGTGCGCCCGGTGCCCGAGGGGCGCATGTCGACCAGCTCGCCCTTGCGCTCGGTGAGCTTCTGCACGACGATGCCCGAATGCTCGTCGTCGACGTCGATGATGACTTCCTCGACCGGCTCGAGCCGCTGGCCGCCCTCGTCGCGATAGACGACGCGCGGCCGCCCGATGGTGAGCTCGAACCCCTCGCGCCGCATCGTCTCGATGAGCACGGCGAGCTGCAGCTCGCCGCGCCCGGCGACCTCGAAGCTGTCGGAATCGGTGCCCTCGGTGACGCGGATGGCGATATTGCCCTCGGCCTCGCGTAGCAGCCGCTCGCGGATGACGCGCGACTGCACCTTGTCGCCCTCGCGCCCGGCCAGCGGCCCGTCATTGATGCGGAAGGTGACGCTGAGCGTCGGCGGGTCGATCGGCCGCGCCGGGATCGGCGCGCTGACGGCCGGCACGGCGATGGTATGGGCGACGGTGGTGTCGGCGAGCCCGGCAATGGCGACGATGTCGCCCGCCTCGCCCACCTCGATGGGCTGGCGTTCGAGGCCGCGGAAGGCCAGCACCTTGGAGACACGGCCCTTTTCGACCTCGCGCCCGTCGCGGTCGAGCGTGTGGATGGCGTCGCCCGCCCTGACCTGCCCGGAAAAGATGCGCCCGGTCAGCAGCCGCCCGAGGAACGGGTTGCGCTCGATGGTGGTGACCAGCATGCGGAAAGGCCCGCTTTCGACCGAGGGCGCCGGCACATGCGCCACGACCTTGTCGAGCAGCGGCGCCATGTCCTCCTTGGGACCCTCGGGCTCGGCCGCCATCCAGCCCTGCTTGCCCGAGCCGTAGAGCACCGGGAAGTCGAGCTGCTCGGGCCTCGCATCGAGCGCCACGAACAGGTCGAAGATCTCCTCGAGCACCTCGAGATGGCGGGCATCGGGCCGGTCGATCTTGTTGATGGCGACGATCGGCCGGAGGCCGCGCGCCAGCGCCTTGCTGAGCACGAACTTGGTCTGCGGCATCGGCCCCTCGGCGGCGTCGACGAGGATGACGACGCCGTCGACCATGCTGAGGATGCGCTCGACCTCGCCGCCGAAATCGGCGTGGCCGGGGGTGTCGACGATGTTGATGCGCGTGTCGCGCCACAGGACCGACGTCACCTTGGCGAGGATGGTGATGCCGCGCTCGCGCTCGAGATCGTTGGAATCCATGGCGCGTTCCTCGACGCGCTGGTTGTCGCGGAAGGCGCCGGACTGCCGGAGCAGCACGTCGACGAGGGTGGTCTTGCCATGATCGACATGGGCAATGATCGCAATATTGCGCAGGGACATCTGCAGGGGCCGGCCGGTTGGGATGAACGCCGAACGGCCATGACGGCCGACGCCTCACCCGGGATGCAGTCAGGAAACAGGTGCGCCAGCCCGCTGGGAGGCAGGCTGGCGCTTTCGCGGCGGCTTTACAGCAAGATGGCCGGCGCGACAAGCGCCGGGCCCGCGGCCGGCCCTACGACGCGGCGCGCAGCCGGGGGCGCGCCTCGCCGGCGAGGAGGCCGAGGACCGCGCCGGCTTCGAGCGGCGGCGAGAACAGGAAGCCCTGCACCTCGTCGCAGCCCTGCTCGCGCACGGCGCGCAGCTGCGCCTCGGTCTCCACCCCCTCGGCGGTGGTCGCCATGCCCAGCGAATGGCCGAGCCCGATCACCGCCTTGATGATGGCGAGGCTGTCGCCGCGCGCCTCGAGGTCGCGCATGAAGGAGCGGTCGATCTTGATCTTGTCGAAGGGGAAGGCGCGCAGGTAGCTGAGCGAGGAATAGCCGGTGCCGAAATCGTCCATCGAGATGCGGATGCCGATGGCGCGCAGCCGGTGCAGCGTGTGCAGCGTCTGCTCGTTGTCGCTGAGCAGCAGCGACTCGGTGATCTCGAGCTCGAGCCGCGTCGGCGGCAGCCCGGTCTCGGCGAGGATGGCCTGGATGGTCTCGAACAGCCGCTTGTTCTTGAACTGCACCGCCGAGAGGTTGACGGCGACGCGCGCCGCGCCCGGCCACATCGCCGCCGCGCTCATCGCCTCGCGCAGCACCCACTCGCCGATCGGCACGATGAGCCCGGTCTCCTCGGCCACGGGGATGAACTCGGCCGGCGGGATGTCGCGCCCCTGGTGCGACCAGCGCAGCAGCGCCTCGAGGCAGGTGACGCGATTCTCCCTGAGGCCGATCAGCGGCTGGAAGACGACGCGCAACTCGCCCAGCTGCAGCGCCGTGCGCAGCCCGTTGTCGATGGTGCGGCGCTTCTGGATGGCCGCATCCATCTCCTTTTCGAAGAAGTGATAGGTCGACCGCCCCTCCGACTTGGCGCGATAGAGCGCGATGTCGGCGTTCTTCATCAGCACCTCGGTGGTGTCGCCGTCCTCGGGCGCCGTGGCGATGCCGACGCTCGCCCCGCAGGCCACCTGGTGGCCGTCGATGATGAAGGGCGCGCGCATGGTCCGGACGATGCGCTCGGCGATGGCGGCGGCGTCCGCCGCCTTGTCGAGCGGCCGCAGCAGCAGCGTGAACTCGTCGCCGCCGAGCCGCGCCAGGACATCCGTCTCGCGCGTCGTCCCCCACAGCCGCGCCGAGGCCTGCTTCAGCACCTTGTCGCCCACCGCATGGCCGAGCGTGTCGTTGACCGACTTGAAATGGTCGAGGTCGATGCACAGCACCGCCGCCTTCTCGCCGCGTTCGAGCGCCGCCTCGGTACTGGCCATCTCCTCGAGGAACTGCACGCGGTTGGGCAGCTCGGTCAGCGGATCGTGGCGCGCCAGATGGTGGATGCGCGCCTCCTGCTGGCGCTGCTCGGTGATGTCCTCGTGGGTCGAGACGAACCCGCCATCCTTCATCGGATGGTGCTGCATGAGGATGACGCGGTTGTCGAACTCGACGACGGTCTTGTCGTACTGGCCGCGCGCGATCACCTGGCGGCGCCATTTCACATAGTCATCGCGCGTCGCGATGCCGCTCGCCTGCATGCCGCCCCTGAGCAGGTGCGCGAGGATGTCCTCGATCGGCGTGCCGGGCGTGACCTGCGCCGGGTCCAGGTTGTAGATGCGCGCATAGGGGGCGTTGCAGATGACCAGCCGCCCCCTCGCGTCGAACATGCACAGGCCCTGCGAGATGTTGTTGACCGCCGCGTCGAGCCGGATGTTCTGGCGCTCGAGCTCCTGGCGGCGGCGCTGCACGACCTGCGAGCGCGCCACCTCGTCGGTCACGTCCTCATGCGTCACCACCCAGCCGAGCCCGGCCGAATAGACATGGGCGGTCTCGACGGTGCGCCCGCCGGCGAGCCGCTCGCGCGCCTTGGCGCGGCCGCCGCCGCGATTGGCGAGCAGCTGCGCCCGGTAGTCGGCGAGGAACTGCGCCGCGCTCTGGCCGGCGTGATTGCCGAGCTCGACGCTGAGCGCCACCACCTCGGCGAGGCTGAGGCCCTTCCTGATGCGGTCGGCGGGGAAGCGGTAGATGTCGAGATAATGCCGGTTCCACATCACCAGCCGGAAGCCGGACGACCACACGCAGAAGCCATAGGGAATGCTTTCGAGCGCCGCATCGAGCAGCAGCGCGCTATCCGCATGGCGCCGGCGCGCCGTTTTCGCAGTCACAGCCATCGTCCCCCACCCCGACGCCGCCCAGAAAGCTAGGCAGGCGCCGTTAAGAACGGCTTAAGCCGTGCCGGCACCGTCCGCGGGGCTCATTGCAGGCCGATCTTCATGAGCTCGATCTCGGCCTTGAGCCGCTGGATCTCGAGCTCGTAGAGCCGCGCGCAGTCGAGCCGCTTGGGCGCGGCCCCGAGCGGCACGATGAGGCGGGCATAGCCGATGGCGCTCTGCGCCCCCGGCGTGCTGCCGGGCGACGCGTAGCTGGTGAGGTCGCCCCCGGCGACGCCGAAATCGAGATAGCCGCCCGAGGAGTTGATCGACTGGCTGCAGCGCACCCCTTCCGAGGTGGTGATGGAATCCTCCCCGCCCGGCCCCACCGGCGGCGACGGCAGCAGCAGCCCGTCAGCCCCCAGCGCCGGCCAGGCGGCCAGTGTAAGTGCCGCAAACACGCGGCAGAATCGGCCCCTCGACCTGTTTCGGCATGACGCAGACGGCAATTGTCCTCTCCTTCAGGGCGGGATCGATGCGGAAGCTGACGATGACCGGCCGGGTCGCGCCCGGCGCCAGGCGGAACTCGGACACCGACACCGCCGCGTCGCGGGCCGGCACCGCGAAGCCGGGCTCCATCGGCGTGACGATGAAGCTCATGCGCGTCTTGTAGGGATTGCCCACCGTGAGCCGGAATCCCTTGACGGCGCTCGGCGTCGTCCCCGCGTCGCGCATCGGCGACAGCGACTGCGCCGCGGCCGGGCAGGCGGCGAGGGCGAGCGCCAGAAAGAGGATCAGCCCGCGCATGTGACCACCGTACGCGTGCGATAGGTGCCGCTGGCGAAGCCGCGCGGCGCGCTGATGCGGTTGTCGAGCCGGAGCAGCGCGGCCAGCGACAGCAGGCCCGGCACCGTGAAGCGCGTCGTCGCCGTGGTGTAGGGCTGGCTCACCGCGCCGAGCACGCCGCTGCCCGCATAGGCCACGGCGAGCTCCGCCCCGCCGGCGTCGAAGCCCGCCGGATAGCCGGCCCATTGCGGCGGCGACACGATCACGTCAACGGCGCCCAGCGTGAGGTTGACGATGGTGAGGCTGGCCCCCGCCCCGCCCGCCTCGCTGCTCGCCAGCCGGCTGCCGTCGGCCGAAAGCGCCAGCGTGCCGCCAGTGCCCAGCGTCAGCGTGCAGGCGCCGGCCGGCGCCGCGGCGGCGCACGTGCCGGCGAGCAGGACGGCGCCGAGCGCGCTCAGCCGCATGTCACCACCACCTTCATCGCATAGGCGCCGTCGGCGAAGCCGAGGCTGTTGGCGGCCCGCGCATTCATGGTCAGCAGGCTGAGCGGCAGCGTGCCGACGCTGCGCGTCGTCGGCGCGGCGGTATAGGCCTGGTCGGCGAGCCCGAGGCCGGCGAGGCCGCTATAGGCGACCTCGAAGGTCTCGGTGCCGGGGGCATAGGCCGGCGCCGTGCTGACCCATACCGGCGGATCGATGGTCAGCGTGTTGCTGCCCACCGACAGGATGGTGAGCACGGCCGGCAGCCCCGCCGCGCTCGACAGCCGCCCGTCCGTATCGAGCCCGAGCGTGCCCGGCGTCGCGAGGCCGAGCGTGCACACCCCGCTCAGCGTACCCGAAAAGGTGACATCGGTAGCCGCCGCCGGCAGCACGGCGGCGAGGGCGGCAAGCAGGGCAAGCGGCAGGCGGCGCATCGACAACTCCCGAAACCGGACCAGTGCGGCCAGTTTCGGCAGTCATGGTTAAGGCGCCTCAACCATGCGCCTAAAGGTCTTGCGAAGCGGGCCTCTACTTACCCCGGAGCGCCGCGCGCCGCGCCGCATAGGTCCTGAGCCTCAGCCCGTTGAGCCGGATGAAACCCTCGGCGTCGTGATGGTCGTAGGCCACCGCGCCCTCCTCGAAGGTCACGAGGTCCATGTTGTAGAGCGAGGCGGGCGAGGTCCGCGCGATGACATTGGCCGAGCCCTTGTAGAGCTTCACCGTCACCTCGCCGGTGACGAATTCCTGGCTCTTGTCGATCGCCGCCTGCAGCATCTCGCGCTCGGGCGAGTACCAGAAGCCGTTATAGATGAGCTCGGCATAGCGCGGCATCAGCTCGTCCTTGAGATGCGCCTCGCCGCGGTCGAGCGTGATCGATTCGATGCCGCGATGCGCCGCCAGCAGGATGGTGCCGCCCGGCGTCTCGTAGACGCCGCGGCTCTTCATGCCGACGAAGCGGTTCTCGACGAGGTCGAGCCGGCCGACGCCGTGCCTG
>JBDHTK010000125.1:0-9163 GCA_039808625.1 Devosia sp. | reverse complement strand
GGCCGTGGCACGCCGCTCGGCACCATGGTCGGCTCGCTGCTGCTCTCGTCGGCGGAAGCCGCGTCGATCTTCATGCAGCGGGTGGGCCTGCCGTCCGAGCTGTTGCAGACGATCCCCTATGTCGTCCCCGTCATCGCCCTGACCATCTATGGGTATCGTCGCTATCTGGGCGCCACGCGCCGCATCAAACGGAGTTGAGTCAGTGAAAGCCTGGGAATTCGCGCGCAACATGCTGGAGACGGCCGAGCCGGTCGTCCGCTCGGAGGAGGAACAGACCTGGGACGCCTCCGCGCCGATGCATGCGCTCGACTTCGTCACCAGCCTGTTCTGGAAGAGCAATGTGCCCGGGTCGGGCGCCCCTGAATGCCTGATGGCGGCGGCGCTGCAATCGCTGGAGAACAAGGGCTACGTCGTCGGCGACTACGAGGAGCAGTTGCACCGCGGCATCGCGGCGCTCGCCAGCGGCGACATGGAGACGCTCTACAAGGTGGACAGGGCGCTGCGCGCCCAGATGCGCGCCGCCCGGCCCGACCCCGCGCACAGATCGCAGCGCACGGAGCGCTTCGCCAGCTGGGAAGCGCTCGACGCCGCAACGGCATGGCCGGCCGATCGCGTGGTAGATGTCAAAGCCCCGGACTTTGCCAGCCGCATCGAAGCCGGCTGGATGGCGCAGCTCGTGGGCGCCGCCGTTGGAACGGCGCTCGAAGGCTACACGGCGGCCAACCTCGCGCGCGTGTTCGGCCCGATCACGTCCTATCCGCGTCCGCCGAACACCTACAATGACGACATCACCTTCGAGCTCGCCTTCCTCGAGGCCTTCAGTCGCGCCGGCTATGCCGTCACCAGCACCGACATCGCCGCCGAATGGACCGCGCTCATCCCGATGGGCTGGTCGGCCGAAGCCATCGCGCTCGCCAACATCCGCCGCGGCGTCGAGCCGCCTTACACGGGCATCGAGGACAATCCGTTCGACGAGTGGATCGGGGCGCAGATGCGCGGCGTGATCTGCGGCATGGTGGCGCCCGGCCGTGCCCGCGAAGCCGCGCGTCTCGCCTGGCTCGACGGCCAGGTCTCGCACACCTCCAACGGCATCCTGGGCGAAGTCTTCAATGCCGTTCTGGCCGCGCGCGCTTTCGGGGGCGGCGACATGCGTTCGCTCGTCGAGACCACCGTCGCCCTTATGCCGGCAGCCTCGGAATACGGCATGGTGGTGCGCAACGCGCTCGCCGCGTGCAAGACCAGCGACGACTGGCAGAGCGCCTGGGCCCGCTGCGATGCCGACCTCATCGAGTACAACTGGATCCACGCCTATCCCAACGCCGCCGCGCAGATCATCGCGCTGTGGTTCGGCGGCGACGACTTCGACCGGACCCTGGCGATCATCGGCGGCATCGGCCACGACGTCGATTGCAATGCGGCGCAGATCCTGTGCGTCCTCGCCATCGCGCAGGGCAGCGCCAGCATCGGCGCCAAATGGCGTGAGCCGATCGGCACGCAGATCGTCACCTATATGCGCCGGCCGGCCGAGATCGGTTTCGCCGAGCTCGTCGACCAGACGGTGCAGGCGACCATTCGGGCGGTCGATCAGGCGTCCAGATAGCGGCCGAAATCGAGCGGGCCCGGCGGCAGCATCGAGCCGGGCTTGCTCACCACCATCGCCGCGAGCGCATTCCCGAGGATCAGTCCGTCCCGCAGGTCGAGGCCGCAGGCCAGGGCCGCGATCACGCCGGCCGTATGGCTGTCGCCGGCCCCGATGGTGTCGACGACGTCGACCGCGAACCCCGCGACATCGCATGTCCGGCCGTCCGGCCACACGCAGGCGGCTCCGTCCTTGTCCAGCCGCACGATCACCGGCGCCCGGCCGCGCTGCGCCAGCCGCTTCGCCCCCTCGAGCGGTGCCAGTCCCGGCATCATATGGGCGATCTCCTGCCGGTTGACGGTGAAGAGGGCGCGCCGCCGGCACAGCCGCTCGATGACGTCGCCCCGCGTGACCTGGATGCGCGGGCCGGGATCGTAGACGAGGGTAGCGTCGGCCTGTTCCTCGATCCAGCCGAGCAGCGTCCCGGCGCTCGGCCCCGTCATCTCGTAGCCGCACAGATAGACGATCGCGTCGCCGATCGGCCCCAGCCGTTCGAGCTCTTCGCGCGTCCAGCCCGAACTGATGCCGGTGGTCGAAACGAAGGTGCGCTCGCCATCGGGCTCCACCAGCGCCATGGTCCAGCCATTGGGGCTGTCGCCCTTGATCAGGTGTGTTTCGATGCCGTGGGCGGCGAGCCGCGCGAAGATCAGCTCCGACCAGTCGCCCAGCCCCACCGGGAACAGGTTGTCGCCGGCGAGGCCCAGCCGGTTCAGCGCCACCGCGATGTTGGGCGCGCTGCCGCCGATATCCATGCTGGTGCGGTCGACATGCACGTCGCCGCTGCGCGTCGGCAGGTTGGGGACGCTGCACACGATATCAACCACCACCTGGCCGATCAGCACGATCCGCCGCTTCGCATGCAGCGAAGCGAGGATACGCGGCAGTTCCCGGCCGGGCTTGCTCATGCGCCGGGCCGGGCTTCAGGCAGCGGCCGCGGCCAGCCGGCCCGCGAGACCCCTGAGGTCGAGCTTGTTCACTGTCTCGACCAGTTCGCGCCAGTCGGCCGGCACCCCGGCCACGCCCGCCATGGTGCCGGTGATCGCGCCGACGATGGTCGCCACCGTGTCGGTGTCGTTGCTGACGTTCACCGCGCCGATGATCGAGTTCTTCACATCCGCGCGCCCGGCCGCGATCATCGCGAACGCCGCCGGCACCGACTCGACCGTCGGCAGGCCCGAGCCGATGATGTCGGACACCTCGTCGAGGCAGCTCCAGATGTCGTCGTGGCCATTCCCGATCTCTACCGCCAAACGGATGCGTTTCACCACCGATGGCCCCGCCGCCTCGCGTCCGATCTCGAGCCCGATCCGCTCGCCGATCTCGGCGCCCTCGATCGCCGCCTCGACGATATCGGCGAAGTCGCTCGTCCCCGCCGTCGCCATCGCGATGGCCCCGGCGACCGCCCCGGCGCCCGAGATCGCGATCTGCGTGCAATGGGTCGGAATCGCCATGCGCGCCGCCGCCTGCACGGCCGCCTCGATGTTTCCCGGATTCATCCAGCCGGCCGGCGCCGTCTTCATCGCCGCGCCGTTGCTGAGCCCCGTGCCGGTGCTGACATTGCCGCGCCCGACCAGCCTGGGATCTTCCCCGGCCCGCAGGCGCCGCACCGCTTCGCGCGTGGTCGGCCCGGCCGTGCGCCCGAACATGTCCTCGTTGTCCGCCCATTGCAGCAGCTTCTCGACCACGTCCTCGGTCCGGATCGCGCCGACTTCGGCGAAGCGCTCGGCCATCAGCAGCATCTGGCTCGAATCGTCGCTGTAGTGCCCGGCGGGCCGCCCGCCGGAAAACGGGCTGTTCTCGGGCGCCACGATTTCCGTCAGCCGCCCGAAGGTCTCGACGATCTGGCGCCGCGTCATCGTCTCGGTCGCGGTGCCCATCGCATCGCCGATCACCGCCCCCGCGAGGCCGCCCCAGATGCGGTCCACCATGCCACTATCAGTGTTCAAGGCCTGTATCCTCATTCCACATAACATTATGATGATTCATAATTGCCGGGCGGGCGAAGAGCAATCGGTTTCTCGCAGGGGCCTCGCCGGAACGGCCGAGGACAGGGAGCCGGCGCATGTCGCGGCGCGCCGGCAGGAGCGGGCGGCGCTCGTGCCGCCGGCCCACGCCGACCATGCCAGTCTCATCGGTGCCCGTGCTGGGGCGGCAGCAGCGCCACCCGGATGAGCCGCGCGTCAGCCTTCGAAATCGTCGCGCGTGTCGAAGTCGGCGGCGAGGCCGGGGGGAAGGGGCACGGCGCCGGCGGTGGCGAGGAGCGTGCGCGCGCCCGCATCGCCGCGCAGCGCGAGCAGCCGGGGCAGGGCGCGGCGGGCGAAGGCGGCCGGCGGGCCGCGCACCTCGCCCCGTTGCGACGCGACGATCTCGGTGCTGGAGTCCAGCGCGGCGAGGAGCGTCCCGAGATAGGCGGCCGTGACGTGCGGCATGTCCGCGAGGCAGACGAGCAGGGCGTCGGCATCGAGGTCGAGGGCGCGCTGTGCCCCGAGGATGAGCGAGCTCGACAGCCCGGCGCCCGGATTGCCGTTCTCCACGATCTCGAAGCCGCGTTCGCGGAAGATCGCCTGGCGCGCCGGATTCGCCGCCGGGCAGACGGCGAGCCGGAAGCCGACGGGCAGCGCCGCGACGGCGTCGGCGACATGCGCCGCGAGCGGCTTGCCGCGATAGGGATGGACGAGCTTGTCGCCGGCAAAGCGCGTCGACAGCCCGGCCGCCAGCACCAGAGCCGCAATCCGTGTCGTCATCGCGCCGTCCGCCCCGATCCCATCGCACGGGCCAGCCTAGAGGCGGGGCAGGGCCGCCGGCAAGCCCGCGCGCGTCGACGGCGTGCCGGTGTTTGGTGGGTTGGCTTCTGTGACGGCCGATGTCATGCTAGACGCGAGGAGAGGGCAGCCTGGGACAGGTTTCCATTTCGCTTGCCGGGTCGCCGGTGCCGGATCCACAGTCCGGCACCGAAGTGTGAATCTGCTGCCGGCGGCGCCGGTGTAATTGGAATGACGTGCGGTGAAGAAACTATTCGTCGGTCTGGGAATTCTCGTGGTGCTCGGGCTCGTCGGGCTTGGGGGATTCTACCTGATGGCCACGCGCTACGGGGCGTTGCCGCCGATCACGCCGGTCGATGTCGCCACGCTTGATCGCAACCTCGTCGAGAAAGGCGAAATGCTCGCCGCGGTGGGCGATTGCGCGGTCTGCCACACGCGCCCCAACGGCGAGCCCTATGCCGGCGGGCTGGCGCTGCCGACGCCGTTCGGCACCATCTACAGCACCAACATCACCCCCGACCCCAGGACGGGTATCGGCACCTGGTCCGGCGAGGCCTTCCTGCGCGCCATGCACCAGGGCATCGACCGGGCCGGCAACCACCTCTATCCGGCCTTTCCCTACGACCATTTCGCGCTCGTCACCGAAGACGACGTGGCGGCGCTCTACGCCTATCTGATGACGCAGCAGCCGGCCGAGTACACGCCGCCGGCGAACGAGCTGCCGTTCCCGCTCAGCTTCCGCCCGGTGCTCGAAGGCTGGAAACTGCTGTTCCACCGGCCGCAGGTCTACCAGGCCGATGCCAGCAAGGACGAGGAATGGAACCGCGGCGCCTACCTCGTCGCCGGGCTCGGCCATTGCGGCGCCTGCCACACGCCACGCAACGCCTTCGGGGCCGGCGACACCGCCAGGCTCTTCGGCGGCGCGTCGGCCGAGGGCTGGTACGTGCCGGCCATCGGCGCGGCCTCGCAGGCCCCCGTCGGCTGGACCGAGGACGCCTATGTCAACTATCTGTTCGATGGCTGGGACGAGCATCACGGCATCGCCGCCGGCCCGATGGCGCCGGTGATCGATTCGATGAGCATTGCCGACGAAGACGACATCTTCGCCATGGCGGTCTATCTCGCCTCGCTCTCGGAAGCGCCCGCCAAGGCCGCGGTCGAGGAGGCGGTGGCCAAGGTCGCGGCGCTCGACTGGGGCGAGACGGAACGGCCGGGCGGCCCCAACGCCCCCACCGATCCGACCCTGCTGCACGGCGAGGAGGTGTACTTCAACCAGTGCGTCAAATGCCACAAGGCACGCATCAGCAAGTCGCAGCCCGCTTCGCTCGGCCTCACCGCCGCCGTCAACGCGCCGGTGCCGGACAACCTGCTGCATACGGTGGTGCATGGCATCCAGCCGGCGCGCAGCTCGATCCAGCGCGTCATGCCGGCACAGGGCGAGGCCATCAACGACGCCGACATGGTCGCCCTCGCGCATTTCGTGCGCTGGCGCTTCACGGATCTGCCGGCCTGGACCGGCGTTGAGGAGGCGCTGGCACGTTCCCGGGCCGAATAGCCCAAAGCTCAGCGGCCGCCTCCTGACGACCGCGCGTTTTCCGGAGGAGGAAGCATGTTGAAACGGATCGGCCTTCGGGCCGCTGTCTTCGCCACCTTTGCCGTTGCAGCCCTTGCCGGCGGCCAGGCGGTTGCGGATGAAACCGCGCCGGGGCTGCTCGCGAGCCAGTGCATGGCGTGCCACAACCCCGCGGTCACGACCAATCCGATCCCGGCGCTCGGCAGTTACGAGCAGATCAGGACGATGATGCTCGCCTTCCGGGCGGGCACGCTGCCGTCGACCATCATGGGCCGCATCGCCAAGGGCTATACGGACGCCGAGATCGAAGCGCTGGCGGCCGAGATCGCCGCCTGGAAGAAGGGAGCGGCCAAATGATCGTCACGCGTCGCCACACGCTGCGCCTTGCCGGCGCCGCAGCCCTCACCGGCCTGCTCGGCCGCCCGTCATGGGCCCAGGCCGCGGCCAAGGTCGTCGTCGTCGGGGCCGGCTATGGCGGGGCCGCCTGCGCCCGCTACCTGCGCCGCATCGCCCCCGAGATCGAGGTGACGCTAGTCGAGCAGGATCCGAGCTTCGTCACCTGCCCGTTCAGCAACACCGTGCTCGGCGGCATCGGCGACATGGCCGACGTGACCTTCGGCTTTGACGGGCTCGCCGCCGACGGCGTCGCGGTCGTCGCCGCCCGCGTCGAGGCCGTCGACCCGGCCGCGCGCCACGTCCGGCTTGCCGACGGCAGCACCCTGGCCTACGACCGGCTGGTGCTGTCGCCGGGCATCGACCTCAAATACGGTGCCATCGCCAATTACGACGAGGCCGCGGCCGAGATCATGCCGCACGCCTGGAAGGCCGGCCCGCAGACGGCGCTGCTGCGCGCCCAGCTCGAGGCGATGGAGGATGGCGGCACGGTGATCATCGCGCCGCCTGCCAATCCGTTCCGCTGCCCGCCGGGCCCCTATGAGCGCGCCAGCCTGATCGCCGGCTATCTCAAGGCGAGCAAGCCCAAATCGAAGATCATCATCCTCGACGCCAAGGACAGCTTCTCCAAGCAGAGCCTGTTCCTCGCCGCCTGGGAAGAGCTCTATCCGGGCATGATCCAGTGGGTGCCGTTCGGCGAGGGCGGCGAGGTGTCCGCGGTCGACCCCGCCACGATGACGGTCGAGACTCTCTTCGACAGCTACACGGCCGACGTGATCAACATCATCCCGCCGCAGCGCGCCAATCGTCTTGTCGATACGGCCGACCTGGCCGCCGGCGCCGACTGGTGCGAGGTCGATGGGGCGACGTTCGAATCGCGCGTCGTGCCCGGCATTCACCTGCTCGGCGATGCGATCATCTCGGGCGACATGCCCAAATCGGGCTTCTCGGCCGCGGCGCAGGGGCGGGTGTGCGCCTATGCCGTCGCCGCCCTGCTGCGCGGCGAGGCGCCGCCGTCGCCCTCGATGATCAACACCTGCTACAGCCTCGTGGCCGCCGACTACGGCATCTCGGTCGCGGACGTGTACCGGGTCGATGCCGAGGGGGCGATCAAGAAGGTGGACGGCGCGGGCGGCTCGTCGCCGCTGGACGCCGATCGCGCCTTCCGCAGGAACGAAGCCGACTACGCCCGTGGACAATATGCCAGCCTCACGGCCGATCTGTTTGGCTAGGAGTCCGGCGCTCCGTCCCGCCGTCGCGGCGCTGGCCCTCGGCCTCGCCGCGACGGCCGGTGCGGCCGCGCAGGACCCGCTGCCGCCGCTGGAGATCGTCGACCTCGCCATTCCCAAGCCGTTGACGCAGACGCCGGGCGATCCCGTCGCCGGGCGCCTCACCGTGCGCAACACGCGCATGGCCACCTGCCTCATCTGCCACGATCTGCCGATCCCCGAGGAGCCGGATCACGGCACCATCGGGCCGCCCCTCGCCGGCGTCGGGTCGCGCTACAGCGCCGCCGAGCTCCGGCTGCGGCTGGTGAATCCGAAGCTCATCAATCCCGACACGATCATGCCGGCCTATTACCGGCTCGCCGGGCTCTATCGCGTCGACCTTCCGTACCAGGGCAAGACCATCTACACGGCGCAGGAGGTCGAGGACGTGATCGCCTACCTGCTGACGCTCACCGACGATGCCGGGACGGACGCGCCATGACGGAGCAATGGCGTTCCATCATGCCGCTGGCCGCCATCGTCGCCGTGCTCGGCACCGCCCCGCTGCTCGGGCAGGGCTGGGATGCCTCGCGCTACGAGGTCGACGGCAAGAAGTCCGGCTATCTCTACATGGACGAAACCACGCGCCTGCTGCAGGACGACGATTTCCTGAACCCGGGCATGTTCGCGGTGGATGCGGGGCGGGCGCTCTGGGAGCGGCCGGACCCGGTTTCGGGCGTGTCGTGCGCCTCGTGCCACGGCGACGCCGAGACCAGCATGCGCGGCGTGGCGGCGCGCTATCCGGTCTACGATCCCAAGGTCGGCGGGCTGGTCAATCTGGAGCTGCGCATCAACCAGATGCTGGTCGACACCATGGACGCGGCGCCGCTCGCCTACGAATCGGACGAGCTGCTGGCGCTGACCGCGTTCATCGGCTCCCAGTCGCGCGGCATGCCGATCGAGGTGGCCATAGACGGGCCGGCGGCTCCCTTCTTCGAGGCCGGAAAGGCGTTCTATTTCGCCCGGCGCGGCCAGCTCGACCTCAGTTGCGCCCAGTGCCACGACGACCATGCGGGCGACAGGCTGCGCGGCGACGTCATCAGCGAGGGGCAGGTGACGGGCTTCCCGATCTTCCGGCTGCTGTGGGACGAGATGGGGTCGCGCCACCGCATGTTCCAGTGGTGCAACGTCTCGGTGCGCGCCGAGCCCTATGCGCTCGGCTCGCCGGAATATCTGAGCCTCGAGCTCTATACGGCGTGGCGCTCCTCGGGCCTGCCCGTCGAGACCCCGGCGGCGCGGCGCTGATCCTGCGGATCAGCCGCCCGTCGTCGACATGAAGCGCTCGACGGCCGGGCCGGAATGGGCGCGGTCGATGACGAAATTGTGCCGCTGCGGCTTGATCAGCATGGCGTGATCGAGCATCGCGTCGAGCGCCGCGGCGCCGCCCGAGCGCAGGGCGTCGCGCAGGTTCACCTTGTCGTTCTGGCCGAGGCACAGATAGAGCTCGCCGGTCGCCGTCAGCCGCACCCGGTTGCAGGTCTCGCAGAAATTGTGCGTCAGCGGCGTGATGAAGCCCAGCCGGCCGCCG
>JBDHTK010000124.1:0-9189 GCA_039808625.1 Devosia sp. | reverse complement strand
TCGGCAAGCCGCGGCACATCGAGGTGCAGGTGATGGGCGACGGCCAGGGCAACGCGGTGCATCTGGGCGAGCGCGACTGCTCCCTGCAGCGCCGCCATCAGAAGGTGTGGGAAGAGGCCTCGGCGCCCACCGTGCCGGCCGACAAGCGCGCCGAGATCGGCGAGATCTGCGCCGCCGCCATGCGCAAGCTCAAATATTCCGGCGCCGGCACCATCGAGTTCCTCTACGAGAACGGCGAATTCTACTTCATCGAGATGAATACCCGCCTGCAGGTGGAGCATCCGGTGACCGAGCGCATCACCGGCGTCGACCTCGTCTATGAGCAGATCCGCGTGGCCTCGGGCGAAAAACTCAGCCTCGAGCAGGACAAGGTGACCTTCACCGGCCACGCCATCGAGGTGCGCATCAACGCCGAGGACCCGCAAACCTTCGCCCCCTCGCCCGGCAAGATCCAGTTCTACCATCCGGCCGGCGGCGTCGGCGTGCGCGTCGATTCGGCCGTCTATGCCGGTTATTCGATCCCGCCCTACTACGACAGCCTGATCGGCAAGCTCATCGTCTACGGCCGCACGCGCGAGGAGTGCCTGATGCGCCTGCGCCGCGCCATCGACGAGTTCGTGGTGGACGGCATCAAGACGACGCTGCCGCTGTTCCAGCGCCTCATCCGCGAGCCCGACATCCTCGCCGGCAACTACGATATCCACTGGCTGGAAAAATATCTCGGCATGGCGCACTGAGCCGGCGGGGAGGCCAGACGAAAAAGGGCGCCATCGGCTGGCGCCCTTTACTTTTCGAGGATGTGAGAGGCCCCTACCCCAGCGAGCGCAGATATTGCGCGGGGCGGGTGCTGAGGGCTTTCCAGGTGGTCGCGGCGCCGGTGACGATGGTGAGCACCACCGAGCCGGCCAGCACGCCGAGGATCAGTACCGGATCGACGCCGAAGCCGACATCGAGGCCGGCGAGCCGGATGATCATATAGGCTCCGGCGATGCCGACGGCGGTGGCCAGCGCCGCCGCGAAAATGCCGAGCAGCGCGTATTCCAGCGAGAAGACGCGCACCACGTCGCCGCGGGTGGCGCCGAGCACCTTGTTGACCACGGCGTCGGATTCGCGCTGCTTGCGGCCGGCCGCCATCGTGCCTGCCAGCACGAGAATGCCGTTGAGCACGGCCAGCCCGCCGACGATGTTCACCGCCACCGAGAGCTGGCCGAGGATTTCGGCCGCCTGGTTCAGCGCCTCGCCCACCGGGATGAAGGTGATGTCGGCATAGCGCCGCGCCAGCGCGCGCTCGAGGTCCTTCTCCTTGCCGTCCGCCGCCTTGATGATGGCGAGGTTGGTGCCGGGGAAATCGTCGAAGGTGCCGGGCGTGGCAGTGACGAGGTAGTTGAGGCCGGTCTGGAACTGGAACTCGCGCAGATTGGCCACCGTCACCTCGATGGACTCGCCGAACAGCGTCAGCTCGATGGTGTCGCCGACCTTGATGCCGAGGCTCTTCGCCACGTCGTCCTTGAGCGAGACCAGCGGCGGGCCGTCATAGTCGGCCGGCCACCACTGGCCGGCGGTGATGGTGGAATTGGCCGGCAGGTCGGCCTGCCAGGTCATCAGGATTTCCTGGCTGCCGATCATGTACTGGGCTTCGCCGCTGATGCCCTTGTTGTCGCGCAACTGGGCGGAGGGCACGCCCTTCACCTTGGTCACGGCGGCGCGGATCATCGGCGAATGCTGGAAATTGGTGACGATGCCGGTCGAGGCAAGGAAGTCGCCGAGGTCGACGATCTCGTCGTCGAACATATCGGTGGCGACGAAGGTCGGCGCGTCCTGCGTCACCTGCCCGGTGAGCTGGCTGCGCACATTGGCGGTGAGGATGATGATGACCAGCAGCATGGCGAGGCCGAGGCCGAGCGACATGATCACCACGGGTGCCGGCGAGCCGGGGCGGTGGATGCCGCGGAAGGCGTTGCGCCAGGCGGTATTGGGCAGCGGCGGCAGGACGCGCAGCAGGTGCTGCAGCGCCACGCCGGCGAAGCGGAGGAGGAGGAAGGCGCCGATGACGCCGACGCTGTACCAGAAGACCAGCGCGAAGTCCCTGGTCGTCCACCACGCCAGCGCGAACATCAAAAGGGCGGCGGCAAGCAGCGGCAGCACCACGCCGAGCTCGAAATATTCGCGGGCGCGCAGGCTCTGCACGCTCGTGCCGACGGTGCGGAACAGCATGGCCGGCTTCATCTTCCGCGCATTGACGAGCGGCAGGTAGGAGAAGGCGAAGGCCGCCAGCGCGCCGAAGCCGAAGGCCGTGGCGAGCGAGGGGAAATGCACCGTGGGCGGCAGCTCGACCGCGAGGATGCTGCCCAGCACCGGCAGCGCCGCCGCCGTCAGCACCGCGCCGATGACGAGGCCGATGAGGATGCCGACCAGCGCCAGCAGGCCGATCTGGGTGAAGAAATGCACCATGACGCGGCCGCCGGTGGCGCCCAGCGAGCGCAGAGTCGCGATGGCCCGCTGGCGCTCGCCGATATAGGCGTTGACGGCGTTGGAAATGCCGATGCCGCCGACCAGCAGCGAGCTCAGCCCGACGATGAGCAGGAAGCGCACGAACAGGTCGTAGAAGCGCGACAGGTCGCCCGCTGCGTCATAGGGCGATTCCACCTTCCATTGCGGATCGCCGGCGAAATGCGCTGCGACGATGGGCTGCTGGGTGCGGTAGTCGCCCTCGGCGAGCTTGATCTTGTAGCCGTACTGGGTGAGCAGGCCGGGCAGCGGCGCGCGCGCATTCGGATTGGCCTGCTGCGCCTCGATGGACATCAGCGCCGTGAGGCCGAGATGGAAGCCGCGCAAAGCACCGTTGGGCAGCGAGGTCAGCAGCCCCCGCACCTCGAACTCGGTGGCGTTGACCCGGAAATGGCCGCCCAGGTCGATGCCGAGCCGGTCGAGGATCACCGGATCGACGATGGCGCCGTAGACGCCGTCCTTGAGCGCCAGCAGCGATGCCGGCTTCTCGCCGGGCTTGAGCTGCGGGCTCTCGACATTGCCGTAGAGCGGGTAGTTGCCGTCGACGGCGTAGATGTCGAGGAACACGGTGTTGCCGCTGTCGTCGATGGCGTCGGCGCGCGAATTGGAGCTGATCGTCTCGGACACCTCGCCCAGCGAGGTGATGTAGGCGAGTTCGGCAGCGTCGGCGCGCCGGTCGGCCCGCACCACCTGCAGGTCGCCGCCCATGAGGATGTTGGCGTTGCGCAGGATGGTGTCCTGCAGAGCCGCGCCGACGGAGCTGACACCGGCGATGGTGCCCACCCCGAGCGCCAGCGCGGCAAGCAGGATGCCGAAGCGGCGCAGGTCGCCGAGCAGGTCGGTGATGGCGACCCGCATCCAGTTGGCGAGACGGCTCATGCCGGCACGGCCGCTTTCGCGGTCTCGGTGAGCCGGCCCTTGTTCATGGTCAGCACGCGGTCGGCCTTCCTGGCGAGATTGGGGTCGTGCGTGATGAGCAGGACCGCGGTGCCCTTCTTGCGCGCCAGGTTGAACATCAGCTCGATGACCCTGGCACCGGTATCCTGGTCGAGATTGCCGGTCGGCTCGTCGGCGAGCATCAGCGTCGGGCTGGTGACCATGGCGCGGGCGAGGCCGACGCGCTGCTGCTCGCCGCCCGAGAGGGCGCTGGGCAGGTGCGTCAGGCGGTCGCCGAGCCCCACCTCCTCGAGCGCCTCGGTGGCGCGCTGGCGGATTTCCTTGAGCGACAGTCTGGTTTCGGCGATTTCGAGCGCCAGCGCGACGTTTTCGAGGGCGGTCATCGACGGGATGAGGTGGAAATTCTGGAACAGGATGCCCAGATTGTTGCGCCGGAAGATGGCGAGCTGGTCCTCATTGGCCGTCGAGATGTCCTGCCCCGCCACGACGACCTTGCCCGAGGTGGGCCGCTCGAGGCCGCCCAGGATCATCAGCAGCGAAGTCTTGCCGCTGCCGGACGGGCCGACGATGGCCGTCACTTCGCCGCCATTCACCGTGAAGGTGACATCGTTGAGAATGTGCAGCATGGACTTGCCGCTCATCAGCTCGAGATTCGCGTTTTCGGTCTGGATGACGGGAACGGACATAGGCGGGCGGGCCTTCGGCTGGCTTCGGGTCAAAACGGGGCCCTCTTAGGCGATAAAATCTGAACGCTGGCAATACTTGATGTCGCTCCGACATCAAATCTCAGGCACTTTGGACGCCATGTCGCGAAAATCCGACCCTTTTGCGGTCGAACTGACCCCCGAGCTCATTCTGCGCGCCTATCGCGCCGGGATCTTTCCGATGGCCGAGGACGCCGAGTCCGCGGACCTGTTCTGGGTTGCGCCGCAGCGCCGCGGCATCATTCCGCTGGAGGCGGCGCACCTGTCGCGCAGCCTGCGCAAGAGGCTGCGCACGCACCCCTATGCGGTGCGCGTCGACACCGATTTCGCCGCCGTCATCGAAGGCTGCGCCACGGCCGGCACCGACCGCGGCACGACCTGGATCAACGGCACCATCCGCCGGCTCTACGGCGAGCTGTTCGCCCGCGGCTTCGTCCATACCGTCGAGGTCTGGGACGGGCCGGCGCTGGTCGGCGGGCTCTACGGAGTCGCCATCGGCGCCGCCTTTTTCGGGGAATCGATGTTCCACCGGCGCACGGACTGCTCGAAGATCGCCATGGCGCACCTCATCGCGCGGCTGTGCGCCGGCGGCTACCGGCTGCTCGACACGCAGTTCGTCACCGACCATCTGCGTACCTTTGGCGGCATCGAGATCGCCCGCGAGGACTACGAGCTGCGCCTCGCCGACGCCCTCGCCCACACCGCCGACTGGCTGCCATGACGTCGTGTCGCGGAGATTTTGCGCCGGCGGCCCTCCCCCGCCCCGCCCGGATCGACTAGGGTCGCGCCCGCGGAATCATGGAGGGGGCGGTGACGACGGATACCGAGTGGGTCGCGGTCGACTGGGGCACGTCGAACGTGCGTGCCTGGGGCGTCGCGGCCGACGGCACCGAAACGTTCGCCGCGCAGTCCGACCGGGGCATGGGCAAAATCGCTGCCGGCGACTATCCCGCCGTGCTCGACGAGTTGATCGCCGGGCGCGCCGTGCCGGGCGCAGAAGTGCTGGTCTGCGGCATGGCCGGGGCCCGGCAGGGCTGGCGCGAGGCGCCCTATCTCGACGTGCCCGCCGCGCTCGACAGCCTTGCCGCCGGCGCCGTGGTGCCGCCCGGCAGCCGCTACGCGCCGCGCATCCTGCCGGGCCTCTGCCAGCGCCAGCCCGGTCACGAGGACGTGATGCGCGGCGAGGAGACGCAATTGCTCGGCCTCACCGGCCTGCAGCCGGGCTTCGAGGGGGCGGCGATCCTGCCCGGCACGCACAGCAAATGGGTCGAGATCGCCGGCGGCCGCATCCGCCGCTTCTCGACGGCCATGACCGGCGAGCTCTACGAGGTGCTCTCGCAGCACTCGGTGCTGCGCCACTCCTTCACCGGCGAGATCGAGGGGTCGGCCATCGAGGACGGCATCGCCGAGGGCATGCGCGCCGGCATCGAGAGCCCGGCGCTCGCCACCTCGCTGGTGTTCCGTACCCGCGCCGCGGCGCTCGTCGCCGGCAAGGGTGCCGACTGGTGCTCGGGGTATCTCTCCGGTCTGCTGGTCGGCGTCGAGGTCGGCGGCCACCGCGACTGGCTCAGCGGCGCGCCGGTGCCGCTCATCGGCTCGGCCCGCTTCGGCCAGCTCTATGGCGCGGCGCTGGCCCTCATCGGCATCGAGGGCCAGCCGCTCGACGCCGGTGCGGCGACGCTCGCCGGGCTCAAGGAAGCGAGGGCGCAGCAATGACGCAGCACCGCCAGATCATCGCCATCCTGCGCGGCATCACGCCGCCCGAGGCGATCAATGTCTGCCGCACGCTCGTCGCGGCGGGCATCAGCCTCATCGAGGTGCCGTTCAACTCGCCCGAGCCGCTCAAATCCATCGCCGCGGCGGCGAAGGCGCTGGCCGGCGAGGCCGAGATCGGCTGCGGCACCGCGCTCAGCGTCGAAGACGTGGAGGCCACGGCAGCGGCCGGCGGCCGCTTCGTCGTCTCGCCCGACACCAACGAGGACGTGATCCGCCGCACGCGCGCGCTGGGCATGGCCTCCTACCCCGGCGTGTTCACGCCCACCGACGCCTTCCGGGCCATCCGCGCCGGGGCGACGGGCCTCAAGTTCTTTCCCGCCGAGGTGCTCGGCCCCCGGGGCATCCGCGCCATGAAGGCGGTGTTGCCGAAGGACCTGCCGCTGTTCGCGGTGGGCGGCGCCAACCCCGACAATTTCCGGGAATACTTCGCGGCGGGCTGTGCCGGCTTCGGGCTGGGCAGCTATATCTTCAAGCCGGGCATGGATCTGGGCGAGATCGACCGGCGCGCCCGGGCCGCCGTGGCGGCCTATGACGAGGGACAGGACAGATAGATGACCGATACGGCCGAACTCTTCATCGACAGCCGGTGCGAACTCGGCGAGGGGCCGTTCTGGCATCCGCTGCAGGAGCGGCTGTTCTGGTTCGACATCCTCAACAAGACGCTGTTCTCGGCGACGGCCGGCGGCATCATGGTCGACCGCTTCACCTTCGATGCGCCGGTGAGCGCGGCCGGCGTCATCGACGCCGACAACCTCGCCATCGCCTCGGCGGCCGGCATCTACCGGCTGCAGCTGTCGACCGACACGCGCGAGCTCATCACGCCGCTCGAGGCCGACAGCACGACGACGCGCAGCAATGACGGGCGCGTCAACCCGGCGGGCGGCTTCTGGATCGGCACGATGGGCCTCGACGATCCCGGCGGGGTGGCGGCCGGCGCGCTCTACCAGGTCCGCAACGGCAGCGTGGAGCGCCTGCTGTCGGACATCCATATCCCCAACGCCACCTGCTTCGCGCCCGACGGGCGCACCGCCTATTTCGCCGACAGCGTGACGCATACCATCCGCCAGGTCGCGACCGATCCCGACACCGGCCTGCCGGTCGGCGCGTGGCACGATTTCGTCAGCGTCGACGCCAGCGTCGATCCCGACGGCGCCGTCGTCGACGCCGAGGGCTTCCTGTGGAACGCCGAATGGGGCGGCGGCCGCGTCGTGCGCTACGCCCCGGACGGCCGCATCGACCGCGTGGTCAAGGTGCCCGCCAGCCGCCCCACCTGCCCGGCCTTCGGCGGCCCGGAGCTGAAGACGCTCTACATCACCAGCGCGCGCGACGGGCTGAGCGCCGAGGAGCTGGCGAGAGAGCCGGCCGCCGGCAGCGTCTTCGCCATCGCGGTCGACGTGCCGGGCCAGCCCGAGAACCTGTTCAGGGCGTGCGCAGCCCCGGCCGCGCCAGGTCGGCGACGGCCGCCCGCACCTCGAAGCGCCGCGCCGCGGCGTCCCAGCGCAGCCAGTGCACGCCATGCCGGCGCAACGCCTCGGCGTCGATCACCGCCGGCGCGGCGCAGTAGCTCGGCGCCTCGAGCCGCGTGACGACGAGGTCGGCGCGCGCACACTCCTCGGCAAAGCCGCCGGGGTCCTTCACGAGGGCATAGGAAAAGCCGGCCGCGCCGGCGCCGATGCAGGCGACGGAGTCGCAGCTTTGCGGCGCCTTGCCGGCGATGGGCTCGGCATAGGTGTCGCGCCAGACGTCGAGGGCGAAGCTCTGGGCGCGACCGGCGGCCAGCTCGAGGCCGGTTTCGCCGCGTATGGCCAGCGCCTGCGTGGTGTCGGCGATCAGGACGTCGGGCGGCCGGTCGACCGCACCGAGGACGATGAGCGGCACGGCGAGCAGCGGCCCGGCGAGCCGCCAGCGATCCTCGAAGAAGGCGAACCAGGCGAGCGCCGCAAGGCCGAGCACCAGCGCCCAGGGCGTCAGCAGCGGACTGGCGGTCAGGTGCGCGGACCAGCCGGCGACCAGCGCCGCCATCTCCAGCATGCGGTCGATGGACCACGCCATGACGACGAGGAACGGCGCTTCGAGGCCGAAGGGCATGGCCAGCACGGCAATGGCCGCCGCCGGCATCATCACGAAGCCGACGAGCGGCAGGGTCAGCAGGTTGCCGAGCACGCCGAGCGGCGAGGTCTGCTGGAAATGGTAGATCGAGAAGACCAGCGTGGCGAGCCCGGCGACGACGCTGGTGAGGACGATGCCCTTGCCATAGGCCCAGCCCCGCGCTGCGAGCCCGGCGGCCCGTGCGTCCGTGCTGCGGAAATTCTCATAGGCGCCGATCAGCGCCACCACCGCCGCGAAGGAGAGCTGGAAGCTCGGGCGGAAGACGCTCGCCGGATCGGTGACGACGACGACGAGGCCGGCGATGGCGACGTTGCGCATGGTCAGCGCCCGCCGCCCGGCCAGCACCGCGCCGAAGACCAGCAGGATCATCAGGGTCGAGCGGAAGGCCGCGACATTGCCGCCTGAAATGGCGTAGTAGAACACCGCCGCAGCCATGCCGCCGGCCGCCGCGATGCGCTTCACCGAGACACGGGCGGCCACCCCCTCGAAGCCGGCGAGCAAGAGGCGCAGCGCCGCGACGACGCCGCCGGCGACGATGGTGAGATGCAGGCCCGAGACCGACAGCACATGCGCGATGCCGGCCGTCGCCATGGTGTCGCGCGCCGCGTCGGTGACGGCGCTCTGGTCGCCATTGATGATGGCGCGGGCGACGCCGGCCGCCGGCTGGTCCAGCAGCGCGTCGATGCCGGCGCCGATGCCGCGCCGGACGGCGTCGACGAGGCGCGCCGGCGCCGCGTCGCTGCCGGACGCGAGGAGAAGCGGCGGGCGCGTGCTGTTGCCATAGGCGCCGATGCCAGCGAAATAGCCGTGGAACTGCGCGTCGAACCCGCCGGGATAGGCCGGACCCGGCACCGGCGCGAAGCGGAACGGGCCGGCCAGCACGTCGCCGGGCGACAGCGCCGGCGCGTCCCGCAGCAGCAGGCGGGCGCGGCGCATGGGCACGGCGCGCGCGCCGGCGAGCGGCACGATGCCGGAGACGATGACGCGCATCTCCCCGTCGCTCTCGGACAGGATCTCGTCGACGCGGAGCTGATAGTCGCCATAGGCGGGCCGGCTCAGCATCGGCGTGCCCCACAGCGCGCCATGCAGCGCGAGAAGGCAGAAGCCGAGCCAGAAGGCGCCGGCCAGCCCCGCGAGGCGCAGCCGTGGCAGGGAGCGTCGCGACAGCACGGCCACAAGGAGCACGGCGAGCGCC
>JBDHTK010000123.1:0-9198 GCA_039808625.1 Devosia sp. | reverse complement strand
CTCGGCGCGTGCCGGGCGCACAAGTCCGAGCCGGAGATCGCGGCGCTGGAGGCGGCCACCAGGGGCACGCACCGCGCCGTGCTCGACGCGATGGCCGCCGCCAGGGTCGGCGAGAGCGAGAAGGTGATGTCCGATCGCATTGCCGCGAACATGTTCCGCAACGGCGCCGACGGCACCGCCTTCATGTGCTTCGGCAGCGGCAAGTATACGCATCTCTTCCACGCCCCGGCCTTCGACTGGGTGCATGTGTCGGAAGGCGACATCATCCGCTTCGACGTGGGCGGCCAGTACGGCGCCTGGTCGTCGGACTTCGCCCGCACCTATTCGGCCGGCAGCCCCACCGAGCTGCAGAAGCAGACCTATGCGGCGCTGATCGACATCGAGACCGCCACCATCGACATCATCCGCCCCGGCCTTCGCGCCGAGGACGTCTTCTTTTTCTGCCGCGACCAGTTCCACAAGCACGGGCTGCAATTCTACATGCCGCATGTCGGCCACAGCTTCGGGCTCGAGCTGCACGAGAGCCCGATGCTGCGCGCCGGCGAAAAGACCGTTCTACAGCCCGGAATGGTGTTCAACATCGAGCCGTCGACCTTCGACGAGCACCGGGTCGCCTATCACACGGAAGATCTCCTCGTCGTCACCGAGACGGGCTATCGCCTGCTCACCCTCGGCCTCGCCCCGCGCGACCTGCCGGTGATCGGCCAGGCCATCGCCTATTAGCGCTGCCGGCTAGATCGCGCGCGGCTCGTCGAGGGCGGCGCGCATGTCGCGGGCGGCGTCCGACAGGTGGACGCGCATGGCCGCCTCGGCGCCGGCGACGTCGCGCGCCGCGATGCATTCGAAAATGCGCTGGTGGGCGTGCAGCGTATGCTCCATCGTCTGCCCGCGCAGCTGCCGCCCGCGCCGGCTCATGTAGAAGGAGCGCCGCAGGGCCGGTGCCATCGCGGCGAACAGGCTGATGAGGATGCGGTTGCCCGACGCCTCCGCGATGGCCGCGTGAAAGCCGGCATCGGCCTCGTGGAACGCCTGTTCGTCCTCGCTGCCGTCGGGCGCCTGGGCGGCGCGCATGGCCATGAGGCACGACTCGATCGCCGCCAGCGCGGCGCGGTCGGCGCGCGCCGCGGTGAGCCCCGCGGCCTGCACCTCGAGCGACAGTCGCACCTCGACGAGGTCGAAGACGCCGCGCCTGTCGTTCTGCACGACGAAGCTGATGAATTCGCCCAGCGCCGACGCGTCGGGCTCCTTGACGACGGCGCGCCGGCCGCGGGCGAGGTCGAGCAGCCCGCGCCCCGCCACCATCTTCACCGCCTCGCGCACCGTCACCCGGCTCACGCCGTGCTGGACGGCGAGCTCGGCCTCGCTGGGCAGGCTCGCGCCCGGCACCATCTGTCCCAGGATCATGCGCACCAGTTCGTCGGCGACGCTTGCTGTGGCCGTGCTGGACTCGTCCCGCTTCTTTTCAGCGGCGTCCATCATTGCCAACCTGTAACATAACTTCCTCCCAGCTTCGCCGTGGCGGCCGCGCCGGCACGCGCCGCGCGGCCCCGGCAAAGATCAATGATCCTGCCCTCTACAGCAAAATGACGGCGGGCGCGAGATCGGTTCCCGCGCCGGCACGTAGCCGACCGCTTTACAGAGTTGTAGTATTCCCTTAACGATTGCGCTGGCGCCGTGGGGCGTCGGCAGCAGGCCACGCACGGCCCGCGCTAGGGGAGGATATAGTATGATCAACCACTTTTCGCGGCCCTGGCCGCTCCTTGGGGCTGCACTGGTGCTCGGCCTCGCGACGTCGTCGGCTTTCGCGCTCGATCCGACTCCCAAATGGTGCGAGGGCGTCAAGATCGCCGCCTTCCCGGGCGGGCCGCAGGGCGGCGTCTTCGCCAACAACGTCTATAACGGCTTCCGCCAGGCCGAGCTCGATCTGGGCGCCAGCGTCACCTATTATTTCTCGGACTGGGATCCGAACAAGATGCTGACCCAGATCCAGCAGGCCGTGGCCACGGGCGTCGACGGCATCGCGACCTACGGCTTCGCCGGCGAGGCCGCCACCGGTCCCGTCGTCCAGCAGGCCTTTGATCAGGGCATCATCTTCACCACGCTGAACACGGCCCTGCCCGAGAGCGAGGCCAAGTTCGCCCCGCGCGGCCTCGGCTTCGTCGGTGCGCCGAACTACGACGCGGGCTTTGCGCTCGCCAGCGAGGCCGCCAAGCGCGCCAACCTCGCGGCCGGCGACAAGGTCTTCGTGTGGGGCCTGCGCGGCCAGGGCGGCGACCGCGGCCAGCGCACGGTCGGCGTCGTCGATGCCTTCGAGAAGGCCGGCGCCAAGGTCATCTACCAGGAGATCGACCAGGCGACCAATGCCGATCCGAACGCCGGCACGGCCACCTTCGTGGGCGTCATGGGCGCCAATCCCGACATCAAGATCGTCGTCACCGACCATGGCGGGCTGACCTCCAATGTCGGCGTCTACGCCAGTGCCGCCGGCCTGAAGCCGGGCCAGGTGTTCTTCGCCGGCTTCGACATGTCGCCCAACACCGCCCAGGCCATCGAGCAGGGCTTCCAGAGCCTCGTCATCGACCAGCAGCCCTACCTCCAGGGCTACCTGTCGCTGCTCAATGTGTGCCTCACCAAGAAGTACGGCTTCTCGGGCCTGCACATCAACACGGCGGGCGCTTTCGTCGATCAGACCAACGTCGCCGCGGTCGCGCCGCTCGCGGCGGTCGAGATCCGCTGATCCTTCCGGCGCGGGGCCCTCGGGCCCCGCGCCTTCCTGCAATAGAGGCTGCCGATGGCCGAAACCGCTCTCGCGACCGCACCCGCCGCCCAGGCGCAGAAGATCCCGGTCATCGAATTGAGGAACGTGTCGAAGACGTTCGGCGAGGTGCGCTCGCTGTCGGGCGTCAACTTCGCCGTCTATCCGGGCGAGATCGTCGGCCTGCTCGGCGACAACGGCGCCGGCAAGTCGACGCTGGTGAAGACCGTCATGGGCTTCCACAAGCCCGATCCGGGCGGCGAGATCTACTTCCACGGCAAGCGCATCGACGACTGGTCGGTGGCGCGGGCACGCGCCCTCGGCATCGAGACCATCTACCAGGAACGCGCCCTGTGCGAGAAGCAGCCGATCTGGCGCAACATGTTCATGGGGCGCGAGCCGCGCAACCGCTGGGGCCTGCTCGACGTCAAGCGCATGCGCTCGGAATCGGCGCGGCTGATGAGCGAGCATATGGGCTTCACCTCGGCCGCCGTGCATCCGGACAATGTCGTGACCACCATGTCGGGCGGCGAGAAGCAGGGCGTGGCCATCACCCGCGCCCTCTATTTCGACGCCGAGCTGGTCATCCTCGACGAGCCGACGGTGGGGCTCAGCCTCACCGAGACCAAGAAGACGCTGGATTTCGTCTCCGGCATCAAGAAGGCCGGCAAGTCCGCCATCTTCATCGACCACAACATCTTCCACGTCTATCCGGTCGTCGACCGGCTCTACGTGCTCGACCGCGGCAAGGTTGCCGGTGTCTACAACAAGTCGCAGATCTCGATGGACGATCTGATCGACCGGCTGTACCGCGTGGCGCGGACCGGCACGCTGGAATAGGGGGCATCGATGGCGACCGAGACCGCATCCGCAAAGCCGGGTAACAACCGTATTGCGCCGCCTTCGGCGCTGCGCCGCCACGGCAGCCAGCTCGGCATCATCGGCGTCGGGCTCGCCATGTGGCTGAGCTTCGTCATCGCCGCGCCGGCGGTGTTCACCAACGTCAACATCTACGCCGCCTTCGCGCAGACCACGCCGCAGTTCGGCATCATCGCCCTGGCCCTGACCTTCGTCGTCATCACCGGCGAGATCGATCTGAGCTTCCCCTCGGTGATGGCGCTCGGCACCGCCGCCTTCTGCCTCGTCACGGCCTATGGCGGCGCGCCCTGGTACCTCGGGCTCATCGTCGCCTTCGGCACCGGGGCGCTGTGCGGCCTGCTCAACGGCTTCCTCGTCGCCAAGCTGAACATCCCCTCGCTGGTCATCACCATCGGCACCTCCTTCCTCTATCGCGGGCTGGAGCTCGTCCTGATGAACGGCACCGGCGTGCCGCTGACCGCCGACAAATATCCCGAGATGCACAGGATCTTCCGCGAGCCGGTCTTCGGCTTTCCGGTGCAGACGCTGTGGATGATCGTCATCGGCATCGCGCTGTGGGTGCTGCTCAACCGCACCCGCTTCGGCGCCCACGTCTTCCTCGTCGGCGACAATCCCACCAGCGCGCGCCTCATGGGCATCAACGCCGTCTCGGTGAAGACGCGCGCCTTCGTGCTCGTCGGCGTGCTGGCCGTCTTCGCCGGCCTGCTCACCTCGATCTACGGCTATTACTTCTGGCCGACCACGGGCGACGGCTTCCTGCTCAACACCATCGCCTCGGTGTTCCTCGGCGGCACCTCGGTGTTCGGCGGCACCGGCTCGGTCGTCGGCTCGTTCGTCGCCTCCTACATCATCGGCGCCATCAATGCGGGCATCGTGTCGGCCGGCATCAACGCCTTCTACACCCAGCTCGCCTTCGGCTTCGTCATCGTCATCTCGGTGGTGCTGCAGACCATCATCGAGCGCCGCATCCGCCGGCAGTCGCTGACCGGACGCTGAGGCCGACGTGAAGATCACACGCATCGCGACGCAGGTCGTCAACGCCGAACTGCGCAACTGGATCTTCGTGCGCGTCGAGACCGACGTGCCCGGCCTCTACGGCCTCGGCGAGGCGACCCTCGAATTCCAGACGCGCGCGGTGACCGGCGCCATCGACGATCTCGCCCTGCTGATCGTCGGCGAGGACCCGCGCAACATCGAGCATCTCTGGCAGGTCATGTTTCGCCATCCCTTCTTCAAGGGCGGCGTGGTGACCATGACGGCGCTGTCGGGCATCGACCAGGCGCTGCACGACCTGAAGGCCAAGGACCTCGGCATCCCGCTCTGGCAGCTGCTCGGCGGCCTGTCGCGGCAGCGGCTGCGCATGTACGACCATCTGGGCGGCGGCAGCTCGGAATCGGTCTACAACGCGGCGCACGCCGCGGCCTTCGCCGAGAAGGCCGCGCAGTCGCGCGCCGACGGCTTCACGGCGGTGAAGATTCTCGCCGTGCCGAAGACGGCGCCGCTCGACGGGCTGGCCGCGCTCAACGAGGCCGAGGCGTTGATGGCCGCGGCGCGCGAAGGCGCCGGCGACGACATGGACATCATGGTCGACCTGCATGGCCGCACCAGCGCCGCGATGGCGATCGAATATGCGCAGGTGCTTGCGCCGTTCCGCCCGTTCTTCCTCGAAGAGCCGTGCCAGCCCGAGGACTATGCCGGCATCGCCCGCGTCGCGCGCGCCACCCCCATCCCCATCGCCGCCGGCGAGCGGCTGGTGCATCGGCGCGAATTCCTGCCGCTGCTCCAGGCGGAGGGCATCGCCGTGGCGCAGCCCGATGTCTGCCACGCCGGCGGCCTCACCGAGACCCGCCGCATCGCCGCCCTGTGCGACACCTTCGGGGTGTCGATGGCGCCGCACAATCCGCTCGGCCCGGTCGCGACGATGGTCAACATCCATCTCGGCTTCGCCACGCCCAACTTCCTCATCCAGGAGGTGATGCGTGCCGACGTGCCGTGGCGCGACGAGGTGGTGCGCGGCGTCGCGCCCATCGTCGACGGCCATGTGACGCCGCCCGAGTCGCCCGGCATCGGCGTCGAGATCGATTTCGAGGCGGCGGCGAAACACCCCTTCGCCGAAGTCCGCCCCATCCAGTGGTATCACGCCGACGGCAGCGTCGCCGACTGGTAGGGGCCGAAGCCCTTCGACCAGCGCGCCAGCGCCGCCTCGAAGAACGGATCGGCCGTGAGGGCCGGGACCCGGCAGGCGCAATCATTGGCGATGCCGGCGCGCCGCGCGAACATGCGCTTGCCGTAGAAGATGGCGACGTCGAGCGACTGCATGGCGAAGACGACATAGGGCAAGAGGCGCGCATAGAGGCGCTCGACCTCCGCCATGTCGCCGGCCCCGAAGGCGCGGTAGAGCGCGATCTGCACGTCGGCGCAATCGGGCGCCGGGATCATCCCGGCGCAGCCGGCCAGCAGGTTGTCGGGCAGCTCGAGCCCGCCGCGCCCGTTGAAGACGACGAGCGCGTCCCCCAGGGCTTCGACGAAGGGTTTTACGTGCAGCACCGGCCCTTCGCCCTTCATCAGGGTGAAGTTGGCGTGCCGCCGGCGCAGCGTCGCGACCTCTTCGGGGCTCAGCCCGACGCCCAGGAACTCGGGCGCGTTCTGGATGCCGACGGGGGTGCCGATGCCGGACATGGCGGCCGAATAGAAGTTCAGCAGTTCCGGGCTCGACGGGCGCTGCCCGAGCGGCGGCTGGAGGATCAGATAGTCGGCGCCGGCGGCTTCGGCGCCCGCCGCCAGCTCGCGCACCTCGTCGAGCGTCGCGCCGGCGATTGTCGCCATCAGCGGCACGCGGCCGGCAATGTCGGCCACTGCCCAGCGCACCAGCGTGTCGCGCTCGGCGGGGCTCAGCGCCTTGACCTCGGTGATGAGGCCGAGAATGGCGATGCCGTGGCAGCCGGCGGCGATGCACACCTCGATCTGCCGGCGAAAGGCCGTCCGGTCGAGGCGGTTATCGGTGTCGAAAAAGGCGTAGAGCATCGGAAAGATGCCGCGCGGTCGGCTCACTTCACCCCCCTGGCGCCTGCGGGTCGCGCCCTTGCGGGGCGCCTCGGTACTTTATATGATAAACAGACATTCACCAGGCCGAGACTATTCGGGAGGAGGGCAACAGGGCAAGTGGTCAGTTGGGCACTTGACGGCAACATGCAGACCACCGATCGGATGGCTATGGCGAAAAGCTCGATACTCAGACGCGAGGACGCCCCGCTCGGCGGCCTCATGGACCTCCGCGGTGTCCTCGGCACCGTTGCCAGCGGCCTTGGCCGCCGCATCGTGTCGGGGGAGTGGACGTCCGGCGAGACGCTGCCGACCGAGACCGAGCTCATGGACCAGCTCAAGGTCGGCCGTTCGGTGGTGCGCGAATCCATCCGCATCCTCAATGCCAAGGGCCTCGTGCGCAGCCGCCAGATGGCGGGCACCATGGTGATGCCGCGCTCGCATTGGCGCCTGCTCGATCCCGACCTGATCCAGTGGCGCATGGAGGCCGCCGACCGCAAGGTGCTGCTCAGGGACCTGCTGCAGGTACGCCTGACGCTGGAGCCCGGGGTCGTCTGGGCGGCCACGGCCAATGGCAGCCCGGCCGCCAAGGCGCGCATCCACGCCGCCTGGCAGGGCAAGCTCTCCGTCCTCCGTGCGGATTCCGTCACGCCCGAGACACAGCGACAGCTTTTCATCACCCACGATCTCGAATTTCACCGCGCTTTCCTGGCGGCGGTGGGGTCGGAAATCCTCGAGCAGCTTTTCGCGGTGATCGAAGCGGCCCTGTCGCTGATGATCGACGTGCAGATGCAGACGCGCGGATCGACCACCGCCCTCGTCGGCATGGAGGAGGCCAACCAGTTGCACAAGGAGGTCTACGACGCCTTCGCGGCTGGCGACGCCGACACGGCCGAAAAGGCCATGCGGGCCCTTATCCGGAGCGCCATCATCGACGCCAATCAGGGATTTTCGCTCACCGAGTGAGCGCCCCATCAAGGATCGACATGACAGAACCGAACGACGCCCAGCGCCAGCTCCTCCAGCGGGTGGCCGAGCGCTTGCAGCAACATGAGTTCAAGGGGTGGTTCTACGGCGACTCGGTGGGCTTCGAGGGCCTGCTGGCGGCCGGCGACCTCGTCGGCCGCAGCACCTGGCAGGACTTCGCGCACGGCTTCTTCCGCGCCTGGGCGACCCGGCGCGAGCCGTGGCAGCCCGACGACAACACCGCCCCCGGCCATGTGATGTGCGAGATCGTCGCGCGCACCGGCGACGAGGTGCTGCTGCGGGCCGTCATCGACCTCGCCGAGCATCTCTATGCGCGGCGCCGCGTGCGCGGTGCCGCCATCACCTTCGAGGACACGCTGCGCGCGCTGCGCCAGCCCTATGGCGGCCCGCCTCTCGATGCGGGCCAGCAGGCGCTGATGCGCGACCCCGGCGCCGGCATCTGGCTCGACTGCATGCATTTCGATGCGCCCTTCTACGCCCACCTCGCCAAGCTCGGCGGCGGCGCCGTCTGGGCCGAGCGCGCCGTCGACGAGATCCTCGCCTATAAGGACCTGCTCTTCGACGCCGGGCTCGGCCTCTACAATCACTACTGGCTCGAAAAGACCGAACGCTCCTACATCCGCGGCTGGGGCCGCGGGCAGGGCTGGGCGCTGCTCGGCCTGCTCGACGTCGCCGAACATGCGGGCAAGGCGGTGCGCCGCCACGACGAGGTGGCAGGCAACGCCCAGGCGCTGGCGGCCGCGATGCTCAAATGGCAGCTGCCCGACGGCAATTGGTGGGCCATGGTCCACGAGCCGGAATCGGGGCCCGAATCCTCGACCGCCGCCTTCATGGCCGGCGCCTTCTATCGCGGCATCCGGCTCGGCCTCCTGCCGGCGTCCGAGTTCCGCGCCCCCGCCGACCGCGCCTATGACGCGATGCTCGCCAATCTCGACGCGGACGGCAATCTGCAGGGGGTGTCGGCGGCGGTCTATGCCGCGCTTACCCAGGAGCATTACTGGCACGTGCCGCGCGGCTATATCGTGCCGTGGGGGCAGGGGCCGGTGCTGACGGCGGCGCTCGCCCGCCGGCGGGTCGATCTGTGACGCGAGGGGCGGGGCCTGTCGCCCCGCCCATGCCGCCCGCTTTCAGCCGAATTCGGGGGCGGCCTGCCCCCTGGCGCCCGGCCGGCAGACGAAGAGATTGCCGGACTCCGGCGCGCCGGCGAAATCGGCCTCGCTCATGCCGTAGCGCGCCGTGGTGATGTAGAGCGCGTCGAGGTCCGGCCCGGCGAAGGTGCAGGACGTGACCTTGGCGACCGGCAGGTCGATGACGGTGTCGACCTCGCCGCGCGGCGTGAAGCGCACGACGCAGCCGCCGTCCCAGCGCGCATTCCACAGGCACCCGTCGGCATCGACGCAGGAGCCGTCCGGCGCGCCGCGCTCGAAGGTGGCGAAGGGCCGCTTGTTGCTCGGCACGCCGTCGTCGAGATCGAAATCATAGGCCGAGATCACGCCCGACGCCGTGTCGCAGAAATACATGGTGCGGTTGTCGGG
>JBDHTK010000122.1:0-9382 GCA_039808625.1 Devosia sp. | reverse complement strand
TGGGAATGCGGTGCGCCAGCCGCGCCGCGACATAGGCACCGCTCGTCACCCCGACCAGCGCGATCGTGCCGTGATACCAGTCGATGGACCCGGCAATGGTGAAGCGCAGCACGGCCACCAGCGCCACGATCAGCGACACATAGAGCTTGAGGCCATTGGCGGCATGGATGTCGCGCACGCCCGCCAGCATCAGGAAGGCGAGCAGCAGCACGCCGAGCCCGGCATTGAAGAAGCCGCCATAGACGGCGATGACGGCGAGCATGGCCATGAGCAATGCCGCGCCCGCCGCCCGAGCGCCGCGGCTGTCGCCGGCCCGTGCCGCCACGAAGGCGTTGATGCGGCCGCCGAAGACGAACAGCACCACCGCGAACAGCATCAGCCACGGGACGACCACCGCGAACTGCACGTCCGACACGTGCATCAGCAGCTCGGCGCCGGCATAGCCGAACAGCGCCGCGACGAGGCCGTAGGGCAGGAGGCGGCGGCGATGCGCGGTCATGTCGCGCCACAGCCCGAGCGCGCCCGAGGCATAGCCGGGCAGCGCCGCATAGGTGTTCGAGGCGTTGGCCAGAACCGGCGGCACGCCCACGGCGAGGAGGGCCGGGAAGACGATGAAGCTGCCGCCGCCGGCCAGCGTGTTCACCGCCCCGCCGAGGAGGCCGGCGACAAGGAGCAGAAGTTCGGACATTCCCCCGAGCTATCCGCTCGCCCGGCGCAACGCAAACGCATTTCCGGCATGCCGGGCGCGCTACGCGGCGGCGAAGCGGATCGGCTGGGCGCCCTCCCAGAGCACGAGCTTGCCGAGCGCCGGCAGGTTTTCGAGGCCCGAGGTCAGGGTGATGAAGTGATTGCCCGCCAGCTGCCCCATCTTGCTGGAGAAATCCACGCCGCCATAGGCGAGGATGATCTCCGTCTCGCTGATGCCGCCCGGATAGAGCAGGATCTGGCCGGGCGCCGGATGGCTGGTGTGGTTCTCGTAGCCGACCCCGAAATCGCGGTCGCCCAGTGGAATCCACACGCCTTCGCCGCTCCAGCGCACATGCACGATCTGACTCTCGAACGGCAGGACGGCCGCGAAGGCCCGGGCCGTCTTGGGCGCCAGCGTGGTCTCCAGCCTGGCGTCGAACGCATAGGGGCCGGCGGTGACTTTGAGCAGATTCATCGCTATTCCTTTCAGAGCCGTTCGGGAGGACAGGCGGGCCGGTTGTAGCGTTTCCCGCCGCGCGCGCAAGCTGGTATACTCTTGCGATACCGGGCACCGGGCAGGCGGCAGGCAGGTAAAGTGGCAGCAACGACGACACGAGATCACGGCAAGCTCGCAGACGCTGCCTATCGCTCCGTGCTGGAGAAGATTCTGACCCACCAGCTTCCGGGCGGCTCGGTCATCCAGGAGCGCCGCCTCGCCGAGATGCTGGGAATTTCCCGCACGCCGATGCGCGACGCGCTGAAGCGTCTGGAAGGCGAGGGGCTGCTGGTGCGGCTGACCGAGCGGCTGCTGACCGTTCGCGTCATTACGCTGCAGGACTATCTGCATACGCTCGACGTGCGCGCCATGATCGAGCCGCAGGCCGCCGCTGCCGCCACGCGCTCCATCAGCCGCAAGGAGCTTTCCGCCCTGCAGGCGCAGATGGCGCGGCTGGCCAGCTACCAGGGCGAGGGCGACGAGCTGCACTGGGCCTTCGACGATGCGCTGCACGAGACGATCGCCGAAAAAAGCGGCAATCCGTTCCTCGCGCGTACCATCCTGGAAATGCGCCGGTATACCAAGATTTTCGAACGCCAGATGATTCCGACGCAGGACAAGCCCGGCATCGATGATCACCGCAAGATCATGGCTGCCTTTGCCTCAGGACGTGCCGACGCCGTGCGCGAGGCGATGGCCGAGCATATCAAAAACGTGCGAAAGCGCGTTCTAAACGGGCTTTAGGCGCTTTTTTCCGCGCCGCCGCCCGCGGCTCCACGCGCCTGCTTTTCCACAGCTTTTCCCACCGCGGGGCGACGCGCCCGGCCTGCGGGAGGTGCCGCCGCGTCGCATCCCTCTTGCCCGACAGTGACTTCTGTGAGTTAAATGGTATACCGCAAGAATGCCGAAAACGGCATGGCTCAGCTCCGCGCGGTGGAGCGTCGTCGATCAGACGAGGGAGAAGAGAATGACGAGGAAAGGCCTGAACTTCGCAGCGCTGGCGACGGCCGCGCTGGTGCTTGGTGTCTCCGCGGCCACGGCGCAGACCTGTACGTCGCCCGTTGCCGACAGCGATCTCATCAAGCCCGGCACGCTGGTGATGTCCACCAACCCGACGCTGCCGCCGCTGCAGTTCGTCGACAGCGCCGGCGAGCTCAAGGGCATGCGCATCGAGCTCGGCACCGAGATCGCCAAGCGGCTGTGCCTGACGCCCGAATATATCAAGATCGACTTCGACGCGATGGTGCCCGGCCTGCAGGGCGGTCGCTGGGACATGATCAATACCGGCATCTTCTATACCGAGGCGCGGGCCAAGATCATGTACATGATCCCCTACGAGAACCAGGCGATCTCGATCTCGGTGCCCAACGACCACAAGGACGCCGTCACCAAGCTCGAGGACCTGAACGGCAAGTCCATCGGCGTCGAGCTCGGCGGCTTCGAGGAATCGCGTACGCGCGACATCGACAAGGCGCTCAAGGACGCCGGTGGCCAGGGCGTGGAGATCAAGACCTTCAACAGCTTCGCCACGGCCTACCAGGCGCTGCGGGCCGGGCAGGTCGACGCCGTGACCTCGATCGACGGCGTCGCCGAGGAGTACCAGAAGCGCGGCGATTTCCACCGCGCCCTGCATGGCCTCTATCCGTCGCCGGTGTCGTTCGCCTTCAAGAACAAGGCGCTCGCCGAAGCGGTGAAGACCGTGCTCGACGGCATGAAGGCGGACGGCAGCTATGACACGCTGTTCGAGAGCTACGGCATGCCGCCGCTCGAAGACGGCTTCGCGCTGAAGGGGCCGGACCTCTAGGCGGACCGCCAACCGGAGCGCGCGCGGCGGGCCCCGCCCGCCGCGCCACGAGGCAAGCAAGCGAGGTCGCGACATGCAAGGCTGGAATTGGCCCGGATTCTTCGAATATCTGACCAACACCTACCTGCTGGGTGGGGCCGTGACGACGCTGTGGCTGACGGCCGCCTCGATCTCGGCCGGCCTGGTGCTCGGCTTCGTGCTCGCGGTGATGCGGCGTTCGGCTTCGCCGCTGCTGCGCCTGCCGGCCTCCGCCTATATCTGGCTGTTCCGCGGCACCCCGGTGCTGGTGCAGCTGATCGTGATCTATACCGGCCTGCCGCAGTTCGGCATCAAGCTGTCGGTGGTGCAGTCGGCCCTGCTGGGGCTGACCCTCAACGAGGCGGCCTATCTCGCTGAAATCGTCCGCGCCGGCATCACCGCCGTGCCGCCGGGGCAGTCGGGCGCGGCCCGCGCCCTCGGCATGCGCGAGCGCCAGATCATGCGCTTCGTGGTCATGCCGCAGGCCTTCCGCATCATCATCCCGCCGCTGGGCAACTCGGTGAACGGGCTGCTCAAGACCACCTCCATCGCCTCGGTGATTTCGATGGAGGAACTGCTGCGCCGCACCCAGATCCTCATCCAGGAGCGCTTCCTCGTGCTCGAGCTCTTCGCCGTGGCTGCCATCTACTACCTGCTGATGACGACGGCCTGGGATTTCGTGCAGCGGCGCATAGAACGACGCTTCGGCCGCGCCTACGACCGCCTCGCCACATCCACCGATCAACGCTGATTTCCCATAGAGTTCCAGCCATGTCCAAGCCCTATCGCGGCACCTTCACAGTCATGATCACACCCTTCGACGCGGCTGGCGCGCTGGATCTCGAAGCGCTGGCGCGTTTCACCGACTGGCAGATCGAGGCGGGCATCCACGGGCTGGTGCCGCTCGGCTCGACCGGCGAGTTCCTGTCGCTGTCCGGCGACGAGAAAAGCGCCGTGGCGGAAACCGTGATCCGCACCGCCGCCGGCCGGGTGCCGGTATTCGTCGGTACCGGCGCCGAGGATACGCGCGAGGTTGTGCGCCTCAGCCGCGAGGCCGAGGCGCTGGGCGCCGACGGCGTGATGATCATACCGCCGTTCTACTCGACCCCGACCGACGACGAGCTCTATCATCACTACAAGACCGTCGCCGATGCCATCGGCATCCCCATCATGGTGTACAACAACCCCGCCACCGCCAATGTCGACCTGCTGCCGCCGCTGGTGGCCCGGCTCGCCGACATCGATGGCTGCGACTACATCAAGGAGTCGACCCTCGAGGTGACGCGCGTGCGCGACATCATCCGGCTGTGCGGCGATCGCATGACGGTATTCGGCGGCGTGCTCGGCTTCGAGTCCTTCGTCGAGGGCGCGCAGGGCTGGGTCGCCGTAGCTTCCAACGTCGCGCCGGGCCCGATGGCGCGCCTGTTCGAGCTGGTGGCCGACGAGGGCCGGATCGATGAGGCGCGCCGCCTCTATCTGCACTGGCTGCCGATCATCGAGGCCGTCTTCGGCCAGCTTTACGTGGGCGGCACCAAGGCGCTGCTCAACCATATGGGCTGCCCCGTGGGGGCGCCGCGGCCGCCGCGCCTGCCGCTGCCGCCGGCGCTCGACGCCGGGATGCAGGCGCTGGTGGCGCAGTTCGAGCTGAGCTTTCCCCATGCCGGGCCGGTGGCCGCGCCGCGACTGGGCGCCCGCGCCAGATGAACCCGGAGGTCCCCACCGCACGGCCGGGGGCCCAGCTGGCCATCACCTTCGATGGCCGGCCACTCGCCGCGATCGCCGGCGAGACCGTGGCAGCGACGCTGGTCGCGCATGGCCATCTGGCGCAGGGCACGGACAGGGCGGGTCAGCCTCGCGGCCTCTATTGCGGCATGGGCGTGTGCCATGACTGCCTCGTCACCATCGACGGGGCCCTCAGCCGGCGCGCCTGCCTGACCAGGGTCGCCGACGGCATGCGGGTCGAGCGCCAGACGACGGGCAGGCTGGACGTTCGGCCGGACGCCGCCGACCTGGCGCCGCTCCGGCAGGCCCCGGCACCGCTCCGGCACGCCGACGTGCTGGTGATCGGGGCGGGGCCGGGCGGGCTCTCCGCCGCCCTTGCCGCACGCCGTGCCGGGCTCGACGTTCTCGTGCTGGACGAACGGCCGGCGCCGGGCGGCCAGTTCTACAAGCAGCCGCTTGCGACGCAAGGCGGCAGCGGCCCCGATGCGCAGGCGCGCGCCGGCCGGGCGCTGATCGACGCCGTGCGCGCGGCGGGAGTCGTCATCGACAGCGGCACGCTGGTCTGGGGCGCGGCCCGCGACGGCGATGGCCGGATCGAGGTCGAAACCTTCGACGGCACGACCGCCGCCCGCGTCGCCGCGCGTACCCTCGTCGTGGCGACCGGCGCCTATGAGCGGCCGCTGGTCGTGCCGGGCTGGACGCTGCCGGGCGTGATGACCACGGGCGCCGCGCAGACCCTGTGGCGCAGCTACGGCGTGACGCCGGGCCGCAAGGTGCTGATCGCCGGCAACGGCCCGCTCAACCTGCAGGTCGCGGCGGAATTGCTGGCGGCGGGCAGCGACGTCACCGTGCTCGAAGCCGCCCCGCCGCCCTGGCGGCACCCGCAGCGTGGCGCCGCGCTGCTGCGCGCCGATGTCGGGCTGGCGCTGGGCGGGCTCATGACCATCGCCCGGATTCGCCGTGCCGGCGGGGCGCTGCTGTTCGGCCATCGGCTGCTGCGTGTCGTGGGCGAGGGCAGGGCGCAGGCCGCCGAAATCGCGCCGCTCGGCGCGGACGGCCAGCCCGACGGGCACGCCGCCCGGCGCCTCGACGTCGACGCAGTGCTGACCGGCGACGGCTTCTGGCCCGCCTCGGAGCTGCCGCGCCTGCTCGGCTGCCGCACGCACCCGTCGCGGCACAACGAGATCGAGCGCGACGACGACGGTGCGACCTCGCAGCCTGATATTTTCGTCGTCGGCGAGGCCGGCGGCTTCGGCGGCGCGCACATCGCCGCCGCGCAGGGCGAACTGGCCGGTGCCGCGGTGGCCCGCCGGCTTGGCGCGGCGCCGCGCGGCGCCGACACCGGCGCGGCCCGCCGGCTCGCGCACCATCGCCGCTTCCAGCAGGCGCTGTGGCAGCTCTTCGCGGCGCCCGACGCCGGGCTGTCGCTGGCCGGGGACGACACGCTCGTCTGCCGCTGCGAGAGCCTGTCGCTGGCCACGCTGCGTGAGGCTGTCGCCGCCAACGACATTGCCGACGTCGCCACCCTGAAGCGGCTGACGCGCGCTGGCATGGGGCGCTGCCAGGGGCGCTACTGCGCCGCGCGGCTGCACGGGCTCGTCCACGACGCGGGCGGGATCGCGGCGCCGCCGGGCCTTGCGCCGCAGATGCCGTTGCGTCCGGTGCCGGTGGCAGCGCTGGCCGAGGAAAAGCCCGAATGGGGCGGGCACCGGCGCAGCCTGCTGCCCGCACGCCATGTCGCGGCGACGGCGCCGCTGCCGGTCGCGACCACCGATGTGCTGGTGATCGGCGCCGGTATCGTCGGGCTGAGCACGGCGCTGTTCCTCGCCCGCGCCGGCGTGACGGTCACCGTCCTCGACCAGGCCCATCCCAACGCCGGCGCCTCGGGCGGCAACGCCGGCAGCCTGCACGCCCAACTGCTGTCTTTCGATCACGGGGAGAAGGCCGAGGGCGACGGTGGCGCCGCGGCCCGCACGCTGCCCTTGCAGATCGCCTCGATCCGCCTGTGGCAGGCGCTGGCGGAGGAGCTCGGCGGCGACCTCGAGCTGAAGATCACCGGCGGCGTGATGGTGGCCGAGACCGAGGCCGAGCTGCGCTTCCTCGCCGCCAAGACCGCCGTCGAAAGGGCCCAGGGGGTCGATTGCGAAGTCGTCGGCGCCGCCGATCTGCGCCGCCTCGAACCGGCGCTCGACCATCGCTTCCTCGGCGCCGCCTACTGCCCGCTGGAGGGCAAGATCAATCCGCTCGTCGCCACGGACGCCGTTCGTCGCGCCGCCCGAGCCGCCGGCGCCGTCATCGTGTCGGGCGCACAGGTTACGGCGCTCGCCCGCGCCGGTGCGGCCTTTCGGGTCACGACACCGCGCGGCGCCGTCGAGGCAGCGCGCGTCGTAAATGCCGCCGGCGCCTTCGCCGCCGGTATTGGGCGCCTCCTCGACGTCGAGGTGCCGGTGTTCGGCGCGCCGCTGCAGATGGTCGTCACCGAGGCCGTGGCGCCGCAGGTCGCCGGCCTCGTCGCCCATGCCAGTCGCCACCTGACGCTGAAGCAGGCCGCCAACGGCAACTTCATCCTCGGCGGCGCCTGGACCGCCGGCCTCGATCCGGTGCACGGCCACCCGCGGCCGCTGCGCGCCAGCCTCGAGGGCAATCTGTGGATTGCCCAGCACGTGCTGCCGACGCTGCGCAAGATCAACGTGCTGCGCAGTTGGGCGGCGCTCAACATCAATATCGACGGCGCGCCGATCATCGGTGAACATCCCGACGTGCCGGGCTTCTTCAACGCCGTCACCTCCAACGGCTATACGCTGGGGCCGCTGCTCGGCCGCCTCACCGCCGACCTCGTCGCCACCGGCCGGACGGATCGCGACATCCGGCCCTTCTCCGTCGCCCGCTTTGCCGCCAACCCGCAAGGAGCCCGCCATGATCGAACTGCATGACGTCAGCAAATGGTACGGCAACTTCCAGGTGTTGAAAGGCTGTTCCACCCGCGTCGACAAGGGCGAAGTGGTCGTCGTCTGCGGCCCCTCCGGCTCGGGCAAGTCGACGCTCATCAAATGCGTCAACGCACTCGAAAGCTTCGAGCAGGGCAGCATCGTTGTCGACGGCATCAGCGTCGGCGATCCCGCCACCGACCTGCCGAAGCTCCGGGCCCGCGTCGGCATGGTCTTCCAGAGCTTCGAGCTCTTCCCGCATCTGTCGATCATCGACAATCTGACGCTGGCGCAGAAGACGGTGCTCAACCGCTCCGCCGCCGACGCCAGGGCCAAGGCGGAGATGCTGCTGCAGCGCGTCGGGCTCGGCGCCCATGCGAGGAAATATCCCGCCCAGCTTTCCGGCGGCCAGCAGCAGCGCGTCGCCATTGCCCGCGCCCTCGCGATGGACCCGATCGCCATGCTGTTCGACGAGCCGACCTCGGCCCTCGATCCGGAAATGATCAAGGAGGTGCTCGACGTCATGACCGAGCTGGCCGAGGAGGGCATGACGATGATGTGCGTCACCCACGAGATGGGCTTCGCCCGCCGCGTCGCCGATCGCGTCGTCTTCATGGACGCCGGCGAGATCATCGAGGACCGGCCGACCGCCGAGTTCTTCGATGCGCCGGCCAGCGAGCGCGCCGTCAGCTTCCTGAGCAAGATCCTCAACCACTAGAGTCCCCGGGGAGGGCAGGGCAGTTGGCACCGGCAGATGCGGTCCTCGCCCGGATCGACCGCGAACAGGCCGCGGCAGTGGCGCTCCTTCGGACGCTGATCGCCCGCCAGGCGGAAGGCGAGGCCGCAGTGCAGGCCGTCGTGGCCGACCGCCTCGCGGCCAGTGGCGGCATCGTCGAGCGGCTTGCCTACGATCCGGCAAGGGTGCCGCTGGTCGACGAGTTCGCCACGGCGGCGATGGCGGCGCCGGGCGAGCGGCACTGCGTCGTGGCGCGTTTCCCGGCGGCCGGCGGCGGGCGCAGCCTCCTGGTCTTCGCGCATCCCGACGCCGAGCCGGTGCCGGCCGACAGCGGCTGGCGGCGTGACCCCTTCGCCGGGGACATCGAGGCCGGCCGTCTCCATGGCTGGGGCGTCGCCGACGATCTGGCGGGGGTTGCGGCGGCTACCGTCGCCATGGAGGCGATTGCCGCGGCCGGCGTCGCGCTCGGCGGCGAGGTGATCGTGGCGAGCACCCCCAGCAAGCGGCACGCGCGCGGCATCTCGGCAGTGCTCCACCACGGCTTTGCGGCCGACGCGGCGCTCTACCTGCATCCGGCCGAATCCGGCCTCGGCCTGGCCCAGATCAAGGCGTTCGCCTCGGGGCAGCTCGAATTCGCCGTCGATGTCGACGGGCGGGCGCCCGAAACGACCGAGCCGGCCCATGCGGCCTTTGCGCATCAGGGCGTCAACGCGCTCGACAAGGCGATGCTGCTGCTCGCGGCGCTCCAGCGGCTCGACCGCGATCGGGCAGCACGCGTGCGCCACCCGCTGCTCGAGGCGGCAGTCGGCCGCTCCACCAACATCATGGTGTCGGCGCTGCATTTCGGCGATCCGGGGAGGCTCGACCGGCTCCCGGCGTCCCTGCGCTTCTGCGGGGCCGTCACGTTCCCGCCTGCGGAGCGGCTGGCGGCGGTCCAGGCGGAAATCGCGGCGGCCGTCGCCGCGGCCAGCGCCGACGACCCGTGGCTGCGC
>JBDHTK010000121.1:0-9467 GCA_039808625.1 Devosia sp. | reverse complement strand
GAGGAGATTCTCTATCCGGCCATGGAGGATTTCCAGCTCGACCTCATCATCGGCGAGGGGCCGGCGGCGCGCTCGGTGCGCATCGACCTGGCACGCTTCACGCTGGTCGGGGCGACGACGCGCGCCGGGCTGCTCACGACGCCACTGCGCGACCGCTTCGGCATTCCGGTGCGGCTCAATTTCTATACGCCCGAGGAGCTGGTGCAGATCGTCGAGCGCGGCGCGCGCCTCCTCGGCATCGGCATGGCGCCGGACGGGGCGCTGGAGATCGCGCGGCGCTCGCGCGGCACGCCGCGCATCGCCGGGCGGCTGTTGCGCCGCGTCACCGACTTCGCGCTGGTGGACGGGGCGCCGTCCGTCACCCGTGCCGTGGCCGACAAGGCGCTGCTGCGCCTCGACGTCGATGCGCGCGGCCTCGACCAGCTCGACCGGCGCTACCTCACCACCATAGCGGAGTTCTACAATGGCGGTCCGGTGGGCATCGAGACCATCGCCGCCGCGCTGAGCGAGCCGCGCGACGCGCTCGAGGAGATCGTCGAGCCCTATCTGATCCAGCAGGGCTTCATCCAGCGCACGCCGCGCGGCCGCATGCTCACGGCGCTCGCCTTCGCGCATCTGGGCAAGGCCGTGCCGCAGGGCTTCGCCGGCATGCAGGCGAGTCTGTTCGAGGACCCTGCCGGCAATGACTAGGCGTTTCCCCTGGCTGACGCTCGCCGTCTTCGCGCTGACCGCGGCCGTCACCGCCGCGATGGCGGTCTGGCCGGAGCTCGGACCGGCGCTACAGCGCGACCCGGCGATGCTGCACGGCGAATGGTGGCGGTTTTTCACCACCTGGCTGGTGCTCACCGACGGCCCCGTGCAGATCGCGGTCAACAGCATCGGCCTGTTGGCCTACGGCACGCTGGCCGAGCTGGCGCTGGGGCCTGCATGGTGGGGGGCCGCTTATGTCGTCGCCGGACTTGCGGGCGAAATCGCCGGCGTCTTCTGGCAACCGGTGGGCGGCGGCAATTCGGTGGCCATTTGCGGGCTGATCGGGCTGTTCTCCCTATGGCAGCTGGCACAGCGCCAGCCGGCGCTCCCCGTGCGGGCGATGGGCACGCTGGTCTGGGGCGGCCTCGGGCTGTGGCTCGCCACGCGCGCCGACATTCACGGTGCGGCATTGCTCGCCGGTTTCGCGATGGGGGCGCTGTGGTGGGGCGTTTCGCGCGGGAGGACGGCGCCATGACGCACAGCGCCCGCTTTCCCGTGCGCGTCTACTACGAGGACACCGATTTTTCGGGGAACGTCTATCACGCGGCGTATCTGCATTTCTTCGAGCGCGGCCGCACCGAATTCCTGCGCGCGCTGGGCATCCATCATTCCCGGCTGATCGAGGACGGCATCGCCTTCGCGGTGCGGGCGATGGAGATCGATTTTCCGCGCGCCGCCCATATCGACGACGAACTGGTGGTCGATACCGCCGTGGCGGAAGTGAGCGGGGCGCGGCTGGTGCTCGACCAGTCGATCGAGCGCGGCGACGAGCTTGTCGCGCGGGCCCGGGTGATGGTGGTCGCCATCCGCAACGGCCGCGCCGCACGGCTTCCGAGGGCCCTTGTCGCGGCGCTTTCCGGCTGATCCGGCCGCCCGCGGAATCGCTTTGTTAACGCTTGTGCAACCATAAAGGGGGCAGCCACTGGGTGCTGCCCTGAACGCTCCGGAAATCCGGGGCTTTCTCTTAAATTTGACAAATTCTGACCGCATCCGGACCGCCGAATCCGAAGCGCCCGAAAGGACCGAATTCGGGGCCGGTCCGGCGGCGACCGAGACGAAAGGACCTTGTTTCATGGATGCCTCGAGCGCGGTGGACGTCGTGACGACGGCGCCTGAAGTCGTGAATTTCTCGCTGCTCGGGTTGTTCCTCAGCGCCGACTGGGTGGTGAAGCTGGTGATGCTGGGGCTGCTCGGCGCCTCCATCTGGTGCTGGGCCATCATCATCGACAAGTCGATGCTCTATGGCCGCGTCAACCGGCAGATGAACGCCTTCGAGCGCGTCTTCTGGTCGGGCCAGTCGCTCGAAGACCTCTATCAGCAGATGCAGGAGCGGCCCTCGGCCGGGCTCGGCGCGGTGTTCGTCGCCGCCATGAAGGAGTGGAAGCGCAGCCACGAGCAGAACGCGGCGAGCTATCTCGGCGTGCAGGCGCGGCTCGACAAGGTGCTCGACGTCGCCATCAACCGCGAGAGCGAGGGGCTGGAGCGGCGGCTCGGCTTTCTCGCCACCGTCGCCGCGGCCTCGCCCTTTATCGGCCTTTTTGGCACCGTATGGGGCATCATGAACTCGTTCACCTCCATCGCCGCCTCGAAGAGCACCAACCTCGCCGTGGTCGCCCCCGGCATTGCCGAGGCGCTGTTCGCCACGGCGCTCGGCCTGCTCGCCGCCATCCCGGCGACCATCGCCTACAACAAGCTGTCGGCCGACGCGAACAAGCTCATCGGGCGGCTCGAAAGCTTCGCCGACGAGTTCTCGACCATCCTTTCCCGCCAGCTCGAAGCGCGGAGCCGCTAGGTCATGGCGATGTCCATCGCACAGGGGGGCAGCGGCGGCCGGCGCGGCAAGCGGCGCGGCAGCCGGCGGCCGATGGCCGAGATCAACGTCACGCCGCTGGTCGACGTGATGCTGGTGCTGCTCATCGTCTTCATGGTGGCGGCGCCGCTGCTCACGGTCGGCGTGCCGATCGACCTGCCGCAGACCAAGGCGCGCGAGCTCAACACCGAAAGCAAGCCGATCACCGTGTCGGTCACGCCCGAGGGTGCCATCTATCTGGGCGACGAGGTGGTGGGGCTCGACAGCCTCGTCGACGCCATCGCGGCGCAGGCGGCCAACGGCACCGAGGAGCGCATCTATGTGCGCGCCGACCAGACCGCCAATTACGGCGCAGTAATGAAGGTGATGGGCGTCCTGTCGGCGGCCGGCTTCTCGCGCATCGGCCTGATCACGGCGCAGGACGAGGTCAGGTAGCGCCATGAAGGCCGGCGTTTCCACCTCGGTCGTCGCCCATGCTGCCCTGCTGATCGTCGCGATTGTGGGGCTGGGGTCGGCCAAGCCGCTCGAGCCCGAGGTGGTCGAATCCATCGCGGTCGAGCTGGTGCCGATCTCCGAGGTCACCAATATCCGCATGGGCTCGCTCGACAGCACCGTGGTCGAGACCGAGACGCCCGCCGTGGCGGAGACGGAGAGGCCGGCCGAGCTGGCCGAGCCGACCGGCAACACGAGCGAGGACCAGCTCACGCCGCAGCAGACCGAGATTCCGACGCCGGCGCCGGTCACCAACACCGCGCCCGAGCCGATGCCCGAGCCGGCCCCGGAACCCGAGCCGACGCCGGCGCCGCCTGAAGCTGTACCGCCCGAGCCGGCGCCCGCGGCAGCCCCCGAACCGGCGCCCGAGGTCGAGACGGCGCCGGCCGAGGTCGCGGCCGAGGCAGTAGCCGAGGCGCCGGCGCCGCCGATCCCGGCGATGCGTCCGGCGCAGTTGCAGCGCGCGCCCGCCAAGCAGCCGGCGGAAACCAGGGTCGCCGAAGCCAAGCCACAGCCGGTCACCCCCACGCCCAAGGCCGCCGAGAAGCCCAAGGAGACGCCGAAGCCGGCGGAAAAGCCCAAGGAAACGCCGAAGCCGGCCAAGGCGGCGAGCACCGACAGCCGCGACGCCGACCTCGACGCGCTGATCCAGAACCTCGAAAAGTCGCGCGGCGCCGCCACCGGTGCCGGCGGCTCGCCGACGCTGGGCAAGGAGACGGGGCGGTCCGCGACGCTCAGCCAGTCGCAGCTCGACGGGCTGGTGGCGCAGATCAAGAACTGCATGAACATTCCGGCCGGCGCGGCCGAGGCCGGCATCACGGCGCAGCTGATGTTCAGCATCGACGCGGGTGGCAGGGTCGGCAGTACGCCGACCATCCTGTCGGGCACCGCGACGCCGCTCGAACGCGCGCTGGCCTCGGCGGCGCAGCGCGCCGTCATGCGCTGCGGGCCGTATCTGATGGCGACCAGCCAGGACGTGAGAGCCACATTCGATCCGCGCGAGCTGCTCTAGGGCCGCGCCACAGGACACTGAAGGAGTTTTGGATGCACGCAGTCACCAGGCGACATCTGCTGAAGCTGGGCCTCGCCTCCGGCGTTCTGGCCGCGACGGCGGCCGCCACCACGCCCGTGCGGGCGCTGGTCGAGATCATCGTGTCGGGCGGCAATTTCGTGCCGCTGCCCATCGCCATTCCCGATTTCGCTTCGTCCGACGCGGCCTTCGGGCGCGAGATCGCCGACATCGTGCGCGCCAATCTCAAGCGCTCGGGCCTGTTCGTGCCGCTCGACCCGGCGTCGCTGCCGGCGCGGGTGGGCGACGTCAACAACACGCCCGACTTCGGCGCCTGGCGGGCCGCCAATGTCGACGCGCTGGTGATGGGGCAGGTGGAGCGCGGCGGGCAGGTGACCTCGGCCGTGCGCGTGTGGGACACGCAGGCGGCGCAGCAGGTGGCGGGCAACCAGTACGGCGCCGATCCGCAGAGCTCGCGGCGCATCGCCCATATCGTCTCCGACGCGATCTACGCCTCGCTCGCCGGCGAGAGCGGCTATTTCGACAGCCAGGTGGCGTTCGTCGCCGAAAGCGGGCCGAAGGCCAACCGCAAGAAGCAGCTCGCCATCATGGACCAGGACGGCGCCAATGTGCAGGTGCTGAGCTCGGGCGCGGCGCTGACGCTGACGCCGCGCCTCAGCCGCGACAACGGCTCGCTGACCTTCACCGCCTATGACGACGGCAACCCGCAGGTCTATGTCGCGGCGCTGGGCGGCAAGTCGCGCAAGCTCATCAACAACGCGCCGATGTCGTTCGCGCCGCGCTTTTCGCCGGACGGCTCGACCGTGGCGTTCTCGGTGTCGAATGGCGGCGTGACCAATATCTACGCCGCCGGTGTCAACGGCTCCAAGCCGGTGCAGCTCACCTCGGGGGCGGCCATCGACACCTCGCCATGCTATTCCCCGGACGGCTCCAGAATCGTGTTCGAATCTGACCGGGGCGGAGCGCCGCAGCTCTACATCATGGGCGCGGGCGGCGGCGGGGCGCAGCGCATCTCCTATGGCGAGGGGCGCTATTCGACGCCGGTGTGGTCGCCCAAGGGCGACCTCATCGCCTATACCCGCCAGGCCGGCGGGCGCTTCCAGATCGGCACCATGAAGCCCGACGGCTCGGGCGAGCGCATCCTCGTCGACAGCTTCCACGCCGAGGGCCCGACCTTCTGTGCCAATGGCCGCGTCATCATGTTTTTCCGCGACGCCGGCGGCGATGCCGGCCCGGGCCTGTGGATGGTGGACATCTGGGGCCGCAACGAGCAGCAGATCAAGACCAGCACCTACGCCTCCGACCCCAATTGGGGCCCGCTGCGCCGCTCGTGAGGGCGCCTGCGCCGCGGGTGTCTTCCCGGAGGTTCGGTGCGCGCCTCGGCCGACAGCTTGAGGCCGAGCGCGCCACGCCGGGCAGCGTGGACAGGCGCGGGTCGCCGTCCTCGCTCAGCGCCGTGTAGGGCGCCTCGCGCGTTACCCCCGCTTCCCTCGCAATGGCGGTCATGCCGCGCGCGGGCGACGATGCCGAGGGCGTCGGCGATAAAGGCCGCGTCGCCGGCCGCCAGTGCATCCCTCATCAGCTCAGCTTGCGACTTGGCATCGTCGAAATATTGCGAGCCATCGAACGGATCGTCTTGAGCGGCAGTCTATTGGCCCCCCTTGCAATGATGCGTGAACCATAGTTCGCGATGAGGCCGACAGCCAAGGGGGCCTGTGCCTCCTCTGCAACAGGGCCAAGAAGGGCGGATTTCCGCCACATTGGGGCCATGTTGAGCTTCGATTAACCACGCCGGTCCACGCCGCCTTAAGATAACGCGCAGTAAAAGGCGGGCAGCAGATTTCCTTCAGGAGAGCCATCCGGATGCGTTTCTCAACGCCTGTTCTCGGCCTGTTGCGCACCGTTGCGCTGATCGGCCTCGTCGTCGTGCTTGCCGCCTGTTCGCGGAACGGAACCGGCGTCGGCAATCTCGGGCCGGGCGGCGGCGCGCCGGGCAGCCAGCAGGAATTCCTCGTCACCGTCGGCGACCGGGTGTTCTTCGAAACCGATTCGTCGGCGCTCACCGCCACGGCGCAGGCGACGCTCGACAAGCAGGCCGCCTGGCTCAACAAATATTCGAGCTACCGCATCCTCATCGAAGGCCATGCCGACGAGCGCGGCACGCGCGAGTACAACATCGCGCTCGGCGCCCGGCGCGCCTCGGTGGTGGTCAATTACCTCGTCAGCCGTGGCGTCAACGCCACGCGCATCCAGCAAAAGTCGTTCGGCAAGGAGCGGCCGGTGGCCATTTGCGACGATATTTCGTGCTGGTCACAAAATCGCCGTGCTGTGACGGTCGTTCAGTAGGCGTGACGGCGCGTCAGCGCCGGCACGGAGGCATAAGCGCCGGGCGCCCCTTCTATCCGGGGTCCCGGCGCTTTCTTTTTGTCGAAATTCCTGCGTATCCATGATGTTTGTCCCATGGTCTTTCATCGTCCAGTCCATCCACGGAGATCGAATGTGCGTCTAACCCTATCGAAGGGGGCAAGGCAGGGGCTCGTCGCCCTCGCCGCGGTCCTCGCGGCGGGCGTCTTCGCGCCCGCCTTCGTTTCTGCGCAGTCGCGCTCGGAGGCGCAGCTCGCCGTGCGCATCCAGGAGCTTGAGGACCAGGTGCGCAGCCTCACCGGCCAGATCGAGGGCCTGCAGTTCTCGCTGACGCAGATGCAGACGCAGTTCCAGCAGATGCAGGACGACAACGAGTTCCGCTTCCAGCAGCTGGAAGGCGGTGGCGCGGGAAAAACTGAGGCGGCTCCTCAATCCGGGGGCGCGATGCCCGCCGGCGAGGCGCCGCAGCCCGCAACGGGCGAAACCCTTCCCGCCGCGCCGGCCGGCGCCGACGACGACGCGCCGGTCATTGCCGATCAGCCGATGGACGATCTCGGCGATTCCGCCGATCCGCTGCTCGGGCAGGGTCAGAGCGGCGCCACGACGATGGGCGCGCTGGGCACGCCGAACGGTGTTCCACTCGATCTCAGCCTCGACAGCTCGCGCGAGCTGTCGAACGGCGATGCCGAGGCGCAATATGCCGCGGGGTACGACGCCATCACGCGCGGCGACTACGCCTTTGCCGAGGAGCAGTTCCGCCAGTTCGTGGCGCTCTATCCCAAGGACCCGCAGGCCGCCGACGCCACCAACTGGCTGGGCGAGGCGCTGTTGCAGCGCGGCGCCTATGACGAGGCGGCGGACGTGCTGCTCACCGGCTTCCAGGCCTATGAGAGCTCGCCGCGGGCCCCCGACCTGCTGTTCAAGCTCGGCATGGCGCTGGCCGGCGCCGGTGAGACCGATACGGCGTGCCGCACCTATTTCGAGGTGAAGAAGCGCTATCCCGACCAGCCCGCGGCCTTCCTGCAACGGCTCGAGCAGGAAAGGCAGAAGGCCAGTTGCCCGGCGTGAGCGGGCTCGACGTCGAGGCGCTGTTCGCGCCGCTGAGCGCCTGCACGACCCTCGGGCTCGCCGTCTCCGGCGGGCCCGATTCGCTGGCGCTGCTGCTGCTCGCGGCCGCATGGGCACGCGCGCCGGCGCGGCCGCGCCTCATCGTCTATACCGTCGATCACGGGTTGCGCCCCGAAGCCGCAGACGAGGCGGCAATGGTCGTGCGCGAGGCCGACAGGCTCGGGCTCGCGGCGCGCCTGCTCCGCTGGCAGGGCGACAAGCCTGCGAGCGGGGTGCAGGCGGCGGCGCGCGCCGCGCGCTACCGGCTCATCGCCGCCGCGATGGCCGAGGACGGTGCCGAGCTGCTGCTCACCGCCCACCACCTCGCCGATCAGGCCGAGACGGTGCTCATGCGCCTCGCCCACGGCAGCGGCGTGGCCGGACTCGCGGGCATGCGCGCGCTGAGCGTCGTCGAGGGCTGCGAGGTGTATCGGCCGCTGCTCGGCGTCCATCCCGCGGCGCTCAGGGCCGTGGTCGCCGCCGCCGGCCTCGCCCCCGCGGCCGATCCGTCCAATGCCGACCCCGCCTACGAGCGCGTGCGCTGGCGGCAGTTCCAGCCGGCGCTCGCTGCGATGGGATTGAGCAGTGAGCGGCTGGGCACGCTGGCGCGGCGCATGGAGGCGGTCGCGGCGCTGGTGGCCGACGCGGTGGACGCCGCCTGGGCGCAGGTCGTCGTGCCGGTCGAGGACGGCCGGTTCGAGCTGGCGCATGGCAAATTCGCCGCCCTCAATCCGCTGGTCGGGACGGAGCTGCTCGGCCAGGTGCTCCAGCTCGTGTCCGGCAATCGCCAGCCGGCGCCGCTCGGGCCCCTCGAGGCCATGCAGGCGGCGCTGCAATCGGGGACGGCCATGAAGGCGGCGACGCTGCATGGCTGCGTGATCGCGGCCCGTGCCGGAACCATCACCGTCCGCCGCGAGGGGCCGCGCCGCGCACAGCGTCGCCCGGCCGCCGCCGCGGCATCCGGTTAACCGCGTCGGCGCGGGGCGTTTGCACGCACCCTGCCGCCCTTGTAACGCCGTCATGCGGGGCTTATCTTTGCCGGAATTCCCGGCTTTCCTCCCCGCTCTGCCGGTCATCCAGGACAGGATTGATGAACGTCAATTTCCGCAACTTCGCCATCTGGCTCATCATACTCTTCATGTTGATGGGCCTGTTTTCGGTGTTCCAATCCTCGACCATCAACCGCTCCGTGTCGGACAAGAGCTATTCGGAGTTCATGCGCGACGTCGATGCCGGCAATGTGAGCTCCGTCGTCATCGTCGACGACGTGATCCAGGGCACGCTGAGCAACGGCACGCGCTTCGAGACCATCGTGCCGCCCAACACCGACGTGGTGCCGCGGCTCGAGAGCCGCGGGGTGCAGATCACCGCCAAGGCGCCGGATTCGTCGCCCTTCTGGTCGATCCTCTTGTCGAGCTGGCTGCCCTTCATCGTCATCATCGGCGTGTGGTTCTTCTTCATCCGGCAGATGCAGGGCGGCGGCCGCGGCGGCGCGATGGGCTTCGGCAAGTCGCGCGCCAAGCTGCTCACCGAGACGCATGGCAAGGTGACGTTCGAGGACGTGGCCGGCGTCGACGAGGCCAAGCAGGACCTCGAGGAGATCGTCGAGTTCCTGAAGGACCCCGGCAAATTCCAGCGGCTGGGCGGGCGCATCCCGCGCGGCGTGCTGCTGGTCGGCCCGCCGGGCACCGGCAAGACGCTCATCGCGCGCGCCGTCGCCGGCGAGGCGAACGTGCCGTTCTTCACCATTTCGGGCTCCGACTTCGTCGAGATGTTCGTGGGCGTCGGCGCCAGCCGCGTGCGCGACATGTTCGAGCAGGCCAAGAAGAACGCGCCTTGCATCATCTTCATCGACGAGATCGACGCGGTCGGCCGCCATCGCGGCGCCGGCCTCGGCGGCGGCAATGACGAGCG
>JBDHTK010000120.1:0-9508 GCA_039808625.1 Devosia sp. | reverse complement strand
GCCGTCGCCATCGTGCGGCGCCTCGGGCGCGAGAGCCGGCAGGCGGCGCGCCGCGCCGCCGAGCAGATCGCCAGCCTGCGCGCCGAGATCGACGACTACGAGGCGCTGCTCGCCGGCACCGGCGAACTCACCGTCAGGTGGTCGGCCAAGGCCGGCCCGAAATTCCTCGGCCCCGCCACGGCGGTGCTGCCGGCCGGCCGGCATGCCGGCGCGGCGCTCGATTTCGAGGCCTGGCTGGGCGACGCCGACGCCGCGGCGCTGACGACGCATCTCGCGGCGCTGCGCAGCGGCGGGCAGGGCTTCGACCTGACGCTGACGCGCCGCGACGGGCGCGCCGTGCGGGCCACGGGCTGGACGCCGGGTGCCGGCATGGCGCTGCGCCTCAGCCCGCTGCCGGTGCCGCCCCGGCCCGGCGCCGCGGCGGGCGACATGGCGGCGCAGTTCGTCGCGAGCCTTCCCGACCCGGCCCTGCTCTATGGCGACGGCCAGAGCGTCGCCACGGCCAACGCGGCCTATGCGGCGCTCACCAAGGGGCGGCCGGGGCCGCCCGAGGCGATGGCCGAGGCCAGCGGGCGCGAGCTCGTGCCCTTCAGCCTGGGCGCGGCGCGCGGCGCCTATCTCAGGCCCCGGCCCGCCGCGGCGGCCGCGCCGGCGCCCGCCGGCGACGCGCTGGCGCATCTGGGCGCCATCATCGACGCGCTGACGACGCCGGTCGCGATCTTCGACGCCGGGCGCGGGCTGGTACAGTGCAACCGCGCCTATGCGCGGCTGTGGCAGCTCGACCCGGCCTGGCTCAGGCCCGGCCTCGACGAGCGCGCCATCCTCGACCGGCTGCGCACCGAGGGCATGCTGCCGGCCGAACCCGACTACCAGGCGTGGCGCGCGCGGCACCTGCAATCCTACAGCCTCGCGGCGCCGCGCGAGAGCGCGCCGTGGCACCTGCCCGACGGCCGCACGGTGCAGGTGATCTCGGCGCCGGCCGGGCCGCAGGGCGGCGTCATCTACGTCTTCGAGGACATCACCGACCAGCTCAAGCTCAAGAGCCAGCACCGCACGCAGCTCGACGTGCAGCGCTCGACGCTCAACGCGCTCAACGAGGGCGTCGCCGTGTTCGGCACCAATGGCCGGCTGACGCTCGCCAATCCGCGCCTGTCGACGCTGTGGAAGCTGCCGACCAACCTGCTCGACGCGCATCCGCATATCGACGCCATCATCGCGGCAGTGAGCGAGGCCCTGCCCGAGGACGGGGCCAGCCTGTGGCGGGCGCTGAAGCGCGGCATCGTCGACCTCAACCCGACGCGCACCGACGGCAAGGGCCGCATCACGCGCGCCGACGGGCGCATGCTCGACTACGCCATCACGCGCCTGCCCGACGGGCAGACGATGATGACCTTCGTCGACGTGACCGAGAGCGCCAACTACCAGAACCTGCTCAAGGAGCGCAACGAGGCGCTGATCACGGCCGACCGGCTGAAGGACGCGTTCGTGCAGAATGTCAGCTACGAGCTGCGCTCGCCGCTGACCAACATCATCGGCTTTGCCGAGCTCCTGGCATCGGAGGCAGCCGGGGCGCTGACCGACAAGCAGCGCGCCTATACCGACTATATCCGCGCCGCGAGCGTGACGCTGGGCGTGCTCATCGACAACATCCTCGACCTCGCCACGGTCGATGCCGGCATCGCCGAGATGAAGCCCGAGCCGCAGGACGTCGAGGTGCTGATCGACAAGGCGCGCGCCGGGCTCGCCGCGACCTTCCCGGCCGTGGACGGCGAGGCGCCGCTCAATATCGAGATCGACGTTCCCGAGCCCCTGCCGCCGCTCTTTGCCGACGGCACGCGCATCGTGCAGGTGCTCTACAACCTGCTCTCCACCGCCGCCCGCTTCTCCGAGCCCGGCGGCCGGGTGCGGCTGGCCGTGGTGGCGCGCGGCGGGCGCATGATCTTCACCGTCGAGGACGACGGCACGCAGACCAGCGAGGAGATGCGCGCCGCGCTCTCCAACCACGCCGACGCCGCCGGCAGCTCGGCGCGCCAGCGCGGCGCCGGGCTCGGCCTCGCCATCGTGCGCTCCTTCGTGCACCTGCATGCCGGCACGATCAGCGTCGAGCGGCGCGAGCCGCGCGGCAGCCGGGTGGTGGTGAGCCTGCCGCTGACGACGGCGCTGGCCAGCACCGCCGCCGAATAGCTCGTTTCCGCCGGCAAGGAATGCTACCGAAGCGGCGATGGACAGCGAGCGCGTTTTTCTTGCCGACGACGACGCCACGGCGGCGCTGGGCCGGCGGCTGGCCGCGAGCCTGAAGCCGGGCGACCTCGTGCTGCTCGAGGGTGGGCTCGGCGCCGGCAAGACGGCGCTGGCGCGCAGCATGGTGCGAGCGCTGGCGGGCGACGCGGCGCTCGACGTGCCCTCGCCGAGCTTCGCGCTGGTGCAGCCCTACGAGGCCGCGACGGGGCCGGTGCTGCATGCCGACCTCTACCGGCTGGGATCGGCGCGCGAGATCGACGAGCTGGGGCTCTTCGAGAGGCCCGAGGCGATCGTTCTCGTCGAGTGGCCCGAACGGGCGCCGGAGCTGCGCGAGCGGGCGACGATGACGGTGACGCTCGACATTCCGCCCGGCGGCGCGGGGCGGCTGGCGGAGATCGCGTGGTGAGCCGGCGCGGGCTCTATACGATCGCGCCGCACGCGCCGTTCCTGCCGCGGCTCGCCGACAAGGTGCTGGACGGCACGCTGCTCGGCGGCTGGGACCTGACGCAGCCCTTCGGGCTCGCCGACGTCACCATCCTGTTGCCGACGCGGCGCGCCCGCCTGGTGCTGGCCGAGCTGTTCGCGGCGCGGCTGGGCGGCGCGGCGCTGCTCCCCGACATCCGCGCGCTGGGCGGCGAGGCCGAGGAGGAGGAGCCGTTCCTGCCGCCCTTCGACGCGCCGCCGGCGCCGCCGGTCGCGAGCCTGCTCGAAAGGCGGCTGACGCTGTCGCGGCTGGTGCACCAGTTCGCGCTGGGCGCCGGGGGCTTCGCGACGCCGCCCAATGCCGCCGAACTCTTCGCGCTGGCGGATTCGCTGGGCGAGCTGATCGACGATCTCAGCATCGAGGGGGTGGCGCCGGCCGCGCTCAGGAACCTCGTGCCCGAGGAGCTGGCCGGCAACTGGCAGGAGATCCTCGCCTTTCTCGACATCGCGCTCGCCGCCTGGCCGGCCATCCTCGCCGAGCGCGGCCGCACCGACGCGGCGGCGGCGCGCAATGCGCGGCTAAGGCGGCAGGCGGCGACGCTGGCGCTGCTCCACGGCGAGCGGCCGGTGATCGCGGCGGGCTCGACCGGCTCGATCCCGGCCACGGCGGCGCTGCTCGCGGCCATCACGCGGCGCGAGCGCGGGGCGCTGGTGCTGCCCGGCCTCGACACCAGCCTCACGGCGGACCAGCACGAGGCGCTGCTGGGCGGCGACAACACCGAGGGCCACGCGCAGTACGGGATGGTAAAGCTGCTCGGGGCGCTGGGCGCCGGCATCGCCGAGGTCGAGGAGCTGGGGGGCGCGGCAGCGCGCACGCGGCTGGTGCGCACGGCGCTGGCGCTGCCCGAGGAGACGCGGCACTGGCCGGCGGCGCGCGGCGAGGTGGCGGCGGCGCTCGCCGGCGTCGCCATCATCGCCGCGCCCAATGCCGACCTCGAGGCGCGCGCCGTCGCGCTCGGCGCCCGCGCGGCGCTGGCGGCCGGCGAGAGCGTGGGCATCGTGACGCGCGACCAGACGCTCGGCCGCCGCATCGCCGCCGAGCTCCGCCGCTTCGGCATCGTCGTCGACGATCCGGCCGGAACGCCACTCTACCAGACGGCGGCGGGGCGGCTGGCGCGGCAGGTGCTGACCCTGGCCGCCTCGGACTTTTCGCCCGTCGCCCTCGTGGCGCTGCTGCGCAACGGCGCGGTGACGCTGGGGCGCAGCCGCGCCGAGATCGGCCGGCTGAGCGAGGCGCTCGATCTCGGCCTGCGCGGCAGCCGCCCCCTGCCCGGCCTCGCCGGCATCGCGGCGCTGTGCCACGACGAGGAGATCCTGGCGCTGCTCGCGGCGCTGGGCGCGGCGCTGGCGCCGCTCACCGCGCTGCTGGCGCGGCCGCTGATCGACGGGCCGGCGCTGGCGGCAGCGCTGGCGGCATCCGTCGCGGCGCTGAGCGGGGCGGCCCAGGTGCCGGGAGGCGAGGCCTTCCGCCGCTGGGCCGACGAGCTCGCGGCACTGGACGAGCGGGGCGCGGCGTTCGCGCCCGTGGCACTCGATGGCGTGCTGGCGGCGCTGATGGCGGGCGCCAGCAGCCGCGCGGCGGAGCGGCGGCGCGACGACATCCATATCTGGGGCGAGCTCGAAGCGCGGCTGATGAGCCCCGACCTGATGATCCTCGCCGGCCTCAACGAGGATGTGTGGCCGCCCGCCGCCGACCCCGGGCCGTGGCTCAGCCGCGGCATGCGGCTCGGCATCGGGCTCGCGCCGCCCGAGCGGCGGCAGGGGCTCGCGGCGCATGATTTCGCGATGGCGATGGGCAACGCCAAGGTGGTGATCGCCTATGCCGAGCGGCTCGGCACGGCGCCGGCCCTGCCCTCGCGGCTGGTGCAGCGGCTCGACGCGCTGGTCGGGCGCGAGGCGGTGGCGGCGCTGCGCGCCGCGGGCGCCGGCTGGCTGGCGCAGGCGCGCGCCCTCGACGCCAGCCCCGAGGTGCGGCCGGCGCAGCGCCCGCCGCCGCGCCGGCCGGCGGCGCTGCGGCCAAGGCGACTGTCGATCACCGAGATCGAGACGCTGATGCGCTCGCCCTACGACCTTTATGCGCGCCATGTGCTGCGGCTCAGGCGCCGCGATCCGCTGGGGGCAGTGCCCGAGGCGCGCGAGCGCGGCACCATGATCCACGAGATCTTCGCGCGCTTCGTGGAGGCGCACGACGTGATGGCGCCCGAGGCACCGGCGCGGCTACTGGCGCTGGCCGAGGAGGTGTTTGCCGGCCTCGACGCCATCGCGGCGCGCCGCGCCATCTGGCTCGAACGCTTCGCACGCACGGCCGAGCAGTTCCTCGCCTTCGAGCGCGGCCGGCAGGCCGAGATCGCGCGCCGCCATGCCGAGCAAACGGGCGAGCTGACGCTCATGCTGGCGGAGCCGTTCGTGCTCGCCGGCCGCGCCGATCGGCTCGACCTGCGCCATGACGGCCGGCTCGAGATCATCGACTTCAAGACCGGCACGGTGCCCTCGGCCAAGCGCATGCGCGAATTCGAGGCACCGCAATTGCTGCTCGAGGCGGCACTGGCACGCGAGGGCGGCTTTGCCGAACTCGGGCGGCGCGCGACGGCGGCGCTCACCTATATCAAGATCGGGCTCGGGCCCGACGCCTTCACCAGAACGTCGTTCCGCACGGCCGACGGCATGACGCTGGACGAGATGGTGGACGACGCCTTCCGGCGGGCGCAGGGCCATATCGCGGCGCTGCTGCTCAGCGACGCGCTGCCGCTGGCGGCGCGCATCCGCCCGGACCTGACGCAGCGCTTCGCTGGCGACTACGACCACCTGGCACGCACCGACGAGTGGACGCTGACGGCGGGGGCGGACGAATGAGCCGGCAGGTGACGCTCAGCGCCGACGTGATCGCGCGGCAGCGGCGCGCGGCGGACCCGCAAAGCTCGGTATGGGTGTCGGCGCATGCCGGCTCGGGCAAGACACATGTCCTGACCGAGCGCGTGCTGCGGCTGCTGCTCAGCGGCACGCCGCCCGAGCAGATCCTGTGCCTCACCTATACCAAGGCGGCGGCGGCCGAGATGCGCAAGCGCGTGTCGGCGCGGCTGGGCGCCTGGGCGCTGCTCGACGACGCGGCGCTGGACGCGGCGGTGGCGGAGACCGATGGCGCGCGGCCCGACGCGGCGCGGCGCAACCGGGCGCGCACGCTGTTCGCCCATGCGCTCGAGACGCCGGGCGGGCTCAAGATCATGACCATCCACGCCTTCTGCGAAAGCGTGTTGCACCGGTTTCCGCGCGAGGCGCAGGTGCCGTTCGACTTCAGCGTGCTCGACGACGGCGAGCGGGCGCGCATCGTGCTGGGCGCGCGCGAGGCGGTGCTGGCGGAGGGGCTGGGCGGCGGCGGCGCGGCCGCGGCGGTGGCAACGCTGTTCGGGCTCATGAGCGACAGCCAGATCGGCGAGGCGATCGACACGGCGCTCGGCGAGCAACCGCTGCTGCGCCAGGTGCTGGCGCGGCGCGACGTCGCCAAGCACGCCCTGCGCCAGCTCCACGGCTTCGGCGCCGGGGCGCCGCGCGAGGGCGTGCTGACGGAAATGGCGGCGGGCTACACGCTGAGCGCCGGCGACCACGCGGCGCTCAGCGCCCGCCTGCCGGCGGGGCACCGCCTCGCCGAGAAGCTCGGCGCCATCGACCCGGCGCGGCCCGACCCGGCGCTGCTGCGCGACGCCTTCCTCACCAAGGAGGGCGCGGCGCGGGCAAGACTCCTCGCCAGGGCCGACGCCGACGCCCTGCCCGACCTCGCCGCACGACTCGCGGCCGAAGCGACCCGGCTCGAGCGGCTGGCGCAGCAGCTCGTCGCGGCCGAGCTGATCGAGCGCTCGGAGGCGCTGCTCGACGTCCTCGCGGCGATCACCGACGCCTATGAGGCGGAAAAGCGCAGCCGCTCGCTCGTCGATTTCGACGACCTCATCGCGGCGCTGCAGCGGCTGCTCGCCGCACCGGGCAGCGGCCCGTGGGTACGCTACAAGCTCGACAGCGGCATCACCCATGTGCTGGTCGACGAAAGCCAGGACACCAATCTGCAGCAATGGCAGGTGGTGCAGGCGCTGACCGACGATTTCTTCGATGGCGACGCGGCGGCGGCGCGCCGGCGCACGATCTTCGCGGTGGGCGACAAGAAGCAGTCGATCTATTCGTTCCAGGGCGCCGACCCGACGCTGTTCGTCGACCAGGGCGCCGAATATGCGCTGCTTGTCAGGACGGCGCGGCTGACCTTCGATGCGGTGCCGCTGAAGACGAGCTTCCGCACGCTGCCGCGCATCCTCGAAGCGGTGGACCTGACCTTTGCGCGCCCCGACTTGCGGCGCGGCATCCTGTCGGAGGAGGGCTACGAGCCGCATGACAGCGCACGCCGCGACACGGGCGGGCTGGTGACGCTGTGGCCGCCCATCGCCGAGGCCGGCGAGGCGACCGACCCGAGCGCCTGGCCCACCGCCGTGCCGCCGCCCACGCCGAGCGCGGCACGGCAGGTGGCCGAGCGCATCGCCGGGGAAATCCGGCGCTGGGTGGACGCGGGCCGGCCGCTGGCGGCGCGCGGGCGGGCGATCACGCCGGGCGACGTGCTGGTCCTGGTGCAGACGCGTGGAGCGCTGTTCCACGAGGTGATCCGTGCCCTGCTGCGCGCCGGCCTGCCGACGCCGGGCGCCGACCGGCTGGCGGTGACGAGCCACATCGCAGTGCGCGACCTCATGGCGCTGGGCGACGTGCTGCTCACCCCCGCCGACGATCTGCAGCTGGCGGCGCTGCTGCGCTCGCCGCTGTTCGACGTGAGCGAGGACGAGCTCTTCGCCATCGCGCAGCCGCGCGCCCCCGGCGAGACGCTGTGGGCGGCGCTCGGCGCCTCGCCGCTGGCCAGCGCGCGCGCCGCCCATGGGCAGCTCGAGGCCTGGCGCGCCGAGGCCGATTTCGCGCGGCCCTTCGAGTTCTTCGCGCAGGTGCTCTATGCCGAGGGCGGGCTCAGGCGCCTGCACGCGCGGCTCGGCGCCGAGGTCGACGACGTGGTCGCCGCCTTCCTCGAGCTGGCGCTCGACAGCGAGCGCGGGCCGCAGCCCTCGCTGCTCGGTTTCCTCGTCAGCCTGCGCGAGAGCGCCGTCAGCATCAAGCGCGAGCTGGCCGAATCCGGCGAGGGTGTGCGCGTCATGACCGTGCACGGCGCCAAGGGGCTCGAGGCGCCCATCGTCATCCTCGCCGACGCGGCCAGCACCAGCGCCGGCAAGACGGGCAAGCCGGTCCATATGCGCGGCGGGCGCACGCCGCTCTTCATCCATGCCGGCGGCAGCAAGGCGCACACGCCGGCAACGCTGAGCATCCGCGACGGCGACGAGGAGAATCTGCAGGACGAATACTGGCGCAAGCTCTATGTAGCGATGACGCGCGCCGAGGACGAGCTCTACGTCACCGGAGCGCTGAGCAAGACCGGCACGCTCGCCGGAAGCTGGTACGAGGCCATCGCCGAGGCGCTCGCGGCGGAGGCGGAAGCGCTGGCCGATGGAACGCTGATCTATCCCCGCGCGCGGACGGCGCCGGCAGCGGCCGCAGCCACCGCGGCACGGCCGGGCGCGGCGGCGCCGGCGGCGGCGCTGCCCGCGCTGCCGGCCTATCAGCTGCGGCGCATCATCCGCCCATCACGGCTCGATGCGGAGGTGAGCCCGGCGCAGGCGCTCGAAACCGACGCCGAGGCGCTGGCCGAGCGGCGCGATCCCGAGGCGGCGCGGGCCGCGGGGCTGGCGCTGCACGCGCTGCTGCATCACCTCGCACGCCTCGACCCGGCGCTGTGGGACGCCGTTTCGCGCAAGGCGCTGGCGGCGCTGCTGCCGGCAGCGCCGGAGCAGCACGAGGCGCTGGCGCAGAAGGCGCGGGCGCTGCTGACGCGGCCGGAGCTCGCGCCGCTGTTCGGGCCCGACTCGCGCGGCGAGGTGCCGATCCTGGCGCGCGCGACGCGCCACGGCGCGCCGGTCACCATTGCCGGGCGGATCGATCGGCTGGTGGTGACGCCGGCGGCGGTGCTCGTCGTCGACTACAAGTCGGACGCGGCGGCGCCGGCGACGGCGGCGGGGGTGCCGGCGGCCTATCTCACCCAGCTGGGGCTTTATGCGCTGGTCGCAACCCAGCTCTTCCCGGGCCGCCCGGTGCGTGCCGCCATCCTGTGGACAGGCTTGGAATCGCTCATGAATCTGCCGGCGGACAGGCTCGCCGAAAAGGTGGCCGGCTTCACCATAGGGTGATAAGGATTGCAGCGTGGCTGGACTCTTCCTAGCTTTTGGATCAATCAACCGCCGCTTCGCATGAAGCCGTAAAGCCTAAAGGGAACTCCATATGACAACCCACGTTTCCGACGCCAATTTCGGCGAGGAAGTGCTTTCGTCCAAAGAACCGGTGCTGGTCGATTTCTGGGCCGAATGGTGCGGTCCGTGCCGGGCCATCGCGCCGGTGCTCGAGGAGCTTTCGACCGAGCTCCAGGGCAAGGTGAAGATCGTCAAGCTCAATGTCGACGAAAACCCCTCGACGACGGTGAAGTACGGGGTTCGCTCCATTCCCACCATGATCCTCTACAAGGGCGGCGAGGCCGTCGACATGAAGATCGGCGCGGGCACACCCAAGGCCGGCCTCAGCAAGTGGCTGGAAAGCTACGCCGCGTAAGCCGCGCCCACATCCGAAGGCAATCAGAAACACCGCCGCCCGGGGAAGCCCGAGGCGGCGTTTTTGTGCGGCCATGCCGCACCATGGACCGCCGTTCCAGCGGCGATGAGCC
>JBDHTK010000119.1:0-9557 GCA_039808625.1 Devosia sp. | reverse complement strand
GTTCGCCACCCAGATGCCGGTCTCGAACGGCGTCAGCGTCATGTCGGGGTCGAGCCGGTAGAGCGTGCCCGCGCCCTCGACCAGCTCGATCGGCGCGCCATTCGGTTGAATATTGTTCTGCATCGTGCCGAACCAGAAGCGGCCGCGCGCATCGGTGCCGCCGTCATTGGAGCGGTTATAGGGCTTCTGCGGCTCGGGGCGCAGCACATGGGTGAGCGTTCCCGAGGCGTAGTCGAAGCTGCTGATGCCGCTGTGGCAGGCGACGATCAGGCCGCTGCCGTCCGTCTTCGCCCGCACGCTGGTGATCATCTCGGGCATGGCGTAGCTCTTCACGTCGCCGCTTGCCGGATCGAGGCTGAACAGCCGCGAGGGCAGCGGCACGTCGAGCCACCACAACAGGCCGCGCCGTGCGTCCCAGTAGGAGCCCTCGCCCAGCATATTGTGGCAGGCGACCGCGGTAGAAACCTTGACGCTCATGGCTGTCTCCCTATTCGTACATGCGGATGGTGACGCCGCCATCGGCGACGATATTGGCCCCGACGATGAAGCGCGCCTCATCCGAGGCGAGCAGCGTGGCGATGGCAGCGATCTCCTCCGGCCGCCCGAGGCGCTTCACCGGCTGGCGCGCCTCGACCTTGGCGCGCGCGTCGGGATCGGGGTCCGCCGCGAATATCTCACGGTTGAGCGGCGTGTCGATATAGCCCGGCGAGATCGCGTTCACGGTGATGCCGCGATCGGCATATTCGAGCGCCAGCGAGCGGGTCAGCCCGAGCAGCCCATGCTTGGCGATGGGGTAGGGGAAGGTGTTGCGCATGATCTGGAAGGCATGGTTGGAGGCGATGTTGATGATCGCTCCGCCGCCCTTTTCCAGCATGTGCGGCAGCACGGCGCGGCAGCAATGCCAGGCGCCGTCGAGGTCGACCGACATGCAGCGCTGCCAGTCGGCGTCGGTGATCGACAGCGGGTCGCCGAATACCGCGATGCCCGCATTGTTGACCAGGATGTCCGGCGGGCCGAGGCGCGCTGCGACCTCGGCCACCGTGGCCGTGACATTGGCCGCATCGGCGACGTCGGTGCGAATCGCCACTGCGTTCGCGCCGCTTTGCCGCAGGCTGGCCGCGACCGCTTCGCCGCGCTCGGCGTCGCGCTCGGCCAGGGCGAGCAGCGCGCCCTCCGCCGCGAAGCGCCGCGCAATGGCCTCGCCGATGCCCTGCCCGGCGCCGGTGACGATCGCGATCCTGCCGGCCAGCCGCTGCATCTTTGTCCTTCCCATGCGGCGACATGACGATGCCGCGTTGACTTTGTATGATAAACAGATGATCGTTCGCGACGTCAATCGAGCGTTGTCCGCGCCGCACAGGGAACGGGTGGCATCGGTGACCTCAAAATCGGTCAGGGAGGACCATATGACCAAATTCATCCGGCTGCTCGGCAGCACGATCGTGGCCGCCGGCCTTCTCGGCGCGACGTTCGCCGGCGTGGCGAGCGCGCAGGACAAGCTGATCGTCAACATCAACAAGTCCGGTACCCAGCAGTACTTCATCGACCAGGGCAACGGCTTCACCGCGGCGGCCGAGGCGCTCGGCTACAAGGCGAGCGTCATCAACGTCGAGCTCGACGCCAACCTCGCGATCAGCGCCATCACCGACGCCATCGCCGCCGGTGCCAAGGGCATCGCCATCACCGTGCCCGACCAGGCCGTCGGCCCGGCCGTGGCCAAGGCGGCGGCCGATGCGGGCCTGCTGCTGGTGGCGACCAACGACAACATCGCCGATGCCGCCGGCAACCCGATCCCGATGGTCGGCTTCGACGGCAAGGACATGGGCACCAAGGTCGGCATCGCGGCGGGCGAGCTCTTCGCCAAGTCCGATTGGGCCAGCTCTGGCGGCTACGGCATCCTGTCGGTCGAAGTGCAGACCCTGTCGGTCTGCAACGACCGCACCGACGCCTCGCGCGCCGAGGTGACCAAGGCCGGCGCCGACGCTGGCAAGATCTTCTCGGTCGCCTATGACGGCACCACCAACTCGGCGCTCGAGGCGGCCGGCCCGGTCATCACCGCGCACCCCGACGTCAACAAGTGGGTGGTGTTCGGCTGCAACGACGAAGGCGTGCTCGGCACCCTCAACGCGCTGACCAATGCCGGCTTCCAGCCCGACGACATCATCGCCGTGGGCCTGGGCGCCTATGAGGCCTGCCACCCCTGGGCGGCCGGCCAGCCGAGCGGCTTCAAGGCGGCGCTCTACATCTCCGGCACCGATGTCGGCGCGGCCGCGGCCCGCGTGCTGATCGCGGCGCTCGAGGACGGCGTTCCACTGCCGCCCAACACCATCGCCGACACGGCGATCGTGACGCCCGACAACTACGCCGACAAGATGCCCTGCCCGTAACGCAGGGTCCTCCCGGGACGGGCCGCGCCTGCGGCTCGTCCCTTCCTTCCGCGGTGAATCCGGTTGCTAGCGATGACTGAGACGCCCGTCGTCGATATTCGCGGTGTCGGCAAGGCCTTCCCCAATGTCCGGGCGCTGGCCGACCTCACCTTCGCCGTGCGCCGCGGCGAGGTCATGGCCTTTGTCGGCGAGAACGGCGCCGGCAAGTCGACGCTGCTCAAGATCCTGTCGGGCGACTATCAGCTCGACGAGGGCAAGGTGCTGCTCGATGGCGAGGAGGCCAGCCACGTCAGCCCGCTCGAGGCGCGTCGCGCCGGCTTCCGCCTGGTCCGCCAGGAACCTGAAATCGTCCCGCACATCAGCGCGGCGGAAAACATCTTCGTCGGCGAGCTGCCGCAGCGGCACGGCATCGTCGATTTCGCGCGGCTCAACGCCGACGCCCGGGCGCTGCTCGAGGAATGCGGCTTTGCCGGGCTGCTCGACCCGCTGGCCATGGGCGACACGCTGTCGCCGGCCCAGAAGCACATCGTGGAGATTGCGCGCGCGCTGAAGCCCGGCGTCAAGGTCATCGCCTTCGACGAGCCCACCTCGTCGCTCACCGCCGACGAGACCGACCGGCTGTTCGCGCTGATCCGCAAATTGCGCGACCGTGGCCTCGGCGTCATCTACGTGACGCATCGGCTGCACGAGGTGATGGCCATTTCCGACCGCATCGCCGTGCTGCGCGACGGCCGCCTCGTCGGCGTGCGCGAGACCGCCGCGGTGACGCCCGACGAGATCGTCCGCATGATGGTCGGCCGCGACCTGTCCTATGGGTTCAATCGCGAGGAGACGACGCGCCCTGAAGTGGTGCTGGAGGTCTCCAACCTGTCGAGCCGCTATCACGAGAACATCAGCTTCAAGATCCATGCCGGCGAGATTCTCGGCTTTGCCGGGCTGGTCGGTGCCGGGCGCACCGAGCTGGCCAAGGTGATCTTCGGCGCGCTGCACAAGCGGAGCGGCGAGGTCGTCGTCGCCGGCCAGCCGACGCGCATCAGGGCGCCTTCCGACGCCATCGCCGCCAATATCGGCTTTGCCCCCGAGGACCGCAAGGGCGAGGGGCTGATCCTCGTGCGCTCGGTGATGGAGAACGCCTCGATGGCGGTGTTCTCGCGCCTCGCCCGCTTCGGCGTGCTGCGCAACCGCATGATGGTCGACACCGTCTCGCCGCTCATCGACAGCCTCGAGATCAAGACGCCGTCGCTGGAGCAGGAGGTGGGCAAGCTCTCGGGCGGCAACCAGCAGAAGGTCGTTCTGGCGCGCTGGCTCGCCGCCAAGCCCAAGGTGCTGATCCTCGACGAGCCGACGCGCGCCGTCGACGTCGGCGCCAAGGCCGAGATCTACCGGCTGATCGACAGCCTCGCCAAAAGCGGCATCGCCATCATGCTGATCTCGTCGGAAATGCCGGAGCTCCTGGCGCTCGCCGACCGCATCGTCGTCATGCATGGCGGCCGGCTGTCGCCGCCCATCGAGAAACGCGAGGCGTCGGAAGAACGTATCCTCAACGCGGCGCTGGGCCAGCAGGCCGCCTAGCGCCCGAAATGACCCAAGGGGAGAAGATGACGACCAATATCAGCGACACGGCCGCGGCCCGCGGCGGCGGCAGCGGCCCCCTCAAGGCGATCACCCGCTTCGTCGGGGCGGAAAATCTGTCGCTCATCATTGCGCTGGCGCTGCTGGTGGTGCTGATCGCCAGCCAGACGCCGTATTTCTTCGTGCCGCGCAACCTCATGAACATCGGCATGAACCTCGCCGTGGTGGGGCTGCTCGGCGTCGGCGGCACCATCGTCATCGTGTCGGGGGCGCTCGATATTTCCGTTGGCTCCATCGCCGGCGTCGCCTCGGTGGTGTCCGCCATTTTCGTGACCTATGTCGGCACGGTGACGGGCGGCATCTTCATGGGCATCCTGGCCGGCGCGCTGCTCGGCGTCGTCAACGCCGCCATCATCTCCTATCTGCGGGTGAACGCCGTGGTGGCCACCCTCGCCACGCTGTCGGCCTATCGCGGCCTCGCCTTCCTCGTCGCGCCCGAGGGCCGGCCGATCGGCGTGCTCGACCAGAACTTCGCCTTTCTCGGCTCGGGCCGCGTGCTCGAGGGCGGCGGCTTCCCCGGCATTCCGGTGGCCCTGCTGCTGCTCATCGCCATCGCCCTCGTCGCCCATTTCGTGATGAGCTCCACCGTCTTCGGCCGCGCCGTCTACTCGATGGGCGGCAACCCGACGGCGGCCCGCCTCGCCGGCATCAACCTCACCAGGATGAAGTTCTATATCTTCACCATTTCCGGCGCGCTGGCCGGCCTCGCCGGTGTGCTGGTCACGGCCCGAACCAGCTCGGGGCAGCCCGCCTCGGGCACGCAGGGACTCGAGCTCGAAGCCATCACCTCGGTGTTCCTGGGGGGCGCCATCCTGGCCGGCGGCAAGGGCACGATCTTCGGCACCATGCTGGCCGTCGTGCTGCTCGCCACGCTGAGCAACGGCATGAACCTGCTCAACATCCCGACCTTCTACCAGCTGGTCGCCAAGGGCTTCCTCCTGGTCGTCGCCGTGGCCATCGGCCAGTGGCGCATGGCGCGGGCCGAACGGGCGCAGGCCCGGGCGTCGCTGGCGGGGTAGGGGCAATGGGCGTCCTCGTCATCGAAAGCCGTGACACAAGCGTCGAAATCGAACCGGACTACGGCGCGCGTGTCCTGAGCCTTGTCGACCGCCGCTCCGGCCGCGACTGGCTGGCCAAGGGGCCGCAGAGTGCGCAGACCGGCGAGGACGCGGTCTATCTCGCCGACGAGGCGGTGGGCTGGGACGAGTGTTTCCCGACCGTTTCGCCCTGGGACGCCAGCGCCACGTCGCTCGGGCGCCCGCTGCGCGACCATGGCGATCTGTGGGGGCGGCCCTGGGCGGTCGAGGCGTATGCCGCCGACAGCGTGACCACCAGCCGCGCCAGCGGCGCGTTCCGCTTCACGCGCCGCCTCACGCTGCACGAGGCGACGCTCACGGCGGACTATGCCGTCGCCAATGCCGGTGCCGACACCCTGCCTTTCATGTGGGCGCTGCACGGGCTGCTCGCCGTCACCCCCGCCGACAGGATCGAGATGGCCGGCGTCGCGCGCGTCGCCGCGACCTACATCTCGGATGGCGGCACGGCGATCAGCGCTCCGGACCTGCCCTGGCCGGGGCCGGGACGCGAGCTCGGCGTCGCGCTCGATACCGTGCGCGGCGTCGAGGCGCGCTTCGCCGCCAAGCTCTACGCCAGCGACATCCCGGCGGCGCGCGCCTCGGTGGGCGGCAGCAATGGCTGGCTCGACCTCGCCTGGGACGGCGTGGCGCTGCGCCATCTCGGGCTCTGGCTCAACTATGGCGGCTGGCCCGCGCCGGGCGACGTCCACCATCTGGCCCTCGAGCCCACCACCGCCCCCGTCGACCATCTCGGTGAGGCGCTGGCGCAGGGCACCGCGCTGCGCCTCGCCCCCGGCACCACCTCGCGCTGGCGCGTGACCATGACGCTCCGGCCCCCCGCCTCGCATTCGTTTCACGGAACCGACAGATGACCGAAGATCCTCATATCCTCTACAGCGTCGAGGACGGCGTCGCCCATATGGTGATGAACCGCCCCGCCAAGCTCAACGCCATCACCGCGGCGATGGGCGGCGAGTTCGTCCGCATCTGCAAGGACGTCGACTATCGCGACGACATCAAGGTGCTGGTGATTTCGGGCGCCGGCGAGCGCGCCTTCTCGGCCGGCAGCGACGTCAACGCGCTCCACGATCTGGGCGAGCCGTGGGAGCAGCGCAACCGCGCCGAATATGACCGCGACTACATCGCGCCGCTGCTCAAGCTGCGCAAGCCGTCCATCGCCGCCATCGACGGCTACTGCCTCGGCGGCGGCCTCGAGGTGGCGATGAGTTGCGACATCCGCGTCGCCACCGAACGCTCGCGCTTCGGCGCGCCCGAGGTGCAGCGCGGCTGGCATGCCGGCTCCGGCAACACCTCCATCCTGCCGCGCCTCATCGGCTACGGCAACGCGGCGCGCTGGATCCTGACCGGCGACGTCTTCCCGGCGGCCGAGGCGCACCGCGTCGGCTTCGTGCAGGATCTGGTGCCGGTCGAGGAGCTTTTCCCGCGCGTCATGAGCATCGCCGCGCGGCTGGCGAAAAACCCGCCCATTGCCGTGCAGTCGGCCAAGAACATCATCAAGCAGAGCCAGGGCACCTCCATCGCCCAGGGTCTCGCCTGGGAGAATGACGGCTACACGCTGTGCATGTCCACCGAGGATGCGGCCGAGGGCATCCGCGCTTTCGCGGAAAAGCGCGAGCCGGTGTTCAGGGGGCGGTGATGAACCACCTGCACCCCGCCATGGGCGGGCACGCCATGTCCGGCACCGGCCCCCTCGCCGGCCTGCGCGTCCTCGACCTCACCATCGCGCTGGCCGGTCCGATGTGCTCGCAGCGCATGGGCGAGATGGGCGCCAACATCATCAAGATCGAGGCGCCCGGCGGCGGCGATTTCTCGCGCTATTCGACGATGGCCGGCATCACCAGATTCGGCGACGCGACGACCTTCGTCACCCTCAACCGCAACAAGCGCTCGCTGATCCTCGACCTCAAGGCCGATGCCGGGCGCGAGGCGCTCTACCGCATGGTCAGGGACGCCGACGTGCTGATCCAGAATTTCCGCCCGCGCGTCGCCGGCAGGCTGGGCATCGACTATGCCAGCCTGAGCGCCATCAACCCGCGGCTGGTCTACGGCTCGATCAGCGGCTATGGTGAGGACGGTCCGCTCAAGGACCGGCCCGGCCAGGACCTGCTGGTGCAGTGCTTTGCCGGCCTCACCATGAATGCCGGCCGGGCGTCCGAGCTGCCGCATCCCTCGCCGCTCTATATGGTGGATGTCTCGGCCTCGCATCTGTTGACGGAAGGCGTGCTGGCCGCGCTGGTGGCGCGCTCGATCACCGGGCGCGGCCAGGAGGTCAAGGTCACCATGCTGGCGGCGATCATGGAGATGCAGGTGCAGGAGCTGACCTCGTTCATGTCCGCCGCGGCGCCGCCGGCGCGCTCGCGCAGCCCGCATGTGTCGATCTATATGGAGCCGCCCTACGGCGTCTATGCCTGCAAGGACGCCCATCTGGCGCTGGCCCAGGTCGATCTCGACCGCCTCGGCGACGTCATCGGCGTGCCCGTGCTGAAGCAGTTGAAGGCGTCGCGCCCACCGCAGGCCGACAGCGCCGGGCTCATGGCCTGGCGCGACGCGGTCTACGATGCCGTCGCGGCGCGCCTCGGCGAGGAGCCGGCCGCGCACTGGGACGAATTGCTGACCCAGCATGGCCTCTGGTGCGGCCCGGTCAACGACTATGCGAGCTTCCTCGCCCATCCGCAGACGCAGCGCGCGCTGACCACCATGACGCATCCGCAGGGCGGCGACTACCGCACCGTGGCGCCGGCCATCCGCTTTTCCGAGGACCCGAGCCCGGCCTTGCGCAGCTCGCCGCGCTATGGCGAACACAGCCGCGAAATCCTGCTGGAAGCCGGTTTCAGCGCGGCGGAGGTCGACGGGCTCTTTGCCGATAATGTTGTGCAATCGCCGGAGGTGACGCCATGAGCGGACGACTTGAGGGTGGACATGTCTTCGTGACCGGCGGCAGCCGGGGGATCGGCGCCGCGGTCGTCGAAAAGGCCCTCGCCGAGGGCGCCAGCGTCACCGCGGTCGATCTCGACCGCGAGGCGGTCGAGGCCTTCGTTGCCGGCCTCGCCGCCCGCGACCGCGTGCATTTCGCGGGCGGCGACATCCGCCGCATCGACGACATCAGGCGCGTGCACGAGGCGGGCGTCGCGAAATTCGGCCGCGTCACCGGCCTCGTCAACAATGCCGGCCGCAACTCCAATGCCGACCCCGTGGCGATGACCGAGGCCGAATGGGAGGACGTCTTCGCGGTCGATCTCAAATCGGCCTGGCTGTGCGCCAAGGTCATCCTGCCGGAGATGCTCGCGGCGCGGGCGGGCGCGATCGTCAATATCGCCTCCGTCCATGCCGACCACACCTTCCCCGGCTACTTCCCGTATGCGGCCGCGAAGTCGGGCCTCGTCGGCCTGACGCGCTCGCTGGCCCTCGAAGTGGGGCCGCAGCAGGTGCGCGTCAACGCCATCTCGCCCGGCTGGACGGAAACCAAGCTGGTCGCCGAATATTTCGCGACCCAGCCGCCGCAAATGCGCCAGCAGGTGCTCGACGTGCACCCCATGGGTCGCATCGCCAGGCCCGGCGAGATCGCCAATTGCGTGGTGTTCCTGCTCTCCGACGAGGCGTCTTTCGTGACCGGCGCCAACTGGCGCGTCGATGGCGGCCTCGGCGCCCGCTTCGCCGGCTGAGGAGCTACGCGCCGAGCGCCTGCTCGAGTCCCTCCAGCGCGATCGGCACGGGCAGCGGCGGCAGGTGGTCGAGCACCGTCGTCGTCTCGCGAAAGCCCGAGCCGGTCAGCACCGCGACGACACTCATGCCCGGCCTGAGGGCGCCCTCGGCGCGCAACTGCTGCAGCGCCGGCCACACCACCGCCGAGGAGGGCTCGACATAGAGCCCCTCGCTGGCGCCGATGGTGCCGACCGCGGCAATGGCGTCCGCCTCGCTCACCAGCTTCACGTCGCCCCCGGTGGCCCAGAGCGCGTCGAGCAGCTCCGGCCCGTCGGGCGCGTGATCATGAGCGATCTTGTTGAGCACCGTCGGCCCGCCCACCGGCAGCGGCAGCTCGAAGAAGCGCTCGCGCGCCGCCGGCCCGTTGCGAAAGCCCACGCGCAGCGTGTCGTAAAGCGCCGGCACCACCGCGACCAGGCGTGGCAGCTTCGCGATGCGGCCGCGCGCCTTCAGGTCGGCGAAGCCGGCATGCATCGCCGCCAGCGTGCCGCCGCCGCCGGCCGGCATCACCACGAGGTCCGGCGCCTGGCCCAGCGCGTCGACGATCTCGAAGGCGATGGTGCGCCCGGCATTGGCCTGCACCGGATTGACCCGCCGCATGGTCGAGGAGTGGTAGAGGCCGCGGCGCCGCGCGATCTCGTCCACCGTGCCGAACAGCCGGTCGATGGGCGCCTCGACGCTGACGATGCGCGAGCCGAGGACGCGCAGAGGCGCGAGCCGCGCCGCCGGCACCCCGGCG
>JBDHTK010000118.1:0-9564 GCA_039808625.1 Devosia sp. | reverse complement strand
CCTTCGGCCTGCGTACCGGCGGCAATGTCGAGGCTATCCTCTCCTCGATGCCGCCGCAGGTCCGCTGGCCCTAGGAACCGGCGGCGCCGTGCCGGCGTTCCGCCGTATTGAGCAAAGGGAGATTGCGATGAAGCGTTACGATTGCCTGGTGCCGGGCTGCGCGTGGCACACCCAGGCCGAAGACAGCGCCGAGATCGTGCGCCGCGCCGCCGATCATCTGCGCGCCGTGCATGCGGAAGCCGTGGTACGTCCCGAAATGATCGAGCGCATCAAGCAGCGCATCCACGACGCCGAGCCCGCGCACTGACGCGGGGGGCTATCCCCGCATCCTGAGCAGCGCCTCGCGGTCGAGCGTGAATCCCGACTCGATCCAAGCGCGCTCGAGCCGCTCGAGCGCAACGCCCAGCCGTGGCCCCGGACGCATCCCCTGCGCGATCAGGTCGGCGCCCGAGAGGGGAAACCGCGGCACCTCGATGGCCTGGAGGCGCTGCAGCACCGCCGACTTGCCGGCCTCGGTCCAGCCCGACAGCGTCGCGGCCACCTCCACCGCCTCGGCCAGCACCGCCGGAAACCGGTACGCCGCCTCGTTCACCGCGAAATCGTGCAGCAGCCGCGCCGCGGCCAGCACCGCCTCGGCGCGCGCCACCTCCTCGTTGGACAGCCGCCAGCGCCGCTTGAGCGTGCCGCTGCCGAGGCTGTGCGCGATGAGCGCCAGCCGCGCCACCGCGTTCGCCCGGTGTGCGCGGCGCTCGTAGAGCCCGAGCCGCTCGAGCAGCTCGGCCGGCAGCGGCATCACCCCCGACGCCGCCATCGCCTCGAAGCTGCGGGCCACCCTGGGCAGCTCGATCATGCGCCGCATCTCGGCCCCGACCCGCTCCGCCGACAGCTCCGAGAGCGTGCCCGCCGCCGCCGTCACCGCCCCGAGTCCGTCAGGGTCGAACTGTTCGCCGCCGTGGCTCGCGGTGAAACGGAAGAAGCGGTAGACGCGCAACCGGTCCTCTTCGATGCGCCGCGCCGCGTCGCCGATGAAGCGCACCACGCCCGCGAGACAGTCCTCGGCGCCGCCGATGGGGTCGAACAGCTCCCCCTCCATGTCGCAATAGAGCGCATTGAGGGTGAAGTCGCGGCGCTCGGCGTCGCGCGTCCAGTCATGGCCGAAGCGCACCACGGCGCGCCGCCCGTCGGTGAGCACGTCCTCGCGCAGCGTCGTCACTTCGGCGATGCGCGCGCCCACCCTGAGCGTCACCGTGCCGTGCGCGATGCCGGTCGGGTAGGCGCCGACGCCGGCCTCCGCGGCCCGCCGCATCACCTCGGCGGGCGCCAGTTCCGTGGCGAAGTCGATCTCGTGTGCCGCGCGCGGATGCTCGACCAGCGTGTCGCGCACGGCACCGCCCACGGCGCGCGTCCTGCCCTGCGCCCCGCCCAGCAGCCCGAAGATCTGCTGTGTCGCCGGATCGCGCAGCCACGGAGCCTCCTTGAGGCGCAGCAGGGCCGCCTTGGGGATCACCAGGGAATTTCGTCCTTCAGCACGAGGTCGTAAAACCGTCGCGTCAGATTGGCCGTAATCCCCCAGATGACAAGCCCCTCATGCGCGATCTGCCAGGTCGTGCCTTCCCGCCCGTCGCGCTTGAAGCGCAGCGTGCCGAAACTCTCGTGGCGCATCAGGCGCGCCAGCGGCACCTCGAAGATGCTGCGCACCTCGCTCGGATTGCCCACGAAGGGCCGCTGCGGGCGCACCTCCGCCACCACCGGGGTGATCATGTAGTTCGAGCCCGCGAAATAGGCGGGCATGTAGCCGAGCAGGCGCGCATCGTCGCGGTCGAGCGCCACTTCCTCCCAGGCCTCGCGCAGCGCCGCGTCGCCCGGTCCCTTGTCGGTGGGGTCGATCTTGCCGCCGGGAAAGGCGATCTGGCCCGAATGCGCGCGCAGGTCCGGCGAGCGCTCGGTATAGAGCACCGACAGCGCCTCGCCGCGCCGCACCAGCGCGATCAGCACCGCCGCGTCGCGCGGCGGCGCTGAAAAGCCGCCGGTCGGCATCCAGTCCGGCGCCAGCCTGGCCGTAACCTCCGAGGGCTGCGGGGCGGGCAGTAGGCGCCCCCTGATTCGTTCGATCAGTTCATCGGCTGCCGACACAAGACATCCTCAGGCCGGGCGCCTGGCCCCGAAGGCGGCGATGCTGCCGCTGAGCCGGGCGGCCAGCGTCTTGTCGTCGGCATAGACGAGGACGCGGGTCGGATCGACCGGCCCCGGCCACGCCACCGCGCCCAGCGTCGTCGGCTGCCAGCCGAGCGGGCAGTAATAGTCGCGGTCGCCGATGAGGATCACGAAGCGGCCCGCGCCGCGCGCCAGCGCCAGCCGCGTCACCTCGCGCGCCAGCTGCTTGCCGACGCCGCGCTTGCGGAAATTCGGGTCGGTCGCCAGCGGCCCGAGCATGTAGCCGTCGACGCCGCCGATCGACAGCGGCGTCATCCACACCACGCCGCACGGCGTGCCGTCCACCTCGGCGATCAGCGACAGCGAGGGGTCGATGGGAAAGCGCTCGCGCACCCGGAACGCCGTGCGGGCGAAGCGGCCCGGCCCGAAGGCGGCCGCGTGCAGCGCCTCGACGAAGGCGTCGTCGGCGGGGGTCGCGACGCGCAGCGTGGCGGGGGCGAGTTGCGGGGGCGCGGCGGCGGCAGCCGCAGGGTGGACGGACGGAGCGATCATCGTGACAGGTCCAGAAGTGAGACGAGGACTAACGCGCCGGCGCCGGGCCGGCTCCCGATCGATTACGATCGTCGGGTCACGTGAGCGAACTTCTCCATCCTGGACGCCTCCTGACGTCTGTGTCGCGCATAGCATCCGGGCTCTGGCGCGTGAAGATCAAATCATGGACCCTTGCTGGATTTCAAGGCGCGGCGGTGAAAGAGTGTCACCCTGCGCCAGCGAGGAGACGACATTGGGACAATTGGTTGACGGAAACTGGTCGAGCGAGTGGTACGACACCGCACGCACCGGCGGGCGTTTCGTGCGCAGCACCGCGCCGTTCCGCAACTGGATCACTCCCGACGGCGCCCCCGGCCCGTCCGGCGAAGGCGGCTTTTCCGCTGCCGCCGGCCGCTATCACCTCTATGTCTCCTACGCCTGCCCCTGGGCCCACCGCACGCTGATCTTTCGCGCGCTGAAGGGCCTTGAACCGCTGATCGGGGTGTCCGTCGTCTCGCCGAAAATGCCCGACGAAACAGGCTGGACCTTTGCCGACGAGGGGTCGACCGGCGACGCCCTCTACGGCTCCGAGCACCTCTATCAGCTCTACCAGCGCGCCGATCCGCACCATACGGGCCGCGTCACGGTGCCGGTGCTGTGGGACAAGGAGCACGAAACCATCGTCAGCAACGAGAGCGCCGAGATCATCCGCATGCTGAACGGCGCCTTCGACGCGCTCACCGGCAATGACGACGACTATTACCCCGAGGCGCTGCGCCCCCGCATCGACGAAGTCAATGCGCGCATCTACGACACGGTCAACAACGGCGTCTATCGCGCCGGCTTCGCCACGACGCAGGACGCCTATGACGAGGCGGTGCGCGCCCTCTTCGCCTCGCTCGACTGGATCGAGGCCATTCTCGGCGACACCGCCTATGTCGCCGGCGACCGCGTCACCGAGGCCGACTGGCGGCTGTTCACCACGCTGGTGCGCTTCGATGCCGTCTATGTCGGCCACTTCAAGTGCAACATCCGCCGCATCGCCGACTACCCCAACATCTCGCACTACCTGAAGGGCCTCATCGCCACGCCCGGCATCCGCGAGACGGTGCATCTCGACCACATCAAGACGCACTATTACTGGAGCCATATCCGCATCAACCCGACCCGCGTCATCCCCGCCGGCCCGGTGCTCGACTTCCTCTGAGCGGGCCCGCGGGCATCTGCCCCGCCCGACCGTCGCCGCGCCATTTGTGCCATTTTCTTGCCGCGCGCGGCGTGCCATTACCGCTTGGATGATCACCCTCGCCCATATGTCCGACGTGCACCTGGCGCCGCTGCCGCCCGTCAGATGGCCGGACCTGCTGAACAAGCGCATCACCGGCTATCTCAACTGGCGCCTGCGCCGGCGCAACCTGCTGTCGGGCGAGGGGCTGACCAAGCTCGTGCGCCACATGCGCGAGCAGCACCCCGACTTCACCGCCGTCACCGGCGACCTCGTCAATCTCGGCCTCGAGGCGGAAGCCAACACCGCCTGGAACTGGCTGCAGACGGTCGGCCCGCCCGAAAAGGTCTGCGTCTCGCCCGGCAATCACGACGCCTATCTCCGCCGGTCCTTCGGCTACAACGCCGCCCGCTGGGGCGACTACATGCGCGGCGAAACGCTCGACAGCGCGCAATTCCCCTTCGTGCGCCGCGTCGGCGACGTCGCCATCGTCACCTGTTCGAGCGCCGTGCCGAGCGCCCCGACCCTCGCCCTCGGCCGCTTCGACCAGCCCCAGGCCGACCGGCTGGCGCGCATCCTGCGCCTGCTCGGCGAGGGCGGCTATTTCCGCGTCGTGCTCATCCACCATCCGCCCAATCTCGAAGCCCGCCATCCGCGCCTCGGCCTCTACGGCGCGAAGCGCTTCCGCGCCGCCGTCGCCCGCCACGGCGCCGAGCTGGTGCTGCACGGGCACACCCACAAATCGACGATCTACGCCATTCCCGGCCGCGACGGCGACGTGCCGGTGATCGGCGTCGCCGCCGCCGGGGCCGCCCAGGCCGAGGATGGCGGCGAGGACCCGGCGCGCTACAACCTGTTCAGGATCGAGCGGCTGGGCACCGCCTGGAGCTGCACCATGCGCGAATTTGGCTTTCAGCGCCTCAGCCCCGATATAGTGTTGCGCCTCAGCCTGAGAATCTATTGACCAGCTCGTTCCACATCGGCGCGCCCAGCTACGATCCCGCTGCGCGGGTGGCGCGCTTTCCCTACGCGCTCGGCGCGTTGCGCTTCATCGAGCGGCTGGAGTTCCCGCCCGGCGCCGATGGCGGGACAGCCGACGGCGCCGCCTTCGCACGGCTGCTCGAGCTCGCCGCGCTCGTCCTCGGCGTCAGCTATTTCAAGCTCACCGCGCCGCTCCGCATCGAGACCGCCTTTCCCCTCGACGAGGCACAGCGCGATTTCGCGCTCGACGTCTATTCCAACGGCCTCGGCGAATTCTACGCGCGCAACAACCTCAGCCATTTCGGCCGCATCGAGGTCGTCGCGCCCGCCGAGCACCGGCCCGCGCCACCACCCCCCGGCCTCGCCGACCGCGCGCTGGTACCCATCGGCGGCGGCAAGGACTCGCTGGTCTCGGTCGAGCTCTTCGAAGCCGCCGGCCTCGCCTATACGCCCTTCGCGGTGAACCCCAAGGGGCCCATCCTCACCTCCGTCGCGACCATCGGCCGCCCGCCGCTCTACGTCACCCGCACGCTCGATCGAGAAATGCTGCGGCTCGCCACCGCGCCCGGCTACCTCAACGGCCACGTCCCCTCGACGGCGATCAACTCGATGATCGCCGCACTCGCCGCCCTGCTCTTTTCCTACGACAGCATCGTCCTCTCCAACGAGCGCTCCGCCAGCGAGGGCAACGCCGTGCATGACGGGCGCGAGGTGAACCACCAGTATTCGAAGTCGCTCGGCTTCGAGCGCCGCATCGCCGCCGTGCTCGCCGCCGCGACCGGCGGCGCCCTCGGCTATTTCTCGCTGCTGCGCCCCTACTCGGAAGCCAGGATCGCCAGGCTTTTCGCCCGCGAGACGCGCTTCGACCACGTCTTTTCGAGCTGCAACCGCAACTTCCGCCTCGCCGGCCACGACGGCCCGCTGTGGTGCGGCGAATGTCCGAAATGCCATTTCACTTTTCTGCTGATGGCGGCCCACATGCCGCGCCCGCGCGTGCTCTCCATCTTCGGCCACGACTTCCTCGATCGCGCCCGGAACGAGCGCTCCTTCCGCGAGCTCACCGGCCTCGCCGGCCAGAAGCCGTGGGAATGCGTCGGCGAGATCGAGGAGGCGGCCGCCTGCCTCCACCGCCTCACCACCCATCCCGACTGGCGCGACACGGCCATCGTCGCCGCCCTCCGCGACGAGCTCGCGACCCAGTACGGGCCCGGCCGGCTGGCGGCAGCGCTCGCCGCCCTCTTCACGGACAGCCCGGATCATCTTATCCCTCGGGCCATTGCCGAAAGGATTGCGCCCCATGCGCTTTGACGAACCCGTCCTGCTCTATGGCGCCGGCCGCGAGGCCCGCTCCACCCGCGCCTTCCTCGCGGCGCGCGCCCCCGCGCTGAAGGTCTACGTCACCGTCGACAGCGGCACTGCCGACATCGAGGACGCCGAATTCATCGCCCCCACCGAATTGCAGGCCGCCATCGCCGCGCGGCGTTTCGGCACGATCGTCAAGTCGCCGGGCGTGTCGCGCTACAAGCCGATCTTCCTCGTCGCCCGCGAGGCCGGCATCGCCGTCACCTCCAACCTCAACCTGTGGGGCGAGACCTACCGGCAGGGCATCACCGTCATCGCCATCACCGGCACCAAGGGCAAGTCGACCACCGCCACCCTCGTCCATCTGATGCTGACGCAGTCGGGGCTCGACGCCGGCCTTGCCGGCAATGTCGGGCTCGCCCCGCTCGAGATCGCCGACCGGCACAAGCTCGTCGTCTTCGAACTGTCGAGCTACCAGACCGCCGACATGGCGTTCTCGCCCGACATCGCGGCGCTCACCAACCTCACGCCTGAACACACGGACTGGCACCGCGACATGGAGCGGTACTTTGCCGACAAGCTCAACCTGATCGACCGCGAAGCGCCCTTCCCCGTCGGCCTCGGCCCCACCGCGCAGACCAATCCGCTGGTACTCGCGGCCTTGCGCGACATGCGGCGCATGCTGCCGCCGCTCGCCCCCTTCATCGCCGACCGCATCGCCTCGGCCGTGGCCAGGTCGAAGCTCAAGGGCGCGCACAATCTCGACAATGCCCGCCTCGCCGCGCAGGTGGCGCTCGCCGCCGGCGCCGGGCTCGAAGGCATCGTCCGTGCCATCGGCATGTTCGAGCCGCTGCCGCACCGGCTCGAGGAGCACACGATCGGCGAGCTGACCGTCGTCAACGATTCCATCTCGACCACGCCGGAAGCCACCAAGGCGGCGCTTTCCGCCTATGACGGCCGGCGCATCGCCCTCATTGCCGGCGGGCACGAACGCCAGCAGACCTATGACGAGTTGGCGACGCTGCTTGCGCCGCACGGCGTCACCACGCTCATCGCCCTGCCCGTCACCGGCGCGCGGCTCGCCACGGCCACCTACGCCGCCGCCCCGCAGATCGAGGTGGTCGAGGCCAATACCCTGCGCGCCGGCATGGAGGCGCTCGCCGCGCGCCGCGACCGCTTCGACACGGTGATCCTGTCGCCCGGCGCGCCGAGCTATGGCCAGCTCGAAACGCAGGGTGTCGTCTTCAGGGATTTCGAGGAACGCGGCCGCGCCTTCATCCGCATCGCCACCGAGCTGTTCGGTTGACGACGGCTCTCCGGGACCGCCGGCGAGCCACATGCCTGCCCCGCCCGCGTCCCGGTCCGCGGCCACCTTGCCGGGCGCCTGCCCATGCGCTAGCGTGGTGCGCTACTCGGTGATTTCCGCCGGCGGCATCCCCCTGTTCCGTGCGAATGAGCGCTGGCCGGCGCGAAGCTGCCGCCGCGCCGACGCCGCCGGACCGCTTGACTGAAGGACCCGCATGACGACGCCCCAAGACGGCTGGCGCGCCCTGTTCGCCGAAGGCGGCATCGCCATCACCATCTTCATGGGGGGCGTCGCACTGCAGGCGATGGAGGTGTTCATCGGCGCCTCCATGCTGCCCACCGTCGTCGCCGAGATCGGCGGCCTCGAGCTCTTCGCCTGGAACACCACTCTGTTCATCGTCGCCTCCATCCTCGCGACGCTGTTCGCCGGCGCCCGGCCCGCGGCCATCGGCCCACGCGGTGCCTATCTCATCGCCGCCGCGGCCTTCGGCCTCGGCAGCCTTGTCTGCGGCCTCGCCACCTCCATGCCTATGCTCCTCGCCGGGCGCGTCGTGCAGGGGTTCGGGGCCGGCCTGCTCGTCGCGCTGACGCTCAGCATGCTGCGCCTCGTCTTTCCCCAGCACCTGTGGCCGCGTGCGATGGCGCTCAACTCGGTCGTCTGGGGCATCGCCACCCTGCTCGGCCCCGCCGTGGGCGGCATCTTTGCCGAGCTCGGCATCTGGCGCTGGGCTTTCCTCGGCATCGTTCCGCTCGCGGCCCTGCTGGCGCTCGGCGCCATGCGGGTGCTGCCGGCGCGCAGCCCGCGCAACGCCACGCCCGTGCCCGTCGTCCAGATCGTGCTGGTGACCGGCATCGTGCTCGCCGTCTCGCTCGCCAGCATCGTCGAGAACGCGCTGCTCGCCGGCGCCGTCCTGGCGCTGGCCCTCGCCGCGGTCATCGGCCTCGGCTGGATCGAACGCCGCGCCGCCACCCAGCTCCTGCCCGCCGGCACCTTCCGCCTCGCTTCGCCCTTCGCCGCCCTGTTCGCGACCATCCTGCTGCTCGGCGTGGCGATCACCAGCGATATCTTCGCGCCGCTGTTCCTGCAGCGGCTGCACGGCCTCTCGCCGCTCTGGGCCGGCTACGTCGCCGCCCTCGTCGCGGCCGGCTGGAGCCTCGCCGCCATCATCAGCGCCGGCTGGCATGGCGCCGAAGTCAGACGCGCCATCGTCGCCGCGCCTGTCGTGCTGACCCTGGCGACGCTGGTGATGATCGGCTCGCTCGCCGCGCCCGACCCCGGCCTCGCCCTGCTCGTCGTCTCCGCCGCTGCGCTCTTTGCCCTCGGCGTCGGCATCGGCATGGCCTTCCAGCACCTGACCACGGCCGTGCTTGCCACCGCCAGCGCCGGCGACAACGACCGCGTCTCGGCGGCGCTCGGCATGGTGCAGCTCTTCGCCTCGGGCGTCGGCGCGGCCATCGGCGGCGTCGTGGTCAACGCTGCCGGCCTGCCTGTCGCGACCGACGCGCAGGGCGTCGCCCACGCCGCCCGCTGGCTGTTCATCGCCTTCGCCGCGATCTCGGCGCTCGGCTTTCCTTTCGCACTCGCCGTGGCGCGCCAGCGGCGCCAGCAGCCGACACCCTTGCCGGCCGGGTGAAGCTCAGTCGTCCATCCGGATCTGCAGCTTGACATCGCCCGGTCGCGCCTCAACCGCGCGGTCGAACGCCTCGACGGCGCACTCGAACGGAAACGTCTCCGAGATCAGCGGCTTGAGATCGACGCGCCCCGACGCCATGAGCGCGATGGCCCGTTCATACTGGTGCGCATAGCGGAACACCGACTCGATCCTGAGCTCCTTGACCGATAGCCCGGCGACGTCGAGCCCCACCGGCTCGACCGGCAGCCCCACCGCGACGATGGCGCCACCCGGCCGCGGCAACGCCGCGATCGTCTCCCACGCCCTGGGCGAGCCCGAGCATTCGAACACGACATCGGCGCCCCAGTCTTCGGTCAGCCGCTGCACTTCCGAAACGATGCTCTTTTCCGTGATGTTGACCGGGATCACGCCCGGGTAGCGCGCCGCGATGTC
>JBDHTK010000117.1:0-9575 GCA_039808625.1 Devosia sp. | reverse complement strand
CTCGCTGGTCGCCACCGGCACGGCGAGACCGTTGAAGCCGAGCGCCAGCTCCTCCTCGACGATGCTGTAGCCGAGCCGCTGCACCTCGGTCACGGCGCGCCGCAGCACCTCGGGCTCCGTGCTGGTCTTGGGCGTCAGCCTGGCGAGGGGCGCCGCGAGCACCGTTTCGAGCGCTTCGGGCGATTGCGCCAGGAGCATGCGGCCCATCGCCGTGCAATGGGCGGGAATGCGCGAGCCGACGCTGATACGCATGGTGACGAGCCGGCGGATCTCGGGCGGCGGGGCGACGCGCGCCAGGTAGAGGATGTCGCGGTCGTCGAGAACGCTCAGATTGGCGACGCCCCCCGTCTCGGCGGCAAGCTGCTCGAGGAACGGCGTCACCGTGGCGCCGATGCCGAGGCTGCGCAGGGCTGCATAGCCCAGTTCCAGCACGGCCGGGGTCAGGTGATAGCGCCGCGAGGTCGGGCTGACGGTGACGTAGCCCTCGGCGGCGAGGGTCCTCATGAAGCGGAAGACGGTGGGCTTGGGCAGGTCCACCGCCGCGGCGATTTCGCCCAAAGTCGGAGTGGGCTGGGCATTGAACAGCCGAAGAATCTGTAGACCGCGCGACAGCGACCTGTTAAGCGTACTCATCTGTCAAAATACCATTTCAACTAATGAAACGACTAAGGCAGGTTTGGCGGTGACGCAAGCACAAAATCACTTTGTACCCCCCAGTCTCGCTCCTGCTCCGGCGGGGCCGGTCCGGGGCGGCGCAAGATGACCGCCGCCAGCCCGCTCGAGGCGGGTCTCCAGCACGTCGTCGCATTGTGGGAGGCGCGCGGCGCCGGGCTCGTCAGCCGGCGTCTCGAGGGGGCGCTGGGCCGCACTTTCCGCCTCGAGGAGCTGGGCGGTCCCGTTTTCCACCTGCAGCTCGAGCGTGGCCGCGCCCTCTGGGGCGACGGGGCCGGCGACAGCGCGCCGCATGCCGAGATCAGGATGTCGGCGGCCGACTGGGCGCGCGTCCTCACCGGCGAGTGGAGCATCGTCGCCGTCGTCCTCGCCGGGCGCGCACCCTATCCCAAGCACCAGCGCCGCTACCTCATGCAGCTCTCGCTGGTGTTGCAGACCCTCTTGCTCTCCGAGGCCAACGCGAAATGACCGCCGCTCTTTCCCCCGCTGCCGATCCGACCCGCTACAGCGTGCCGCCGGCGACGGCCGAGCTCGCCCGCTTCGCGCTCGGGCTCGATTTTTCCGACATCCCCGCCGACGTCGTCAGCATCGCCCGCGAGCAGGCGGTCGCCACCATCGGCTCGTGCCTTGCCGGCAATCACATGGCGGCGATGCACAGCATGGCCGGCGGCATGGGCATTCTCGGCAGCGGCGAGGTGGCCACCGTCTTCGGGCGCGCCGAGCGCGTGCCGGCGCCCACCGCGGCACTCTACAATTCGGGCGCGGCGCAGGTGATCGAGTGGGACGACTGGGTCATCATCAGCCATTCGGGCGGCGCAGTGATCCCCACGGCCTTCGCCGCCGGCGAGCACGCGCGCGTCTCCGGCAAGGAGGTGCTGGCCGCCATCGTCATCGGCGACGAGGTCAATGCCCGCACCTCGCGCGCCATGCAGCGCGGCGCCTATGTCGGCAATTCCATGCCCAACCACCAGATCGAGACGGCGCTGATGGCGGCGCGCCTGTTCGGTTGCGACGAGACGGCAACGCGCTGCGCGGTCGGCCTGTCGGCCTTCCTCGCGATGGAGAACTGCCCCATCGGCTGGACGTCCGACAGCAAGGTGCTGGTCAACGGTCTGCCGGCGCTGTGGGGGATCGTCTCGGCCAGCCTCGCCAAGGCGGGCCTGCGCGCCAATCAGGAGATCATCGAGCATCCGGCCGGCTTCATGAGCACCGTCTCGGAGGAGGTCGACGCCGACGAGCTGGTCAGCGGCCTCGGCAGCGACTGGCACACGCGCACGCTCAACACCAAGCGCCACCCGTCCTGCGCCTACAACCTGCCGGCGATCGAGTGCGCCATCGCCCTGCATGAGCGCATCCCAGGCTTCGATCCGGCGCGCGTCGAGCGGATCGTCGTGCACGGGCCGGGCGTCACCGCCTATGTCGCGGCGCGCTACCAGGCGGTCGAGCCGTCGCTCTACGAGGTGGTGCGCCAGGGGCTCTACTCGCATGTGCCGCTCTGCTTCGACGCGGGGTTCGCGACCGTCGCGAGCCTCGTCGATGGCGAGCTCACCTGGCGGCAGTACCAGGACGGGCGCATCTTTTCTCCCGAGATCCAGCGGCTCGCCCAGCGCGTCGTGTTCCGCACCGACGCCGAGATGCACGGCGCCTATTATTCCGACTACCAGTACGGCGCCCGCGTCGTCCTCACCATGGACGACGGCCGCGAATATACCGAGGAGCGGCGGCAACTGCTCGGCGCGCGCGACCGGCCCTTCGATCACGCCGACAAGTTCCGCGAAGGGGCCGAGGGCATCCTCTCGCCGGCGCAGACCGAGGAAGCGCTGGCGGCGCTGCGGGCGCTCGACAGCGTCGACGATGTCCGCGAGGTCGCGGCGCTTCTGCGTCCCCGGTGAGGCCGGCATGAGCGAGCTCAAGGCCATTGCCGAGCCGGCACGCGAAACCCCGGTCCGCCACGAGGTCGACGTGCTCGTCGTCGGTGGCGGCTCGGCGGGCCTCACGGCCGCGATCGCGGCCGCGCGGCAGGGCGCGCACGTGCTGCTGGTCGAGCAGAACGGCTTTCTGGGCGGCACGCTGACCATGACCACGGTGGGGAGCGTGTGCGGCCTCTACGCGGTGAGCGATGCGGCGGTGGTGCCCATCGTCGGCGGCATCGGCGCGGAGCTCCTGGCGCGGCTTGCCGCAGTGGGCGGCGCGCGCGGCCCGGAGCGCTGGCTGAAGACCGCCTCGATGCTCTACGACCCGGTCCTGTTGCGCCTCATCGCCGACGAACTGGTCGCCGAGGCCGGCGTCGAGGTGATGCTGCACGCCACGGCCGTGCAGGCGGTGCGCGACGGCAACCGGCTGCGGGGCGTGATCTTCGAGAGCGCCGGCGGGCGCTGGGCGGCGCTGGCGCCGGTGGTCGTCGACTGCACGGGCGATGGCGACGTCATGGCGCTGAGCGGTGCCGCCTTCGACTATCGCAAGGGCGAGGTGCAGGCGCCCACCGCCATGTTCCAGTTCGGCGGCGTCGACACCGAGCGGGCCATGCGCATCGACCGCGAGGAGCTGCATCGCCATCTCGAGGCGGCCGTCGCGGCGGGGATCGCGCTGCCGCGCACGGCGGGCGGCATGTTCAGCCTCTATCCGGGCTTTGCCCATATCAACATCACCCGCGTCAACGGTGTCGGGGGCGCGCTCGATCCCCTCGACACGGCGGGCCTCACCGCCATCGAGATGGCCGGGCGCCGGCAGGTGCAGCTCTATCTCGACGCCTTCAGGCGCTTTGTGCCCGGTTTCGAACAGAGCTTCGTGGCGGCCATCGGCGGCCATGTCGGCGTGCGCGAAAGCCGCCGGCTCATCGGCGTCTACCGCCTCGCGCTCGACGACGTGCTCGGCGGTGCGCGCTTTGCCGATGCCGTGGCGTGCGGCGCCTGGCCGGTCGAGGACCACGGCAGCGACCGCGGCACGCGCTGGGTCTTCCTGCCGCCCGGCACCTATTACCAGTTGCCCTATCGCATGCTGCTGCCGCAGGTCGTCGACGGGCTGATCGTCGCCGGCCGCTGCGCCTCGGCAAGCCACGACGCGCACGCCTCGATGCGCGTCGCCGGCATCTGCTTCGCGCTCGGCGAGGCCGCCGGCGTTGCCGCCGCACAGGCGGTCGCGGCAAGCCTGCCGCCACGCGCCATCGACATCGACCGGCTGCAAGGCCAGCTCCTCGCCCAGGGCGCATTCCTGGGCGACGGGATCGGCACGGACACGCCCCAGGCGCCCGTGCCGGCAACCATGACTACGCCTGCCCATAACCGAGAGGGAGAAGTCAGTTGATCCGTTCCATAGCAGTGCTTGCGGCCGCCCTGGTGGGCCTTGCCGCAACCACGGGCGTCCAGGCCCAGACCAGTCCCGGCACCCTGACGGTGGCCGTGCCGTTCGAACCGCAGACGCTCGATTCCATGTCGTCCACGACCGACCTCGTGGCGCTCATCACCGGCAGCGTGCTCGAGCCGCTCTATGCGTTCGACGCCGAGTGGAAGCCGGCACCCGTCCTGGCGTCGGCGCTGCCCGACATCAGCGCCGACGGTACCGTCGTCACCATCCCGCTGCGCACCGGGCTCAGCTTCCACGACGGCAGCGCCATGACTTCGGCCGACGTGGTCGCCTCGCTCGAACGCTGGCTCAAGCTGTCGCCGCGCGGCCAGGTGGCCGGCAAGGTGGTGACGGCGATCGCGGCCGTCGACGATGCCACCGTGCAGCTGACGCTGTCGAAGCCGTTCGCGCCCCTGCTGCCGCTCTTGTCGTTCAACACGGGCGCCGCCGTCGTCTTTCCCGAAGAGGTGATCGCCGGCAACCCCGATACGCCCATCGCCGACGACACCAAGATCATCGGCACCGGCGTCTTCAAGCTGGCCGAGCACGTGCCCGACCAGTTCGTGCGGCTGGTCAAGTCCGACGGCTACCAGTCGCCCGCGGGCGAGCCCTCGGGCTTTGCCGGCGCCCGCGCCGCCGAGGTGGACGAGATCCGGTTCTTTCCGGTGCCCGATGCCAATACCCGTCTCAGTGCGCTGATGTCGGGGCAGTACGACATCGTGCTCGGCCTGTCGCCGGAAACCTATCCGCAGGTGTCGCGCAATTCCGAGCTTGCGGCCAATATCATCCGGCCGAGCGGCTGGCTGCTGTTCGTCGAGAACACCAAGGAGGGTCCGACCGCCAACGAGAAGTTCCGCCAGGCGGTGCAGGCGGCGCTCAACCATGACGACATCATGCTCGCCGCCTATGGCCTGCCCGACTTCTACACCGTCAACGCCAGCCTCTATGGCGAAGGAACGAGCTTCTACTCGGCCGCCGGGGCCGCCAGCTACAATCAGCACGACCTCGACAAGGCCAAGGCGCTGCTCGCCGAGTCCGGCTACAACGGCGAGCCTTTCCGCCTGCTGACCAGCCAGCAATACGACTTCGTGTTCAAGGCGGCGGTGGTCGCGTCCGAAAATCTGAGGGCCGCCGGCATCAATGTCGAGCTCGTCAATCTCGACTGGGCCAGCATGCTGCAGCAGCGCAACGACGCGACGAGCTGGGAGGCCTTCATCAGCTTCTTCGGCTTCGTGCCCGAGCCGTCGCTGCTCGCGACCTTCAACCCGACCTGGTATGGCTGGTGGGACACGCCCGAGAAGGCGGCGGCGCTCGATGCCTTCACCTCGGCCATCGATCCGGCCGAGCGCAGCGCGGCATGGGACAATTTGCAGACGCTGCTGCTTGCGCAGGCGCCGTGGATCCAGCTTGGCGCCTATGCCGAACTGGTCGCCGCCTCGGCCGGCGTCGACGGGCTGCGCGCGGTGCCGTTCCTGCCGCTGTGGAACGTCTCGAAGCCGTAACCCCAACGGGCGGCCGGCCTCGCGCCTGCCGCCCGCCTGCCGCGGAGGGCCATATCGATGAGCTATGTGCTGCGGCGGATCGCCGGCATGCTGGTCGTCATGTTCTTCGTCGTCAGCATCGTCTTTCTCATCGTGCATATCGCCCCCGGCGATCCGGCGGTGGTGATGCTCGGCCCGGGCGCCACCGCCGAGCAGGTGGCGGCGCTGCGCGCCGCCTGGGGGCTCGACCAGCCGCTCTTCGGGCAATACCTGCTGTTCCTGAGGCAGCTGGCGCAGGGCGACCTCGGCCAGTCCATCTTCCTCGGCCAGTCGGTGCTGGGCCTGCTCGCCGGACGCGCCGAGCCGACTTTCTTTCTCACCATCTTCTCGACGGTCATCGCCTGCCTCATCGCCATTCCGCTCGGCATCTACTCGGCCTATCGGCGCAACAGCGTCTGGGACCGGCTGGCGACCACCCTCGCCATGTTCGCGGCGAGCGTGCCGAGCTTCTGGCTCGGGCTGCTGCTCATCCAGACGCTGTCGCTGCAACTGGGCTGGTTCCCGGTCTCGGGTTATGGCGGGCCGGGGGCCGGCTTTCTCGCGCGGCTCTATCACCTGTTTCTGCCGGCGGTGTCGCTGGGCATCTATTCGTCGGCGCTGATCCTGCGCTTCACGCGCGCCAGCATGCTCGACGTGCTCGGCGAGGACTATGTGCGCACCGCCCGCGCCAAGGGCATGGGCGAGTTCCGCGTGGTCATGAAGCATGCGCTCAAGAACGCGCTGGTGCCCATCGTCACCATCGTCGGCATGACGATGGCGCTGCTCGTCGCCGGCGCCGTCATCACCGAAATGGTGTTCGGCCTGCCCGGCGTCGGCAATCTCATCGTCAGCTCGGTGCTGCGGCGCGACTATCCGGTCATCCAGGGGACGCTGCTCGTCGTGTCGCTGATCTACGTGCTCATGAACTTCCTTATCGACATGCTCTATCTCGTCATCGATCCGCGGGTGAAATACTGATGCGCGGGGTCCTTGCCGCAACGCTGCGCCTGCGCCCGCTGGTCCTTGCCGGGGCCGGCGTGCTGCTGGTCATCGTCCTTCTCGCGGTTGCCGCCCCGCTGGTCGCGCCGCACGATCCGGGGGCGCTCGCGATCAGCAGCCGGCTGAAGCCGCCCAGCGCGCAGTGGTGGTTCGGCACCGACGAGTTCGGCCGCGACATCTTCAGCCGCACGCTCTACGCCGGCCGGCTGTCGCTGCTGGTCGGCGCGGGGGTCGTCCTCATCTCCGGCGTCATCGGCATCGTGCTCGGGCTGCTGGCGGGCTTCTTCCCGCGCCTCGACACGATCGTCGCGCGGCTCATCGACGCCCTGATGGCGTTCCCCGACATCCTGCTCGCCGTGGCGCTGGTCGCCGCGCTCGGCCCGTCGCTCCTCACCGTGCTCGTCGCGCTCGGCGTCGTCTACGCGCCGCGCCTCGCCCGTGTCGTGCGCGCCTCCACCCTCATCATCCGCGAACTGCCCTATGTCGAGGCGGCGCGGGCGCTGGGCGTGCCCACCTGGCGCATCATCGGCCGGCACGTGCTGCGCAATCTCGCCTCGCCGATCCTCGTGCAGTGCACCTTCATCTTCGCCTACGCCATCCTCGCCGAGGCCGGGCTGTCCTTCCTCGGGCTCGGCGTCAATCCCGAGATTCCCACCTGGGGCACGATGATCGCCGGCGGCCGCTACTACACCGGCCAGGCCGACTGGATGACGGTCTTCCCCGGCATGGCGATCATCCTCGCGGCGCTGTCGCTGCAGATGGTCGGCGACGGGCTGCGCGACCTGCTCGATCCGCGGCTGGGGCGCGATCTGTGATGGATGACGACCTGATCCTCGCCGTCGACGACCTGCAGACGCATTTCGGCACGCGCAGCGTCGTCAAGGCGGTCGACGGCGTCCGCCTCGCGGTCCGTCGCGGCGAGACCGTGGCGCTGGTCGGCGAATCCGGCTCGGGCAAGTCGGTGACGAGCCTGTCGGTGATGCGCCTGCTCACGGTGCCCGGGCGGATCGTCGGCGGCGCCATCCGCTTCCGGCGCGCCACGGGCGATGTCGTCGATCTCGCCAGGGCCTCCGAACCCGAGATGCGCCGCATCCGCGGGCGCGAGATCGCGATGATCTTTCAGGAGCCGATGACCTCGCTCAATCCGCTGCTCACGGTCGGCGACCAGATCGGGGAGATGATCGCGCTCCACTCCACGGTCACCCGTCACGAGGCGCGCGAGCGGGCCCGCGAGATGCTTGAGCGCGTCGAGATTCCGGCGGCGGCGCGGCGACTCGATTCCTATCCGCACGAAATGTCGGGCGGCATGCGCCAGCGCGTCATGATTGCGCTCGCGCTCGCCTGCGAGCCGGCGCTGCTCATCGCCGACGAGCCGACCACGGCGCTCGACGTCACCATCCAGGCCCAGATCCTCGACCTGCTGCGGCGCCTGCAGGAAACGACCGGCATGAGCGTGCTGTTCGTCACCCACAATCTCGGCGTCGTGGCCGAGATCGCGCACAGCGTCGCCGTCATGTATGCCGGGCGCATCGTCGAGCAGGCGCCGGTGGCCGACCTCTTCGCGCGGCCGAGCCATCCCTATACGCGCGGCCTCATGGCCTGCGTGCCGAACGCCGCCATCCATCGCGGCAGCGATGGCGGACGCCGGCGCATGACGCCGATCCCGGGCGACGTGCCCAATCTCGCCGCGCCGCCTCAGGGCTGCGCCTTCCACCCACGCTGCGCCCACGTCGTGGCCCGCTGCACCACCGAGGCGCCGCCGCTCGAGCCGGTCGGCGAGCGCCAGTTCAGCCGCTGCTGGAGGGCGAAGGACCTATGAGCGCCAGTGCTGCCGCTTCCGACGTGCTGCTTTCGGTCGAAGGGCTGAGCAAGCTCTTCCGCACGCGGCGCGGCACCGTGCGCGCCGCCGAGGATGTGAGCTTTGCCGTGAAGCGCGGCAGCATCGTCGGGCTCGTCGGCGAATCCGGCTCGGGCAAGACGACCGTCGGGCGCACGCTGCTGCGCCTCACCGAACCGACGGGCGGCCGCGCCATGTTCGACGGGGTCGATCTCTTCGCGCTGCCGGCCCGCGACATGCAGGCCTATCGCCGGCGCCTGCAGATCGTCTTCCAGGACCCGATGTCGAGCCTCAATCCACGCCTGCGCGTCGGCGACATCGTCGGCGAAGGGCTCCAAACGCATGGCATCGTGCCGGCCCGCCGGCGCGGCGAGCGCGTCGCCGAGCTGCTGACGCAGGTCGGCCTGCGTCCCGAGCACGCGGCGCGGTTTCCGCACGAATTCTCCGGCGGTCAGCGCCAGCGCATCGGCATCGCGCGGGCGCTGGCCGTGGAGCCCGACCTCATCGTCGCCGACGAGCCGGTCTCGGCGCTCGACGTGTCGGTGCAGGCGCAGATCCTCAACCTGATCCTCGATCTGCAGCAGCGCTCGCCGCTCGCCATCCTGTTCATCGCGCACGACCTGGCGGTGGTCGAATATATCTGCGACGAGGTGGTGGTCATGTATCTCGGGCGGATCATGGAGCGTGGGCCGAGCCGCGCCGTCTATGCCGCGCCGCGCCACCCCTACACGCAGGCCCTGCTGGCGAGCGTGCCGGTGGCCGACCCGAGCGCGCCGCGCCGCCGCCTCGTATTGCAGGGCGACATTCCGAGCCCGCTGGCGCCGCCCAGCGGCTGCGTCTTCCGCACGCGCTGCCGCTTCGCGCTGCCCGCCTGCGCCGAGCTGGTGCCGCCGCCCGTCGATGTCGGCGGCGGCCACGTCGTCGCCTGCATCCGGCAGGACGACGCCGAGGTGCGCGCCGGCGCCTAATCCGCGGCCGGCAGCGGCGAGGGGCCGCCCAGGGCCCAGTCGATGAGCTCGATGGTATGGACGATCGGCGTCGCTGTGCCCTGCGCGATCTGCGTCAGGCAGCCGATATTGCCGGTGGCGATGAGGTCGGGCTTGACCCGTGCGATGTTGGCCACCTTGCGGGCCCGCAACTGCGCGGCGATTTTCGGCTGGGTGATGTTGTAGGTGCCGGCCGAGCCGCAGCAGATATGGCCCTCG
>JBDHTK010000116.1:0-9588 GCA_039808625.1 Devosia sp. | reverse complement strand
TCAACAGCTTCCGCGACCTGCAGGAGATCAACCGCACCTCGCTGATCGGCTGGCCGCAATCGTTCAGCCTCGACGCCTGGGGCAAGGCCTGGGGCGAGGTGCAGATCGGCGGCAATGGCGGCGGCATCAGCCCCTATTTCATCAACTCCTTCCTGATGGTGGTGCCAGCTACGCTGATCTCGACGGCGCTCGGCGCGATCAACGGCTACGCGCTCTCCATCTGGCGCTTTCCCGGGCACAAATGGGTGTTCGGCATCATGCTGTTCGGCGTCTTCGTGCCGGGCCAGCTGATGCTGCTGCCCTGGGCGATGATCCTCGGCACGATCAAGCTCTCCAATTCCTGGATGGGGCTCGTCGTCGTCCATGTGGTGTTCGGCATCGGCTTCGTGACGCTGTTCTTCCGCAATTTCTACGTGCAGATTCCCGACGAGATCATCCGCGCGGCGCGCATCGACGGTGCCGGCTTCTGGCGCATCTTCTGGCGCATCGTCCTGCCGCTGTCGCCGCCCATCATCATCGTCACCATCATCTGGGAATTCACCCATGCGTGGAACGAGTATCTCTACGCCTCGACCTTCACCTCGGGCTACAACCGGCCGATCACGGCGGCGCTGATCGCCATCTCCGGCACCAACCAGGTGGCGCCCGAATACAACATCCAGTCGGCCGCGGTGATCATCGCGGCGCTCCCTACCCTTGCCATCTACCTGTTCGGCGGTCGCTATTTCCTGCGGGGACTGGCCGCGGGCGCCGTGAAAGGATAACGCCATGTCGGTTTTGCGCGCGATTGCCATCAACAAGAGCTTTGGCGGCGTCGAGGTGCTGAAGGGCATCGACCTCGATGTCGGCGACGGCGACTTCGTGGTGCTGGTCGGCCCGTCGGGCTGCGGCAAGTCGACCCTGCTGTCGATCATCGCCGGGCTCGAGCGCACCACCACCGGCGACATCGTCATCGGCAACCGCGTCGTCAACGACGTGCACCCCAAGGATCGCAACATTGCGATGGTGTTCCAGAACTATGCGCTCTATCCGACGATGAGCGTGCGCGAGAACCTGACCTTCGGGCTCGAGGCGCGGCGCGTGCCCAAGGCCGAGCACGGCCCGGCCGTCGATCGGGTTGCGAAGTTCCTGCAGATCGAGCAATTGCTCGATCGCAAGCCGTCGCAGCTTTCGGGCGGCCAGCGCCAGCGCGTCGCGATGGGGCGGGCGCTGGTGCGCAACCCCGATCTGTTCCTGTTCGACGAGCCGCTCAGCAATCTCGACGCCAAGCTGCGCGCCGAGATGCGCATGGAGATCAAGCGGCTGCACCAGAGCCTGGGCACCACGACCATCTATGTGACGCACGACCAGGTGGAGGCGATGACGCTGGCCACGCGGATCGCGGTGATGGATGGCGGGGTGATCCAGCAATATGCCGAGCCGCAGGCGGTCTACGAGACGCCGGCCAACGTTTTCGTCGCGACCTTCATGGGCACGCAGCCGATGAACCTCGTGCCGGTGACGCTGGTGCGGCGCGGCGCCGATGCCGCGGTGCGACTGCCGGCACGCGACGGCGAGGGCAGGCTGCTGCCGGTGCGGGGCGGGGCGCTGTCGGCGCTCAGGGACGGGGCGAAGCTGACGCTGGGCTTTCGTGCCGAGAACATCGCGCTGGTCCAGGACGGGGTGCCGGTCGGGCCGACCCTAGGGCAGTTCGCCGGCACGGTGACGATGACCGAGCCGCTCGGCGCCGAGACCATCGTCGTGCTCGACATCGGCGGCACGCAAAGCGCGGCGCGCGTGCCGCCCGACCTCACCCCGGCCATCGGCGCCAGCGTGGAATTTGCGATGGACATGCGCAAGGTGTCCTATTTCGACAGCCAGAGCGGGGCACGGCTCTCCTAGCCCCGTTTCCTTACCAGCGAGATCGTCATGGCCGGCCAGTATGCGAGCTATCCCAGCCTCTCGAACAAGAGCGTCGTCGTCACCGGCGGCGCTTCGGGGATCGGAGCCGACATCGTGCGCAACTTCGCGCGCCAGGGAGCGAAGGTCGCCGTCATCGACATCGACGCGGCGGCCGGTGCGGCGCTGTGTGCCGAGCTCGACGGGGCCGCACACCGGCCGCTCTTCATCGCGGCCGACCTGCTCGAGGTCGAGGCTTTCCCCGCGCTCGTGGCGCGCATCGCGGCGGCCCACGGCGCGCCGGACGTGCTCGTCAACAATGCCGCCAACGACCAGCGGCACGAGGTGCTCGAGACGAGCGAGGCGGAATGGGACTGGTCGCTCGCCATCAACCTCAAGCATGTGTTCTTCATGGCCAAGGCCGTCATCCCCGGCATGCAGGCCAAGAGGGCGGGCGCCATCATCAACATGAGCTCGATCACGGCGCTCAACGGCAGCCCGGCGCTGCCCGACTACTCGGCGGCCAAGGGCGCCATCATCACGCTGACGCGCACGCTGGCGCGCAAATACGGGCCGGACGGCATCCGCTGCAACGCCGTGGCGCCGGGTGCGGTGGTGACGCCGCGGCAGGCGCGGCTGTGGGTGTCGCCGGAAAAGCAGCGGGAGTTCATCGCGCGCCAGCCGCTGCACGAGCCGGTGACCGAGACCGATGTCGCCGATGCCGTGGTCTTCCTCGCCTCGGACCAGGCCCGCATGATCACCAAGCAGGTGCTGGTGGTCGATGGCGGCCTGCGCTAGCCGGCGAGGGCGGCCTGCGACGCGGCGAGCCTGGCTTGCAGCGCGCTGCGGAAGAGGCCGATGTCGGAGCCGTCGACCACGAGATGGCAGCCCAGCGCGAAGAGGCCCGCGGCGTCGATATCGGGGCGCGGCACCGAGCCGAGCAGCCGGCCGGCGGCAAGGATCTTCCGGCGCGCCTCCTCGATGCGGGCGACGACGGCGGGCGTCGCGGGCTGGCCGATGAAGCCCATCGACGCCGACAAATCGCCGGGACCGATGAACAGCATGTCGATGCCGGGCACGGCGAGGATGGCGTCGAGATTGTCGACGGCGGTGGCGCTCTCGATCTGGACGGCGAGGAGCGTGTGCGCATTGGCGCGGCCGAGATAGCCGGGATCGGTGCCGTAGCCGGAGGCACGCACGACATTGGCGGCGACGCCGCGATTGCCCAGCGGCGCGTAGCGGCAGATGTCGACGACGGCGCGCGCCTCGGCGGCGGTATTGACCATCGGCACGAGCAGGCCGTCGGTGCCGGTATCGAGCGTGCGGCTCAGCACGTCGCGGGCGTGGCTGCCGACGCGCACGATGGTCTGGGCGCCGGCGCCGTGCGCGGCACGCACCATGCCGAGCGTCTCGCCGATCGAGGCCGGCCCGTGCTCATTGTCGATGACCAGCGTGTCGAAGCCGACGCGCGCGGCCATCTCGGTCATCAGGACGCTCGCCGATTGCTGCCAGAGCGCGTTGATGCGCTGGCCGCCGCGCAGGCGGTCGATGAGGCTCGGGCTGGACATGGGGCGGGCTTTCCTCGGTCAGAAACGCTTGTTGGCGAGCTCGGGCGACCAGCCCTTGGGGATGCGGGCGCGCCGGCCGCCGGCCGCGCGCTCGCCGCTGCTGCGCGCCGCCATCATCTTGTGGTACTGGGCGAGCAGGTCGTCGCTCGCGTGCTTGGCATGCAGGCGCGCGATCTCGCTGGCCTTGCCGGCGTCGCGGCGCTCGAAGGCGTCGATGAGGGCGCGGTGCTCGGCGAGGATGGCGTCGATGCGCGATCCGCCATAGCCGACGAGGCCGCGGATGGTACGCGTCAGCATGGAGGAGCGGGCGAGGAACGCCTCGGCCTCGCGATTATTGGCGGCGGCGATGATGATCTCGTGGAAGGCGTTGTTGAAGGCCGGGTACTCGGCCTCGCGGCCGGCGGCCACCGCGGCCTCGAAGCGTGCCTGGACGCGCTTCAGCTCGTCGAGGAGCTGGTAGGAGCCGATCTCGGCGAATTTTCGCGCCACGAAGGCGTCGATGGCCTGGCGCAACTCCAGCATCTGGCGCGTCACCTCCTCGTCGAGATAGCGCACCGTGGCGCCCTTGTTGGGCGTCATCTCCACCAGCCCCTCGCCCTGCAATTGCTGCAGCGCCTCGCGGATGGGGTTGGCGCCGACATCGTAGCGCTCGACGAGGGCGTTGATCTTCAGCCGGTCGCCCGGCTCGAAGATGCCCGAGAGGATGTCGTGCCGCAGCACGTCGCGCACGCGCTGGTAATTGGCACCCATCGGGGCCGGTTGCTCGGGCGGGGACGTCACCTCGGATTTCCTTGCGACGCTGCGGTGCACATGGACGAATCGGCCTTCCATTTCCCACAAAGTACGTTATTGTGGATGAAAATTACATATAATCGATGATCGGTGTCCAGCGGGATCATCGCCAGAGCTGCGGAATATCGTGGTTTTCGTCGTCTACGCATCGCTTCGGCACGGGCCCGGCTCCCTGCCCCACAGTTGAGGATGAGCCCAGTGCCAGCAAATAGCATCACTATCTATCTCAGCGCCAATGTCGACGATGCAAGGCTCGCAGAGCTGAGGCAGGTCGCGCCCCATGCAGATCTTCACCGCTTCGCCACGCAGGAGGAGATGGAGCGCGATATCGCCGCGGCGGAGATTGTCGCAGGCCCCCTGTCGCGCGACGCCTTCTTGCGCGCGACGCGGCTGCGCTGGCTGCATAGTTGGCTCGCCGGGCCCAATACGCAGCTTTTCGACGAGTTGATCGACAGCCCCGTCGCCTTCACCTGCTCGAAGGGCAATGGCGCCATCCCGCTGGCCGAGCACGCCATGATGCTGATGCTCATGCTGAACCGCAACGCCATGCGCTGGATCGAGGCGCAGCGGGCGCGCGCCTGGGACCATTTTCTCCATGCCGAGCTCAACGGGCTGACCGTGGGCATCATCGGCATGGGGAATTCGGGGGCCGACCTGGCGCTCAAGGCCAAGGCGTTCCACATGCGCGTGCTGGGCCTGCGGCGCAGCCCGGCCCCGACGCCGAACTTCGATCGCGTCTATGGGCGCGAGGGGCTCGACGTGCTGCTCGCCGAGAGCGACTTCGTGGTGATGAGCGCGCCGCACACGCCCGAGACGGCGGACATGCTGGGCGAGGCCGAGTTCCGCCGCATGAAGCCGGGCGCCTACTATATCTGCTTTTCGCGCGGCGGCGTCGCCAATGACGCGGCGCTCCTCAAGGCGGTGCGCGAGGGCTGGGTCGCCGGCGCCGGGCTCGACGCGCATGGCGAGGAGCCGCTGCCGCCCGACAGCCCGTTCTGGGACCTGCCCAACACCATCATCACCCCGCACAACGGCGCCAGCACGGCGGCGACCGGCCGGCGCGGCTTCGAGATCTTCGCCAATAATCTCGCGCGCTATCTGCGCGGCGCGCCGCTGACCAACCTGGTCGACAAGCGCGCCGGCTACTGAGCGCGCCGGCCGGTTCCCACGCACAGGATGTCGATGCCCCATCTTCGCACGCCCGACTGGTACGAGACGGCCACGCGCTGGTCGCAGCTCACCTTCGTCGAAACCGATCCGCCCGCGCTCGACAAGGACTTCTGGCTCGAGCTGTTCGCGCGCACGCAGTCCAACGCCGTGTGCCTCAGTGCCGGCGGCTATGTCGCCTATTATCCGAGCCGCATTCCGCTGCACCATGTGAGCCGCGACCTCGGCGCGCGCGATTGCTTCGGCGACATGGTGGCGGGGGCGCGGCAGCTCGGGCTCCATGTCGCGGCGCGCGTCGATCCGCATGCCGTGCATGACGAGGTGCGCGACGCGCATCCCGAATGGATCGCCTGCCGCGCCGACGGCAGCCATCGCCGGCACTGGGCTTTCCCCGAGGCGTGGGTCACCTGCGCGCTGGGCGGCTACAACCGTGACTTCATGACGGGAGTGATCGCCGAGATCGCCGCCGGCTACGACATCGACGCCGTCTTCGCCAATCGCTGGGACGGGCATGGCGTGTGCTACTGCGCGCACTGCAAAACGGCGTTCCATGCGGCGTCGGAATACGACATTCCGCTGGCGCGCGACCCGCGCGACCCCGTGTGGCAGGCCTATGTCGCCTGGTCGCGCGGCGTGCTCACGGCACTGGTCGTGCACTGGAACGACACGGTCAGGGCGCACAAGCCGCATGCGCGCTTCATCCCGAACATGGGCAGCGACGCGCTGCTCGACTACGACCTCAAGACCTTCCGCGACAACTGTCCGATCCTGTTCGTCGACAATCAGGGCCGGTTCGGGGTGACGCCCATCTGGGCGGCGGGCCGCGACGGCAAGCGCATGCGCGGCATCATGGGCGACCGGCCCATCGGCATGGTGACGAGCGTCGGGCTCGAGGAGCTGCCGCGCTGGAAGGATTCGGTGCAGACCGCCCCCGAGCTGCGGCTGTGGATCGCCGACGGCGCGGCACACGGGCTCAGGCCCTGGTACACCAAGTTCAATGCCGTGGTGCCGGACCGGCGCTGGGTGGCGCCCATCGTCGAGAGCTTTCGCGCCCACGCCGCAGTGGAGGCCGAGCTGGCGCCGCTCGAGCCCGTGGCCGAAATCGCGTTGCTCGACCCGAGCACGACGCTGCGCGCCTGGGACCGCGCCGACCGGGAGGCCGTCGAGGCGCATGAGCGCGGCTTCTACCACGCGCTGGTCGAGGCGGGGCTGCCCTTCGAGCTGGTGTCGGACCTCGGGCTCGAGGACGGGGCGCTGGCGCCGTTCAAGCTTCTCGTCCTCGCCAATGCGGCCTTCCTCAGCGACGGCCAGTGCGCCGCCATCCGCGCCTTCGTCGCGGCGGGAGGCAGCCTCGTCGCGGCCTTCGAAAGCGCGCGCTACGACGAGCTGGGGCGGCCGCGCGCCGATTTCGGCCTCGCCGACGTCTTCGGCGCCAGCGTCGCCGGCGACACGCTGGCGCCGACCAACAATCGCTACATGGAGCTCGTGCAGGGCCATCCGCTCTGCGCCGGCTATGACGGCGCGGCGCGCATCATCGCCGGCACGCGCCAGCTGCCGGTGACGCTGCATGAGGGGAGCGCCGCGGCGCTGCGGGCCATCCCGCCTTTTCCCGACCTGCCGATGGAGGAGGTCTATCAGCGCGCGCCGGCGATGGCGCCGAGCGTCGTCGTGCGCGAGACGGGCGCCGGCGGACGCGTCGTCTACATCGCCGAGAATATCGGCGAGACGTTCTGGGACGTGCTGGCGGCCGACCATGCGCGGCTCATCGGCAATGCCGTGCGCTGGGCCCTCGGCAGGGCGCCGGCGGTCGAGGTCGCGGGGCCGGGCCTCGTCGATGTCGCGACGCGTGCCGGCGCCGGGCGGCTCGCCGTGCATCTGGTCAACCTCACCAATCCGATGGCGATGAAGGGGCCGATGCGCGAGGTGCTGCCGGTCGGCGCGCAGCAGGTGGCGCTGCGCTGGCCGGAGGCGCGGCCGCTGCCCGCGGCGCGGCTGCTTGTCGCGCAAAGACCCGTTGCGGCGCGCCGCGCCGGCGGGCGTATCGTGTTCGACGTTCCCGAGTTGACGATCGACGAGATCGTCCTCGTCCAGTTTCCAGACTTTGAAGGAGAGCAGCAATGGCAAAAGTAGCGTTTCTCGGGCTCGGCGTGATGGGCTACCCGATGGCGCGGCACCTCGCGGCCAAGGGGCACGCCGTGACCGTCTACAACCGCACCGGGGCGAAGGCCGAAAAATGGGTCGGCGAGAACGGCGGCGCGGCGGCGCCGACGCCGGCGGCCGCCGCCAGGGGGCAGGACTTCGTCTTCTGCTGCGTGGGCAACGACACCGATCTGTTCGAGGTGACGGCGGGGCCGGATGGCGCCTTCGCGGCAATGGAGAAAGGCGCGGTGTTCATCGACAACACCACGGCCTCGGCCAAGGCGGCGCGCGAGCTGGCAGCGGCGGCGGACAAGGCCGGCTTCAGCTTCATCGACGCGCCGGTGTCGGGCGGACAGGCCGGCGCCGAGAACGGCGTGCTCACCGTCATGTGCGGCGGCGACGCGGCGGCCTTCGCCCGCGCCGAGCCGGTGATCATGAGCTTTGCGCGCGCAGCGCGGCTGCTCGGCCCGTCCGGCTCGGGCCAGCTCGCCAAGATGATGAACCAGATCTGCATCGCCGGCCTGGTGCAGGGGCTGTCCGAGGCCATCCATTTCGGCAAGCAGGCGGGGCTCGACGTCGAAGCGGTGATCTCGGTGATCTCCAAGGGCGCAGCGCAGAGCTGGCAGATGGAAAACCGCTCCAAGACCATGCTCGAAGGCAAGTTCGACTATGGCTTCGCCGTCGACTGGATGCGCAAGGATCTCGGCATCGTCCTGGAGGAGGCCCGGCGCAACCGGTCGCGCCTGCCGCTGACCGCGCTGGTCGACCAGTTCTATGCCGAGGTGCAGGCCATGGGCGGCAATCGCTGGGATACGTCGAGCCTCATCGCGCGGCTCGAGCAGGGCAAGGCATGACGCGATACTGACGCCATGCCCGCGATGAACCCCTATCTCGCCCTCGGCATCCGGCCGTTCATCAATTGCTGCTCGACGCGCACCGTGCATGGCGGCAGCCTCATGCTGCCCGAGGTGCGGGCGGCGATGGCGGCGGCCGCCGGCCAGTTCGTCAACCTCAACGAGCTGATGGCGGGCGCCAGCGCCCGCATCGCCGCGCTCACCGGGGCGGAATGGGGGATCGTCACCTGCGGCAGCGCGGCGGCCATCGCCACGGCGACGGCGGCGGCCATCGCCGGCAACGACCCGGTGAAGATGCTGCGCCTGCCGCGGACGGCGGGCATGGCCAACCAGGTGGTAATGCTCGCCACGCACCGGTTTCCCTACGACCAGGCGATCCGCATGGTGGGTGCCGAGATCGTCGAGATCGGCAGCGTCCCCGACCTCGAAGCCATGAACTTCTCCCAGGTGGCGATGGTCGCGGTGCTGGGCCAGCGCGACGCGGATTCCGAGGTGCGGGTCGAGGATTTCGCGCGCGTCGCCCACCGGCACGGCGTGCCGGTGCTGGTCGACGCCGCCTCCGAGCATCTGAGCCGGCCCAATCCGTGGCTCATGCGCGGCGCCGACCTCGTCGTCTACAGCGGCGGCAAGTTCCTGCGCGGGCCGCAGACCAGCGGGCTGCTGCTGGGGCGGCGCGACCTGGTCGAGGCGGCGTGGGCCAATTCCGCGCCGCACCGCGCCTTCTGCCGGCCGATGAAGGTGGGCAAGGAGGACGTGATCGGGCTGCTCGCGGCGCTCGAGGCCTGGTTCGCGCGTGACCGCGACGCCGAGCACCGGCGCTGGATGCGCGATCTCGAAACCATCGCCGCCGCGGTCGGGGCGGTGCCGGGCTGCACGGCGCGGCTGCTGCCGCCCGAGCCCGGCGACGAGCAGCCGCAGCTCGAGCTCGGCTGGGCGCGCGACCGGGTGGGCCTCGACGGCATGGAGCTGCGCCGGCGGCTGCTGGCGGGGACGCCGCGCATCATGCTCGACGACATGTCGGCGGGCGCCGACCGGCTGGTGATCGAGCCCTTCAGCCTGCAGCCGGGCGAGGCCGAAATCGTCGGCGCGGCGCTGGCCCGCGCGCTGGGCTCGGCGCCGGTGGTGCCGCCCGCCCCGGAGCCGGCGCCGGCCGCGGTGGCGGGCGCCTGGCAGCTCGACGTGGCGCTGAC
>JBDHTK010000115.1:0-9742 GCA_039808625.1 Devosia sp. | reverse complement strand
CCTTGGGCTGGCTGTCCTCGGGCGCGGCCGAGATGTAGCAGATGGTGCCGTTCTCGTCGGCGCCTTTCCACGCCGTCCAGGCGCTGAACGTGCCGAGCTCGGTGGGCGCGGACTGGGCCAGGACGGGCGCGCCGCACGCGCCGATGAGAGCACTGGCCATCAAGCCGGAAACTACCCGGCGCCGCATCGCTGTCATGTCCCGAGACCCCTGAACGAAAGCCGCCCGACGATCGCCGCCTAGGCTGGCATGCTATGGTTACCAAGCTGTCAAAGCCCGGACGCCGATTGCTGCAAACAAGAATATCGGCAATCTTGTCGGCAATTTGACGCTGGATTCAGTGGGATTTGTGTGGCCCCGCAAGGGTTAACGCCGGGTTGACGGCGCCCGCCTCAGGCCGCCAGCATGTAGCTCTGCTCGACCAGATAGGGCCCGCCGCCCACCGACGCCTTCGACGAGAACAGGACGAACCGCCGCACCGCGAACTCGAGCGGGGTGAACTGGCCGGCCTGGTGGATGAAGTCGGCGACCTCGGCGGCCGACACGCCGCGCAGCCGCGCCAGCGACACATGCGGCACGAAGCGCCGCGCCTCGGGCACGAGCCCGACGCGGCGCAGCGCCCGCTCGTGGCCGGCCTGCAGGTGCTGCAGCGCCAGGTTGTTCTCGACCCCGGCATAGAGGGCCCGCGGCTTGTCGCCGCCGAAGCTGCCCAGATGCGACAGCCTGATGCGAAAGCTCTCGGCGGTGCCCAGCCGGTCGAGCTCCGAGCTCACCTCATCGGCCACGTGGTTGTCGACGTCGCCGATGAAGCACAGCGTGATGTGGTAGTTCTCGGGGTCGATCCAGCGGGCGCCCGCCAGCCCGCCGCGCTTCAGCGACAAAGCGAGCTGCACGTCGTGGGGGATCTCGAGACCGGTAAAGAGCCTGGGCAACGCCGTCTCCTGCCGTCTGCCGATTCGCTGCCGACCGGCGTGAGGCGCGAGCCTAGCATAGCCCGCCCCTGTCGCAAGCGCGTGACAAAGCCGTAAAGCAATGGCGCTAACCTATTGCCGGCCAATTCCATTACAGTTTGGTGAGCCGGCCTCACGGGCCTTGTATTGGCGGCCCCCGCCCTCCATATTCGCCCGCAAAGGCCCGCGCTTGGGCCTTACTGTCCACAAGGGGAACGTCATGGCTGAATTCGAACGTCCGACAGTCGCCGCCCGGGCCGATGCAGGCCTGGCGATCGACGCAGGCCTTCGCGCCTACATGCTCAAGGTCTACAACTACATGGGCCTCGGCCTCGTGCTGACCGGGCTCGTCGCCTACTTCACCTACACCATGGCCTTCGTCGAGGAGGGCGGCCGCATCGTCGGCTTCACCGGCCTCGGCGAGGCGCTCTACGGCTCGCCGCTGCAGTTCGTGGTGATGCTCGCCCCGCTCGCCTTCGTGCTGGTGCTGAGCTTCGGCGTCAACAAGCTCTCGGCCGGCACCACGCAGCTGCTGTTCTGGCTGTTCTCGGCGGTGATGGGGCTGTCGCTGGCCTCGATCTTCGCCGTCTACACCGGCGGCTCGATCGCCAAGGTGTTCTTCATCGCGGCGGCCATGTTCGGCGGCATGAGCCTTTACGGCTACACCACGCGGCGTGACCTCACCAGCATCGGCTCCTTCCTCGTCATGGGGCTGTTCGGGCTGATCATCGCCTCGATCGTCAACCTCATCTGGCCGTCGGGGGCGCTCGGCTTCGCCATCTCCATCCTCGGCGTCGTGATCTTCCTCGGGCTGACCGCCTGGGACACCCAGAAGATCAAGGAGAGCTACGATGTCGGCTTCGGCGCCGACGTGCTCGCCAAGGGCGCGGTGATGGGCGCGCTGAGCCTCTATCTCGACTTCCTCAACCTGTTCCTGATGCTGCTCCGCCTGTTCGGCCAGCAGCGCAACTGAGCCGCGCCGGCCGACGCCGGTTGGCAGAAACGGGGCCGCGATCTAAAAGGATCGCGGCCCTTTGCATTGCCGGTGCCGCATGTCCGACAGCGCCTCCGACGTCCTGATCCGCCCCTTCGCGCCCGCCGACGTGCCGGCGCTGACCCGCATCTACGCCCATTACGTCACCGACACGGTCATCACCTTCGAGACGGTGCCGCCCGGCGAGGCCGAGATGGCCGCCCGCTTCGCCGCCGTCCGCGACAGGGGCCATCCCCTCCTCGTCGCCGCGCGCGGCGACACGCCCATCGGCTACGCCTATGCCTCGACCTACCGGCCGCGCGAGGCCTATCGCTTCACCTGCGAGGATTCGATCTATCTCGCCCCCGACGCCGTCGCCCGCGGCCTCGGCGGCCGCCTGCTGGCCCGCCTCCTCGCGGAGGCCCGCGCCGCCGGCCTGCGCCAGATGCTGGCGGTGATCACCGCCGAGCGCGCCAATTCCATACGCCTGCATGAAAAGCACGGCTTCCGCCTCGCCGGCCGCTACGCGGCTTTGGGCTACAAATTCGACCGCTGGCTCGACATCGTCCACATGCAGCGCGCGCTTTAGGGACTCTTGACGTGATATTTTTTGTACGTACATTAACAGGTGCTGGATGGATCCCTATGAATGGGACGAAGCCAAGAGTGCCGCCAATCGGCTGAAGCACGGCGTCGGCTTCGAGATCGTCTACGCCTTCGACTGGTCGAAAGCGGTTCACCAGATCGATGAGCGTTACGAATATGGAGAAATCCGCCGCCTGGCCTTCGGCCGCCTCGACGGTGTCGGCTACGCAATCGTCTTCGTCATCCGCGGCGAGAGGGTTCGGATCATCAGCGTCCGCCGCGCCCGAGATAAGGAGTTGAGCCTCTATGGTCTCTAGAAAACCACCGCCGCCGCCCGACTTCGACGACTCCGCCCCGATCCTGACCGCAGAAGAAATCAAAGGTCTCCGCCCGGCACGCGAGGTATTCGAGGAGCTCGGCATCCCCCTGCCGGTGCCGCGCGGGCGGCCCAAGGCGGCAACCACCAAGCAGAAGGTGACCATCCGCATGGACCGCGAGGTGATCGCCCACTACCGGCAGGGCGGCCCCGGCTGGCAGACCCGTATGAACGAAATCCTTGCCCGCGAGATGCACAAGGCGCGGGGCTGACGATCCGCCCTAGCGCACCAGCGTCAGCTCGAGCACCCGGAGCACGCTCGCCAGCTCGTGGCCGCGCCTCAGCACCCGCCCGTCCTGGCCCAGCACCAGGTACTGGCCCTGCCGGAGCCTCAGCCGCGGGTTCTTCTCGATGACGTAGACCGGCCGCTCGGAGCTGCGCTTGTAGATCGAGAACAGCGCCCGGTCCTTGAGGAAATCCAGCGCATAGTCGCGCCACTCGCCGGCCGCGACCTTGCGTCCATAGACGTTGAGGATGGTATTGAGCTCGCGCCGCTCGAAGCTCACATAGGGCTTTGCACGCGGCGCCGGCCCGGCCGGCGGGTTCAGGAATGCGACGAGTTCGCCAGACTGCTGCTCTGGGTCGGCCTCGGACAATCGACAGGTCCTCGTGACAGGCGCTCATGATGCGGGCAAATGCCGGCCGGCGCAAGCCGCCCGGCCGGCCCCGCAAGATTTCCCAAAGCCGCCACAATCTGTCCCCGCTTCGGCCCGATTGGGCCGGCATAAGCTGACCATTGCCTCCAGCGAGCGGCGTCGGGCTGACCGAGCCCCCAAACCATGATGCCCGGTGCCGCTCGCACCTCCATGCACAGTCAGTCAGACTCCCGCCGCTCCGGCGGGAGTTCTGTTTTCGGGGGCCCGCATGGGCTCAGAGCTGGACGCTCGCCGCCCCCAGGATGGGGCCCGGCAGCCCGTCGCGGTCGGCCTGCACGAGGATCACCGCGCCATTGCTGCCATCGGCGGTGAGCTCGGCCAGCGGCAGCTTGAGATGCGTGCCCCCCTTGGCGTCCCACATGCCCAGCATCTGCTTGCCGGTGACGATCTGCGTGTAGTCGACGACCTTGCCGGCGTTCTCGCCGCGCTCGATGGCGACGCGCGAATGGTCCTTGAAGGTGACGAGCCACACCATCGCCTCGGCCGCGCCGGGGCGCGCCGCGATGCTGACCTCGAGCATCTGCCGGTCGAGCGCCAGCGCCACCGGCAGCTCCAGCCGCGCGGCGGCGATGGCGCCGCTCACCTCGCCGTCGCGCGAGCCGACCACGCCCTTGCTGCCGTTGACGACGAGCTGCGGCGTATAGATGCGCGACGAGCCCCAGCTTTGCGCATAGGCGCGCTGGCGGTCGGAATTGGCCTTGGCGCCGAAGCTGTCGGGCCAGCCGATATAGTCCCAGTAGTCGACATGCCAGGCGAGCGCGATGAGGTCCTGCCGCTCGCCCAGCGCCGCGAGCATGGCATCGGCCTTGGGGCAGGACGAGCAGCCCTGCGAGGTGAACAGCTCGACCACGGCCCGCGGGTTGGCGCGGATTTCGGCCCCGGCCGCCGGCGCGGCGACGATCAGGGCCGCGGCGGCCGCACAGGCGAGGGACAGGGAACGCATGCCGCCTTTTGTAGGCAAAGCGCGCGCCCCCTGCGAGTCACTTTGATGTGTGGGCGGCGCGACCCGTCGCCGCCCGTCCGGCGCGCGGGCTCAGGCGGCCACGAGGTTGCGCAGCACATAGTGCAGGATGCCGCCATGCCGGTAATAGTCGAGCTCGTTGATGGTATCGATGCGGCAGCGCGTCACCGCCTCGGCGCGGCGCCCGTCCGGATAGGCGATGCGCACCACGACCGACGAGCGCGGCGTCAGCGCGCCGAGCCCGGCGATGTCGATCGTCTCCGCCCCGGTGAGCCCCAGCGTCTGCCAGCTCTCGCCTTCGGCGAACTGCAGCGGCAGGACGCCCATGCCGATGAGGTTGGAGCGGTGGATGCGCTCGAAGCTCTGCGCCACCACGGCGCGCACCCCCAGCAGCCGCGTGCCCTTGGCCGCCCAGTCGCGCGACGAGCCGGTGCCGTATTCCTTGCCGGCGAAGATAACCAGCGGCGTGCCCGCCTGCTGGTGGGCCATGGCCGCGTCGTAGATCGCCATCTGCGTGCCGTCCGGCCCCTTGGTGAAACCGCCTTCCACGCCGGGCACCATCTGGTTCTTGATGCGGATATTGGCGAAGGTGCCGCGCATCATCACCTCGTGATTGCCGCGCCGCGAGCCGTAGGAGTTGAAGTCGCGCGGCGCCACCTGCCGCTCGACCAGATACTGGCCGGCCGGCGAGTTCGGCTTGAACGAGCCGGCCGGCGAGATGTGGTCGGTGGTGATGGAATCGAGGAACAGCCCGAGGATGCGCGCTCCCGCAATGTCGGTGATCGGCTCGGGCGTCAGCGTCAGCCCCTCGAAATAGGGCGGGTTCTGCACATAGGTCGAAGCGCTGTTCCACTTGTAGGTCTCGCCGCCGTCGACGGCGATGGCCTGCCAGTTCTCGTCGCCCTTGAACACGTCGGAATAGCGGCTGGTGAACATCTGCGGCGTGATCACCTGGCGCACCACCTCGGAGATTTCCCCGTTGGTCGGCCAGATGTCGCGCAGATAGACCGGCCTGCCGTCCGTCGACGTGCCGATGGGGTCGGTCGCGACATTGACCTTGAGCGAGCCGGCGATGGCATAGGCGACGACCAGCGGCGGCGAGGCGAGGTAGTTGGCGCGCACGTCGGGATTGACGCGCCCCTCGAAATTGCGGTTGCCCGACAGCACCGCGGCGGCGACGAGGTCGTTGGCGTTGATGCATTCGGAGATGGCGGCGGGCAGCGGCCCGGAATTGCCGATGCAGGTGGTGCAGCCATAGCCCACGAGGTTGAAGCCGAGCGCGTCGAGATCGTCCTGCAGCCCCGAGGCGGTGAGGTAGTCGGTGACCACCTGCGAGCCCGGCGCCAGCGAGGTCTTGACCCACGGCTTGACGCTGAGCCCCAGCGCCCGCGCCTTGCGCGCCACCAGCCCGGCGGCGATCAGCACCGAGGGGTTGGAGGTGTTGGTGCACGAGGTGATGGCGGCGATCACCACATGGCCGTCGTCGATCGAGAATTTTTCGCCATTGACCGGAAAGCCGTCCAGCGCCGCTTCCTCGGGGATGTCGTCGACGCCGGTCGCGCCCTCGTCGACGAAGCGGCTCTCGCCCACCGATCTGGGCAGCGCCGTGCGCTCCTTGCGGCCGCCGGCGATGTCCTTGAGCGCCTCCAGGAATTTCGGCGCCGCCTCGGCCAGCGACACGCGGTCCTGCGGGCGCTTCGGCCCGGCGATGGACGGCACGACCGTGCCGAGGTCGAGCTCCAGCGTGTCGGTGAACACCGGGTCGGGCGAGCCCGACATGCGGAACATGCCCTGCGCCTCGCAATAGGCGCGCACCAGTTGCACCCGCTCGGGGTCGCGCCCCGAGGTCTCGAGATAGGCGAGGGTATCGGCATCGACCGGGAAAAACCCGCAGGTGGCGCCGTATTCGGGCGCCATGTTGCCGATCGTCGCCTGGTCCTCGAGGCTCAGCGCGTCGAGCCCCGGCCCGTAGAATTCGACGAACTTGCCGACCACGCCCTTCTTGCGCAGCATCTCGGTGACGGTGAGCACGAGGTCGGTGGCGGTGATGCCCTCGTTGATCGTGCCGGACAGCCTGAAGCCCACCACCTCGGGAATGAGCATGGTGATGGGCTGGCCCAGCATCGCCGCCTCGGCCTCGATGCCGCCGACGCCCCAGCCCAGCACGCTGAGGCCGTTGACCATCGTCGTGTGCGAATCGGTGCCGACCAGCGTATCGGGATAGGCGATGGTCTCGCCGGTCGCCGCGTCGGTGCGCGTCCACACCGTCTGCGCCAGATATTCGAGGTTGACCTGGTGGCAGATGCCGGTGCCCGGCGGCACCACGCGGAAATTGTCGAACGCCTTCTGGCCCCAGCGCAGGAACTCGTAGCGCTCGCCATTGCGCTGGTATTCGAGCTCGACATTGCGCGCAAAGCTCAGCGGCGTGCCGAAGCTGTCGACCATCACCGAATGGTCGATGACGAGATCGACCGGCACCAGCGGGTTGATCTTCTGCGGATCGGCGCCCAGCGCCGCCGTGGCGTCGCGCATGGCGGCGAGGTCGACCACCGCCGGCACGCCGGTGAAGTCCTGCATCAGCACGCGCGCCGGCCGGTAGGCGATCTCGTGGTCGGAGACGCGCGTGTCGAGCCACTGCGCCACCGCCAGGATGTCTGCCTTGGTGACCGTCACCCCGTCCTCGAAGCGCAGCAGGTTCTCGAGCACCACCTTCATCGCGTGCGGCAGCCGCGAGATGCCCGGCAGCCCGTGCTGCTCGGCGAGGGGCAGCGAGAAATAGGTGTAGGTCCTGTCCCCGACCGTGAGCGTGGTCTTGGACTTGAAGCTGTCGAGCGATTGGGTCACGGGTCCGCCTTTGCGAAGGGGTTGCAGCCGGCGAGGGCGGCCCCGACGCTGCTGGGACCGCACCGGGACCGGACGCCAGTCTGGAACGAGTCCAGACTTTGGGGGCCTTATAGTCAATCAACTTGCCGCTTGCCAGCCTCCCCGAAGGTTGAAATAGGCATCCTCCATGCCCTCGTCCGCGCCCCAGCCGCCGCCCCTCGTCGCCGCCCGTGACCTCGCCCTCGCGCGCGGCGGCCGGCAGCTTTTCGCCGGCCTCGCGCTCGCCGTGCGGCCGGGCGAACTGCTGGCGCTGCGCGGGCCCAACGGGGCCGGCAAGTCGAGCCTGCTGCGCGCGCTCGCCGGCATCCTCACCCCCGCGGCCGGCACGGTCGAGCGCCCCGCCGCGCTGCACCTTCTCGCCCACGCCGCCGGCGTCACGGCGCGCCTCACCCTCGCCGAAAACCTCGCCTTCTGGCGCACCCTCAACGGGCCGGGCGGGCTCGCCCCCGAGGCGGCGCTCGACAGCGTCGGCCTGGGCGGGCTCGGCGGCATCGCGGCGGGGCATCTGAGCGCCGGCCAGACGCGGCGGCTGGCGCTGGCGCGCCTCATCGTCAGCGACCGTCCGCTGTGGCTGCTCGACGAGCCGCTGGCGGCGCTCGACGCGGCCGGCGCGGCGCTCGTCGCCCGGCTGGTGGCCGAACGCCTGCGCCGCGGCGGCGCCGTCGTCGCCGCCACCCATGACGACCTGCCGGTGCCGGCCGGCACCGCCGCCGCCACGCTCTGGCTGGGCGGCGCGCCATGAGCGCCTTTCTCGCCGTCATCGCCCGCGACCTGCGCCTCGCCGCCCGGCTCGGCGGCGACGTGCTGACGCTGGTGCTGTTCTTCGTCATGGTCGGCGCCGTCGTGCCGTTCGCCATCGGTCCCGACGGGCCGGTGCTGGCTCGGCTCGCCCCGGCCATCGTGTGGATCGCGGCCTTCCTCGCCATGCTGCTCGGGCTCGACCGGCTGTTCCGCGCCGACGCCGACGACGGCGCGCTGCTCGTCTTCCGCCACGCCGCGCTGCCGCTCGGCGCCATCGTCGCCGCCAAGCTCGTCGCCCACTGGCTCCTGACGGCGCTGCCGCTGCTCGTGGCGAGCCCCCTCCTCGCCCTGCTGCTCGGCATGGACGGCACCGCCTGGGGGCGCACCGTGCTGGCGCTCGTCGCCGGCACGCCGGCGCTCAGCGCCTTCGGCACCGTCGGCGCCGCCGCCACCGTGTCGCTGAAGCGCGGCGGCCTGCTTGCCCCGGTTCTCATCCTGCCGCTGGCGCTGCCGGTGCTGATCTTCGGCGTCGGCGTCACCGCGGCGCCGCCCGGCAGCAGCGCCGCATTGCTGTTCCTTTGTGCGCTCAGCCTCGTCGCGGTGGCCTTCTGCCCATTTGCCGCGGCCCTCGCGCTCAGGCTAAGTGAGGATTAAAAGGGCGGGGCCCCTCCCCGCCGCCGGACCCGACCGATGACCGCCGACCTTCCCGCTCCCGAACGCCCGACGCCCAGAACCAATTGGTTCGCCCGCCTCGCCCATCCCGGCACCTTCATGGCCTGGAGCCGGCCGGTGGTGCTGCCGCTGGCGGTGCTCACCGCCCTGGCCATGGCGGCCGGGCTGTGGTTCGCCTTCTTTGCCTCGCCCGCCGACTACCAGATGGGCGAGACGGTGCGCATCATGTATGTGCATGTGCCCAATGCCTGGCTGAGCCAGCTCGTCTACGGCGTCATGGCCGTCGCGGCGCTGGGCTCGCTGGTCTGGCGGCACCCGCTCGCCGACGTCGCCGCGCGCGCCGCCGCGCCGCTCGGCGCCGCCTTCACGGCGCTGGCGCTCTATACCGGGGCGCTCTGGGGGCGGCCGACCTGGGGCACCTTCTGGGAATGGGACGGGCGCATGACCTCGACCCTCGTGCTGCTCTTCATCTATCTGGGCATCATCGCGCTGTGGCGCGCCTTCGACGACCAGGGCCGCGCCGCCCGCATCGTCGCCGTGGTGACGCTGGTCGGCGCCCTCGACATTCCGGTGATCCGCTTCTCGGTCGACTGGTGGAACACCCTGCACCAGCCGGCCAGCGTCCTCGTCGAGGGCGGCCCGCGCATGCCCTCCGCGATCCTGACGCCGCTGCTCGTCATGGTCGGCGCCTTCACCCTGCTCTATGCGACGCTGCAGATCGTCGCCATGCGCACCGAAATCCTCACCCGCCGCGCCGAGGCCCTGAGCCGGCAGGCCGCGCAGGGAGCCCGCTGATGCCCGATCTCGGCCCGCACGCCGTCTTCATCGTCGCCGCCTATGCCGGCGTCGCCCTGCTGGTCCTCGCCCTCATCGGCTGGGTGGCACTGCAGGCACGCCGCGTCAGGGCGCGCCTCGCCGCGCTCGAGGCGGCGGGCGTGCGCCGCCGC
>JBDHTK010000114.1:0-9748 GCA_039808625.1 Devosia sp. | reverse complement strand
ACATCCGCGGCAACCTGGCCGAGCTCGGCCTGCGCGAGCACGTCGACGCCGGCGCCGTCGCGGCGCTGCTCGGCCGCGAGCTGATCGGTGCCGACGCGGCGATCGTGGCGGCGGCGGAGAGCCTCATCGCGCGGGGGCTGGCGGGGTCAAAAAAGGACTAGGCCAACGCCTCGCGATTGGCTATGAAGCAGCCGCCGGCGAACGGGGCTGTAGCTCAGTTGGGAGAGCGTATCGTTCGCAATGATAAGGTCAGGGGTTCGATTCCCCTCAGCTCCACCAGCCGGCCCTATTCCCCAGTCGATTGCTGAAAAGCCGGCTGCCCGCCGAGGCGGGTGGTGGCGGCGGCGCCGGTGGCGATGGCCGAGGTGAGGCACGCCGCTTCGTTTTCGCCCCGCAGGAAGGCGGCGAGGAAGGCGGCGGCGAAGGCGTCGCCGGCGCCCGTGGTGTCCAGCACCTGCGTTGCGGGCGCGGGCAGCGCGAGGCGCAGGCCGTCGCGGCCGCCGAGCGCGGCGCCGTCGGCCCCGCGCTTGACGACGACATGCGTGGCGGTCTCGCCGAGCCGGCGCATCTGCCCGTCGAGGTCGGGCGTGCCGGCCAGCGCCAGGGCCTCGTCGGCATTGGCGAAGAGGAGTGTCGTCGCCGCCGCCCAGCCGAGGAAGGCTGCCGCGCCCACCTCGTCGAGAAAGCCCACCGAGGCCGCGTCGAGCGCCGTCGCGAGGCCGCGCGCGCGGGCCGCGGCCATGAGGCCGAGCACGGCGGCGCGCGGGCCGGGGGCGAAGAGGCTGTAGCCGGAGACGGCGAGCAGGCCGACGCCGTCGAGCAGGGCGGGCGGCAGGTCGGCGGGAGCGAGGTTCAGGTTGGCGCCGCGGTCGGTGAGGAAGCTGCGCTCGCCGTCGGCGTCGACGATGGAGATGAGGATGCCCGAGGGGGCCTGCGGGTCGGCCGCGAGACAGGGCTCGACGCCCAGCCGGCGCAGATGGGCGGCCTGCGCGTCGCGGTCGGCGGCGCCGACGCGGGCGGCGAACTTCACCCGGGCGCCGCAGGCGGCGAGCCAGGCCGCCTGGTTGGCGGCGGCGCCGCCGGGCCGGGCGCGGATCGTAGCGCGCGTGTCGGAGCCGTGCCGCAGCGGGCCCTCGGGCCTGACGATGATGTCGGTGATGACGTCGCCGACGACGAGGACGGCCGCGTCGCTCATCGCTGCCGGTCGGCGAGTGCCACGGCGATGGCGGCGGCGAGGCGGGCGTTGTTCTCGACCAGCGCGATGTTGGAGGTGAGGCTGCGGCCGCCGGTCAGCTCGAAGATGCGCTGCAGCAGGTAGGGCGTCGTCGCCTTGCCGGTGATGCCGGCCCGCGCGGCATCGGCCAGCGCCCGCTCGATAGCCTGGGCGATGTCGTCGGCGTCGAGCGCGTCGGCTTCGGGGATCGGGTTGCCGATCAGCACGCCGCCCAGGCCGAGGCGGAACTGCGTGTCGATGAGCGCGGCCACCGCCTCGGGCGTGTCGAGCCGCTGGCTCGCCTTGAGGCCGCTCGAGCGCGTCCAGAAGGCGGGGAAGTCGTCGGTGCCGTAGCCGATCACCGGCACGCCCAGCGTTTCCAGCACTTCGAGCGTCCGGGGCAGGTCGAGGATGGCCTTGGCGCCGGCGCAGACCACGGCCACCGGCGTGCGCGACAGCTCCTGCAGGTCGGCCGAGACGTCGAAGCTCAGCTCGGCGCCGCGATGCACGCCGCCGATGCCGCCGGTGGCGAAGACGCCGATGCCGGCCATCTCGGCGGCCTGCATGGTGGTGGCCACCGTGGTGCCGGCGGGGACGCCGGCGGTGAGCAGGGCGGCGACGTCGCGGCGCGAGGCCTTGGCGGCGGCCGGGCCGGTTTCGGCCAGCCGGGCGAGGTCGGCGTCGGCGAGGCCGACGCGGAAGGCGCCGTCCATGATGGCGACGGTGGCGGGCAGGGCGCCCGCGGCGCGCACGATGGCCTCGACGCGGCGCGCCATGTCGAGGTTCTGCGGAAACGGCATGCCGTGCGTGATGATGGTCGATTCGAGCGCCACCACGGGCCGGCCGGCGGCCAGGGCGTCGGCGATCTCGGGGCTGGTGCGCAGGAACGGGAACTGGGGCACGCGAGGCTCCGTCCGAGGGAGAGAAAGGGGCGGCTGCGCTCCTTAGACGGCGGCGCCCGGCAGGCGTCAAGTGGGATGCCCGAGGGTGCTTTCGGTGTCTTGTCGCGCGGGGGTTTTGGCTCTAGGGTCCGCCCCACCGAAACGCTCGCCCGCGGGGACACTTCGCTGCGCATCCTGATCTTTGGTTCGGACCGTCCTCCGGACCCCGACGCGCCCCGAGGCGCACCGATCGCTGCCCATCCTGTTCCCGGCGACCCCCCGCGCCGCGTGGCCGACACGGCCCCATACCCCGATCCGCAACACGCCGCCGCAGGATGACCTCCGTGGCGGCAAAGCTTTTCAACGATCCCCGCAGCGCAAGCGGGGCCGCATCGACGACAAGGAGACGCACCATGCACAAGCCGCTCGCCCTCACGCTCGGAGCGCTGCTCCTGGTGAGCACCACCGCGCTCGCGCAGGAAGAAAAGGTGCTCAACGTCTACAACTGGTCGGACTACATCGCCGACGACACCATTCCCAAGTTCGAGGCCGAGACCGGCATCAAGGTCAATTACGACGTCTACGATTCCAACGAGATGCTGGAAGCCAAGCTCCTCGCCGGCAAGTCGGGCTATGACGTCGTGGTGCCGTCGGGCTTCTTCCTCGAGCGGCAGGTGCCGGCGGGCGTCTATCGCGAGCTCGACAAGTCGAAGCTGCCCAACCTCGCCAACATGGACCCCGACATCATGCAGCGCACGACGCTGCACGACCCCGACAACGCGCATTCGGTCGACTACATGTGGGGCACCACGGCGATGGGCTTCAACGTCGCCAAGGTCAAGGAGCGCCTGGGCGACCAGCCGCTCGACAGCTGGGACATGCTGTTCGATCCGGCGACCGTCGCCAAGCTCGCCGATTGCGGGGTGACGCTGCTCGACGCGCCCTCCGAGGTGGTGGCCAACGCCCTCAACTATCTCGGGCTCGACCCCAATTCGGAGAGTCCCGACGACCTCAAGAAGGTCGAGGACCTGCTGATGGGCATCCGGCCCTATGTGCGCTACTTCCACTCGAGCCAGTACATCGACGATCTCGGCAATGGCGAGGTGTGCATCTCGATGGGCTATTCGGGCGACGTGTTCATCGCCCGCGACGCGGCCGTCGAGGCGGGCGCCGGCGTCGAGGTGGACTACGTCATCCCGACGCAGGGCGCGCTGCAGTGGTTCGACCTGTTCGCCATCCCGGCCGATGCGCCGCACCCGGACAACGCGCATCTGTTCATCGACTTCATGATGCGGCCCGAGATCGCGGCGGCGAACTCGAACTACGTGTTCTACGCCTCGGGCAACAAGGCGGCGCTCGAATTCATCGACGACGAGGTGAAGAACGACCCGGCGATCTATCCGACGCCCGAGGTCGCCGCCAAGCTGTTCCCGCTCAAGGCGCACACGCCCGACTTCGACGAGCTGCTGACGGAGATGTGGCAGCGGGTCAAGGCCGGCTCCTGAGGTCCACGCGGGACGGGGCCCTGGCCCCGCCCCCCTTTCGGGGTTGCTCGCATGGCCAAGAAGCCGCAGCTCGCTGCCGACACACGACCGTGGCGCGATCCCAATGCCAAGCCGTTCGTGCGCATCCGCCACGTCACCAAGAAATTCGGTGACGTGGCGGCCGTCGCCGACGTGTCGCTCGACATCTACCAGGGCGAGCTGTTCTGCCTGCTGGGCGGCTCGGGCTCGGGCAAGTCGACGCTGCTCAGGATGCTCGCCGGCTTCGAGGCGCCGAGTGCGGGACGCATCGAGATCGACGGCCAGGACATGTCGGGCGTGCCGCCCTACCAGCGGCCGGTCAACATGATGTTCCAGTCCTATGCGCTGTTCCCGCACATGACGGTGGCGCAGAACATCGCCTATGGGCTGAAGCGCGACGGGCTGCCGCGCGCCGAGATCGCGGCGCGGGTCGCCGAGCTCTTGCAGCTCGTCAAGCTCACCGGCTACGACGCGCGCAAGCCGCACCAGCTGTCGGGCGGCCAGCGCCAGCGCGTGGCGCTGGCCCGCGCCCTCGCCAAGCGGCCGAAGCTGCTGCTGCTCGACGAGCCGCTCGGGGCGCTCGACAAGAAGCTGCGCGAGGAGACGCAGTTCGAGCTGGTCAAGATCCAGGAGACGCTGGGCGTCACCTTCATCGTCGTCACCCACGACCAGGAAGAGGCGATGAGCCTCGCCACCCGCATCGGGGTGATGAACCAGGGCGAGATCGCGATGGTGGGCGAGCCTACCGACATCTACGAGTTCCCCAATTCGCGGTTCGTCGCCACCTTCATCGGCTCGGCCAACATGGTCGAGGGCGTGGTGGTGGAGGACGAGCCCGACCATGTGCGCATCCGCTCGGCCGAGCTGGGCGCCGACATCTATGTCGACCACGGCGTCGACTGCGCGCCCGACCAGATCCTGTGGTGGGCGATCCGGCCCGAGAAGATCCGGCTGACGCGCGAGCGGCCGGCGCCGGAGCCGGGCAGCCCGGCCGACGCCAACATGGTCAAGGGCTTCGTCGAGGACATCGCCTATCTCGGCGACATGACGGTCTATCAGGTGCGGCTCGACAATGGCCGCTACATGCGCGTCACCAAGGCCAATGCGCTGCGCGGCGACCCCGACGCCATCTCGTGGGACGAGAGCGTGTGGGCGAGCTGGGCGGGTGCCTCCGGCTCGGTGCTGACCAGTTGAGCGCCGCGGCGGCCTTTCGCGCGCGGCGCTTCTGGAGCCGCGTCGGCGCGCTGCTGGCGCGGGTCGGCCTGTCGGGCCGGGCGCTGGTGCTCGCCGCGCCGGTGGCGTGGATGACGCTGTTCTTCCTGTTGCCGCTGGCGGTGGTGTTCGGCATCTCGCTCGCCACCAAGCAGTTCGGGCAGCCGCCCTTCTCGCGGCTCCTCGACAGCGCCGACGGCACGGTGCAGCTCACCTTGCACCTCACCAACTACATGCGGGTGCTGGCCGATCCCAACGGCATCTATTTCAACGCCTTCCTGAGCTCGATCCGCATCGCTGCCGTCGCCACCGTGTTCGCCGTGCTGATCGGCTATCCGATGGCCTATGCCATCGCGCGGGCGCCCGAGCGCTGGCGCAACATCCTGCTGATGCTCGTCATCCTGCCGTTCTGGACGTCGTTCCTGCTGCGCGTCTATGCGCTCAGCGGGTTCCTGCGCGGCGAGGGCGTCATCAACAATTTCCTCGGCCTGTTCGGCATCGGCCCGCTGGTGATGATGCAGACCGATTTCGCCGTCTATGTCGGCATCGTCTACTCCTACCTGCCGTTCTTCATCCTGCCGCTCTATACGACGCTGGTGAAGCTCGACCCGTCGCTGCTCGAGGCGTCGGCCGATCTGGGGGCGCGGCCGTTCCGCACCTTCCTGTCGGTGACGCTGCCGCTCTCCATGCCGGGCGTCATCGCCGGCGCCATGCTGGTCTTCATCCCGGCGATCGGCGAGTTCGTCATCCCCTCGCTGCTGGGCGGGCCGGGCACGCAGATGATCGGCCGCATCCTGTGGGACGAGTTCTTCTCGAAGACCAACTGGCCGCGCGCGGCGGCGCTGGCCATCACCATGCTGGTCATCGTGGTGCTGCCGATCGTGCTCATGCAGCGGGCCCAGAGCGCCGTGGTGGAGGGCCGCCGCTGATGCGCCGGGGCTGGCTCGTGCCGACGATCGCCGTGCTGGGCTTTGCGTTCCTCTATGCGCCCATCATCTCGCTCGTCGTCTTCTCGTTCAACTCGAACCGGCTGGTGACGGTGTGGGCGGGCTTCTCGCTCAACGCCTACGCGACGCTGTTCGCCGACCCGCAGATGCTGGGGGCAGCGTGGCTGAGCCTGCAGATCGCGGCGATCAGCGCCAGTATCGCGCTGGTGCTGGGCACGCTGTGCGCGGTGGCGCTGGTGCGCTTCGGCCGCTTCCGCGGGCGCACGGTGCTGCAGGCCACCGTGTCGGCGCCGCTGGTGATGCCCGACGTCATCACCGGGCTGGCGCTGCTGCTCACCTTCGTCGCGATGGAGGCGCTGGTCGGCTGGCCGTCGGGGCGCGGCATGCTGACCATCATCATCGCCCACGCCACCTTCTGCACCGCCTATGTGACGGTGGTGGTGCAAAGCCGCCTCGCCGACCTCGACCTCAGCCTCGAGGAGGCGGCGATGGACCTCGGCGCGAGCCCGGTGCGGGTGTTCTTCGACATCACGCTGCCGATCATCGCGCCGGCGCTAGTCTCGGGCTGGCTGCTGTCGTTCACCCTGTCGCTCGACGATCTCGTCATCGCCAGCTTCGTGTCCGGGCCCGGCTCGTCGACGCTGCCGATGGTGATCTTCTCGAAGATCCGGCTGGGCGTGTCGCCCGACGTCAACGCGCTGGCGACGATCATCATCGGCTTCGTCGCTGCCGGCGTGCTCCTCGCCACCTTCCTGCAACTGCGCCGCTCCCGCGGCGGCAGGGCCTGAAGGGGCGCGAAGGCCCCCTCTTCCGCCCGGACGAGGGCGAGGTGGCGCCTGCCCCACCCGCCAGTGTCATTCCTGGCGGACATCCCAGGCCTCGGCCTGCCATTCCCGCCGGCGCGGGACTGGCAGACCGAGAGGCTTTGGAGTCCGGCTCACCGGGTTCCAGGCGCGAATCCCCAGTTCGATACCCAGCCCCCGCTTTCCATCCTCACTGGTTCTGCCGCGTGCCGATCCCGCGCTCCCGCCGCGTGCCGATCCCGCGCTCCCGGCCGCGTGCCGATCCCATGCTCCCGGCCGCCCTCCGCTCCTGAGCCTGCACGCTCCTGTCCCGCCGCCACGCTCCCGTCGCTCCTTCTTCATGTCTCTTGCATGTGACTGACTGGTCAGTTAGTAATTTCCGCGAGGAGAGTGCGATGACCGATGGGATGCGGGGGCCGAAGTTCCGGCGGCGGGCCGAGAAGCGGCCGGACGAGGTGCTCGACGCGGCGCTGGCGCTGTTCGTCGAGAACGGCTTTGCGCGCACGCGCGTCGAGGACATCGCGGCCAGGGCCGGGCTGTCGAAGGGCGCCGTCTATCTCTACTTCCCCTCCAAGGAAGCCATCCTCGAAGGGCTGGTGCGGCGGGCCGTGCTGCCCATCGCCACCAACGCCCTCGGCGCGCTCGCCAATTTCGTCGGCAATCCGCGGCCGGTGATCCACGCCGTGCTGAAGATGGTGGCGGGGCGGCTGAGCGAGCCGCAGACCCTCGCCATCGCCCGCCTGCTCATCCGCGAGATGATCCATTTCCCGCAATTCGCCGCGCTCTACCGGCGCGAGGTGCTGGACCACATCATTCCGGCGGTGGAGCAGCTCGTCGCGCGCGGCGTGGCGGAAGGCTATTTCCGGCCGGTCGATCCCAACCTCACCATCCGCTCGATCATCGGGCCGCTCATCGTGCACATGCTGATGGCCGAGGTCTTCGGCATCGTGCCGGAGGGCGGGCTGGGCATCGACCGGCTGGTCGACAACCACCTCGACATCCTGTTCGACGGGCTCAGCGCGCCCGCGAGCGACAAGCGTTTCATGGCGACGTGAGGACGAAATGGACGGCGTGCTCGCCTGGCTCACCGGTCTCGTAGCGCTCATCCCCGGCCTCGGCGCGGCGCCGCCCTCCGGCTGGTCGGGCTATGTCGAGGCCGACTATTTCTACGCCGCGGCGCCGAGCGGCGGCACCATCGCCCGCCTCGCCGTCGCCGAGGGCGACCGCATCGCGGCCGGCGACACGCTGTTCGTGCTCGATGCCAGCCAGCAGCAGGCGCAATACGAGGCGGCCGTGGCGCGGGCCGAGGCGGCCGCGGCCAGCCTCGACAATCTGCGCACCGGCAGCCGCGCCGAGGAGGTCGACGTCATCCGCGCCGCGCTCGCCAAGGCCGAGGCCGACCTCAGCCTGGCGCGGCAGAATTTCTCGCGCTCCGAGGAGCTTTTCGGCCAGGGACTGATCCCGGCGGCGCAGCTCGACCAGGGGCGCGCCACGCTGGCGGCGGCGCAGGCCGCCGTCGCCCAGCTCGAGGCGCAGCTCAAGGTCGCCGAGCTGCCGGCCCGCGACGCGCAGCAGATCGCAGCCGAGGCCAGTCTTGCCGCCGCCCGCGCCGATGCTGCGACCGCCAAGGCGGCGCTCGCCGCCCGCACGGTCGTCGCGCCCGAGGCGGGGCGGGTCGACCGGCTGTTCTTCAAGGCCGGCGAGGTCGCCGGGGCGGGCACGCCGGTCGTGGCGCTGCTCGGAGCCGAGGCGCTCAAGGTCGAGTTCTACGTCGCCGAGGCCGAGCGTGCGCAGCTCAGCCTGGGCGAGCGCGTCGCGGTGCGCTGCGACGGCTGCCCCGACGGGCTCACGGCGACGATCAGCCGCTTCGCCGCCACGCCGCAATTCACGCCGCCCATCATCTATTCGCGCGACGAGCGCGGGCGGCTGGTGTTCCTCACCGAAGCGGTGCTGGACGAGACGAACGGCGTTCTGCCCGGCCAGCCGGTCAGCATCGGGCGCCCCGATGCCTGAGGCCCCGGTCATCGACGTGCGCGGCCTCACCAAGCGGTTCGGCACGCGCACCGTCGTCGACCATTTCGACATCGAGGTGCCCAAGGGCGCCATCTACGGCTTCCTCGGGCCGAACGGCTCGGGCAAGACGACGACCATCCGCATGCTGTGCGGCCTGCTGACGCCCGATGCCGGCGAGGGCACCTGCCTCGGGCTCGACGTGCGGCGCGAGGCGGCGCGCATCAAGGAAGCCGTCGGCTACATGACGCAGAAATTCTCCTACTACGAAGACCTGACGATCCGCGAGAATCTCGATTTCGTGGCGCGCATGTACCGGCTCGACCGGCGCAAGGCGCGGGTGGCGCAGGCGCTCGCCGATCTCGGCCTCGCCGATCGCGCCCGCCAACTCGCCGGCTCGCTGTCGGGCGGCTGGAAGCAGCGGCTGGCGCTCGCCGCCTGCCTGCTGCACGAGCCGCAATTGCTGCTGCTCGACGAGCCGACGGCGGGCGTCGATCCCAAGGCGCGGCGCGACTTCTGGGACGAGATCCGCCGGCTCAGCGCGCGCGGCGTCACCGTGCTGGTCTCGACCCACTACATGGACGAGGCGATCCAGTGCGATTTCATCACCTATATCGCCTATGGCAGGAAGCTGATCGACGGGCCGTCGGCGAAAATCCCCGAAATGGTGGGGCTCGAGACCTGGCGCGCCGAGGGCCCCGACCTCGCCGGCCTCGAGGCGCGGCTCAAGGGCGCGCCCGGCGTCGCGCAGGTGGCGCGGTTCGGCGCGGCGCTGCACGTGTCGGGCACCGACAAGGCGGCGCTCGGCGCGACGGTCAGGCGGCTCGAGGCCGAGGGGCCGCAGCGCTGGAGCCGGCAGGTGGCCGGACTCGAGGAGGCGTTCATCTATCTCATGGCCGGCGCGCAGGACAATTTCGCCGCCGAGACGCCGCCGGAGATCGCGGCATGAGCGGCTTCTCGTTGCGGCGCTTTGGAGCGGTGCTCTACAAGGAATTCATCCAGATGCGGCGCGACCGCGTCACCTTCGCCATGATGATCGGCATGCCGCTGATGCAGCTGTTCCTGTTCGGCTTCGCCATCAACGCCGATCCGCGGCACCTGCCGACGCTGGTCGAGATGGGCGACAACGGGCCGATCACCCGCGCGGTGATCGCCGCCA
>JBDHTK010000113.1:0-9763 GCA_039808625.1 Devosia sp. | reverse complement strand
CTCGCCGTGCGCAGATGGCTCTCGTCGGAATTCTCGACCACCGTCACCTGGAACTGGCGCGGCAGGCAGATGATGGCGGAGACGGCGAGCACGTTCATGGCGATCCAGCGGTCGCCGAAGGTGTGGGCGGAATAGATCTCGATGCCCTGCGCCTCGGCGCGCGCGAAGATCGCCTCGAACCCGCCGCCGGCATAGACGACGAACAGCCCCACCGCGAGCAGCGCCGCGAGCTTCACCAGCGCCTCGAAGGCGATGGCGGCGACGACGCCCAGATGCTGCTCCTTGGCATCGACATTGCGCGTGCCGAACAGGATGGTGAACAGCGCCATCGCCGCCGCGACGCCGAAGGCGAGCCCGACCTCATCGACGCCGGCGAGGCTGCCGCGGCCGAACTCGGACGCGCCCGCCACCGCCTGGATGGACGAGGTCACCGCCTTGAGCTGCAGGGCGATATAGGGCGCGATGCCGATGACGGCGATGACCGTCACCAGCACCGCCAGCCGGCTCGACTTGCCGTAGCGCGACGATAGGAGGTCGGCGACCGAGGTCAGCCGCTGGCTGTGGCTGATGCGCACCAGCCGGCGCAGGATGAACCACCAGCCCACGAAGACCAGCGTCGGCCCCAGATAGATGGCGAGATATTCGAGCCCGTTGCGCGCCGCCGAGCCGACCGCGCCGTAGAACGTCCAGCTCGTGCAGTAGACCGAGATGGCGAGCGTGTAGACGATGGGCGCGCGCAGGAAGCCCGCCTTGTTGTGGCGTGCCCGGCGGTCGCTGACATAGGCGATGAGGAATAGCAGGCTCACATAGCCGACCGCCGTGGCGATGACGAAATCGGGCGTGAGCATCAGGGCGCGTCCTCGCCCTCGGCCACGGCCTCCTGCTCATGCGGCAGCCGCCGGCTCAGCCCCCAGGTGCCGGCGATCATCACCGCCCAGCTCACGAACAGGTAGATGATGCCCACCGGCACGCCGAAGACACGCTGCTCGAACTGGAACAGCACGACGAGCGGCGGCAGGATCAGCATCACCGCGAAGATGGCAAAGAACAGCGCCGCGCTTTCGAGCTTCCGGCGCTCCATGCTCAGACCCTCGCCCGCTGCATCAGCTCGCGCACTGCATCCACCACCTCGGCATTGGCATAGGGCTTGGTGATGAAGCGGTCGGCACCCAGCTCCTCGGCCGTGCGCCGGTCCTGCGCCTGCCCCTTGGCGGTGAGGATGAGGACGGGCAGGTCCTTGAGCAGCGCATCGGCGCGGATCTGCTTCAGCACGTCGAAGCCCGAACGCCGCGGCAGCATGACGTCGAGCACCACGACGCGCGGCCGGTGGCGCCGTATGGCGCCGATCACCGCATCGCCATCGGTGATGGTTTCAACGGACCACCCCGCGCGATGCAGGATGAAATCCAGCGATTTCAGTATGCTCGGCTCATCCTCGGCGATGAGAACATCGACGGCCACTCATTCCCCCTCTTGCCGGCCTCCCTGCCGGACGGCGCGCCAGCTTAGGCAAACTCAATCGTCGGCGCCACTCTCGAAACGGCGCGGCACCAAGGGCGCGCGCACGGCGGCCGGCACGCCGCCGGCCATATAGGCCTCTTCCTGCCGGTCGGTGCAATCGCGCCTGAGGCACAGCCGGCAGCTCGGCCCGACCGGCACGTCATGGCGGGAATCGCCGAGCTCCAGCCCGGCGCCATAAACGGTGCGGTCGGCCTGCAGCACGTCGCAGGCCAGCATGATCGAGGTCGGCACCGCCCGGTCGGTGAAGCCGCCGCCCGGCCGCGCCTGCGCCCGCGCGACGAAGAGATAGCGCGAGCCATCGGCGAACTGCACGATCTGGCGCTGCACGCTGCCCGTCGCGCCGAAGGCGCCATAGATCACCCAGCGCGGGCAGGCATGGCCGGCGCTCGGCAGCGGCAGGCCGGGCAGCGGGAAATGCTTGGTCAGCCGCCCGGCTGGATCGGAGCGCAGGAAGCCGAAGGGCAGCCCCTCGGCACCCGGCTTGCGCAGCGTCACCAGCCGGTGCGCCACCTGCTCGAAGCTCGCGCCATAGGCCTGCCGCAGCGCCTCGACGTCGTAGCGGCAGGCCTCGGCATCGCCGAGAAAGCGGGCATAGGGAAAGACGACGGCGCCGGCGAGATAGGAGCCGAGCGCCCGATAGGTGAGTCGTTGCGACACCGCCGAGGAGAGCTGCGCCCCGGCCACCTCGCGTTCGAGCACGTCGGCAGCGCTGAGCTCGCCATAGAGCCGGGCGAGCTGGAACTGCCGCGTCGCCAGCGTCGCGCCGGCATGAAACGACATGACCCGCCGCGCCGGATCGAAGTGATAGGGGCGCGGAAAGCCCTCGGCATCGGCTTCGCGCTCGGGCGTGCGGCGCACGCCGACGCCGAAGCCGTCGGCGAGCCGGGCGGTGAGCGCCGCTTCGCCGAACGGCCCCGCCGCCTCGATCTCGGCTCGCAGTGCCTCGCCCGCGTCTTCCAGCGCAGCGAAATAGTTGTTGCGCTCAAAGATCAGGTCGTCGAGCTCGCGCATGGGCGAGAAACGCCGCGCCCGCGCATCGACGTCGAACTGCGCGATGAGGCTGCGCGCCACGTCCGACAGCCGCCGCATCTCGGCCGTGATGTCGGCGACGAAGCGGCCGCGCTCGGCCTCGTCGAGATCGGGCACCTCCTCGAGGATTTCGGCGTTGGAGCGCACGGCGGTGATGCCCGAGAGGATCTGGTGCAGCAACTGCGCCAGCAGCGGATCGGAGCGCAGCCGGTCGGCATAGTCGTCGGCGCTGGCCGTCGCCCCCAGATAGGCGCGGTGAAGCTGCACCAGCGCCGCCGCGGCCGCTGGCTGCTGCGCCACCAGTTCGTGCGCCGAGGGCGGCGTGGTGCCGGCCAGCACCGGGTCGGCCAGCGTCTCCTCGACCTCGGCGATGAGCCGGTGCTCACTGTCGCCGCTGAGCTCGCCCACCTCGACGCCGAGCTCGGCGGCAAGGCGCAGCAGCAGCGAACCCCCGACATGGCGCTTGTTGCGCTCGATGAGGTTGAGATAGCTGGCCGAGATGCCGGCACGCCGCGCCAGCGCCGCCTGCGAGATGCCCAGCGCGTGCCGCCGCGACGCCACCCTGAGGCCGATCGGTGCCCGCAAGACGTCCTCCCCATTCGCTGGCTTGTAAAGTTATTGACAGAAATCCACCGGATCAAGTCCAATGATTTACAAGATTCTCATGAAATATCATGCATATATTGCAGACCTTTGCACACCGCCCGATAGTGACCCCAGCGTGTGGAGGAGCTGGCGACGCACCCGCTCCCCGCGCGCCTGAGGAGGAGCACATGACAAAGCTGAAAGGCTTCAGCCGCCGCGGCGTGCTGAAGGGCGGTCTCGCCGGCATCCTGGCCACGGGCGTTTCGCCACTGATCTTTTCGAAGGGCGCCTACGCCCAGGAGTTCTGCAACGCGCCGACCGGCGACAGCGTGACGCTCGGCTTCGTCATGCCGCTCACCGGCGCCTATGCCGACGAGGGGGCCGACCAGCAGCGCGCCTTCCTGCTCGCCGTCGAGCATCTCAACGGCGAGGGCGATGGCGGGCTGATCCCGACCTTCTCGTCCAAGGCGCTCAAGGGCAACGGCATCCTGGGCAAGAAGGTCGCCTATGTGACGGGCGACGACCAGACCAAGCCCGACGCCGGCCGCGACACCGCCCGCCGCATGATCGAGCGTGACGGCGCCATCATGATCAGCGGCTGCTCGTCCTCGGGCGTCGCCGTCGCCGAGCAGGCGCTGTGCCAGGAAATGGGCGTCGTCTACATGGCGGGCCTCACCCATTCCAACGATACCACCGGCAAGGACAAGAAGCGCTACGGCTTCCGCCACTTCTTCAACGCCTACCAGTCCGGCATCGCACTCGGGCCCATTCTCGGCAAGGAATACGGCACCGACCGCGTCGCCTATCACCTGACCTCGGACTATACCTGGGGCTGGACGCAGGAAGAATCCATGCGCCAGGCCACCGAGGCGCTGGGCTGGAAGACGCTGCCGCCGGTACGCACCCCGGTCAATGCCGGCGACTTCAGCCAGTACCTGACGCCGGTGCTGAACTCGGGCGCCGACGTGCTGATCCTCAACCACTACGGCTTCGACGGCGTCAACTCGCTGACCCAGGCCGTGCAGTTCGGCATGAAGGAGCGCACCGTCAACGGCAAGCAGTTCCAGATCGTGCTGCCGCTCGTCTCCGACCTCATGGCGCACGGCCTCGGCGAGAACATCAAGGGCGTCTACGGCACCTCCAACTGGGACTGGAAGCTGCCCGACGCCGCCAGCCAGGCCTTCACCAAGTCGTTCGGCGCCAAATACGGCCAGCCGCCGAGCCAGATCGCCCACACCTCCTATGTGCAGGCGCTGCTCTATGCGGACGCCGTGGAGCGGGCCGGCACCTTCTATCCGCCGGAAGTCATCAAGGCGCTGGAAGACTTCGAGTTCGACGGCATGGGCAACGGCCCGACGCTCTATCGCGGCTCCGACCACCAGTGCTTCAAGGACGTCTACGCGGTGAAGGGCAAGGAAAACCCGGCCAACGAGTTCGACCTGCTCGAAGTCGTCGCCACCGCGCCGCGCGACAGCGTCACCTACGACCCGGCGATCTTCGGCGGCGAGCTCGGCCCGGACACCGCCGCCCTCTGCTGAGGCGCTCCCACTCGGGGGCCGGCGCCAGCGGGTGCCGGCCCCCCCTTTCCGCGGCGGGTGACAGATGGAAGCTATTCTCGCGCAACTGCTCAACGGCCTCGACAAGGGCGGCGCCTATGCGCTCATCGCCCTCGGCCTGACGCTGGTGTTCGGCACGCTGGGCGTCGTCAACTTCGCCCACGGCGCGCTGTTCATGCTCGGCGCCTTTTGCGCCGTCACCTTCCGCCTGCTCATCACCTACGAGACGGTGACCATCGATCCCACCCAGACCACCGCCTGGGGCACGCCGCTCGAAATCCGCACCTCGCTCGCCCAGACCTGGTTCGGTGACTGGGGCCAGGTGCTGATCGACTATTCCGTGCCGCTCTCCATCCTGCTCGCCATTCCGGTGATGCTCGCCGTCGGCATCGCGATGGAGCGCGGCATCATCAAGTATTTCTACAAGCGCCCGCACGCCGAGCAGATCCTCGTCACCTTCGGCCTCGCCATCGTGCTGCAGGAGATCGTCAAGTCGATCTTCGGGCCCAACCCGATCAGCCAGCCCATGCCGACGAGCCTGCGCGGCGCCTTCGACGTCGGCGTCTGGCTGGGCCTCGCCCCCAACGTCCTGACCTACCCGCTGTGGCGGCTCATCTACTTCCTGTTCTCGGTCGGCATCATCGGCGCGGTGTTCGCCTTCCTGCGCTTCACCACCTTCGGCATGGTGGTGCGCGCCGGCATGGCCGACCGCGAGACGGTGGGCCTGCTCGGCATCAACATCGACCGCCGCTTCACCATCATGTTCGGCCTCGCCGCCGTGGTCGCCGGCCTTGCCGGCGTCATGTACACGCCGCTGCTGCCGCCCAACTACCACCAGGGCATGGACTTCCTCGTCCTGAGCTTCGTCGTCGTCGTGGTCGGCGGCATGGGCTCGCTGCCCGGCGCCGTCGCCGCCGGCTTCCTGCTCGGCATCCTGCAAAGCTTCGCCTCGATGAACGAGGTGAAGGCCATCATCCCCGGCATCGACCAGATCATCATCTACCTCGTCGCCGTCATCATCCTGCTGGTGCGGCCGCGCGGCCTCATGGGGCGGGCCGGCATGATGGAGAGCTGAGATGAACCTGTTCACCCTGCCGCGCCGCGACCTCCTGACCTTCGCGATCTTCGCCGCCGTCGTCCTCGCCATGCCGCTCTGGCTGCAGCCGCTCGGCGCCGCCTATCCGGCGCTGATGCAGAAATTCGTCATCTCGGCGGTCTTCGCCATCGGCTTCAACATCCTGTTCGGCCTCACCGGCTATCTGAGCTTCGGCCACGCCGCCTTTCTCGGCGTCGGTGCCTACACGGCGGTGTGGTCGTTCAAGCTCCTCACGATGGACGCCATTCCGGCTATGGTCTTCGCGGTGCTGGTGTCGGGCCTCTTCGCGCTGGTCATCGGCTATCTGAGCCTGCGCCGCTCGGGCATCTACTTCTCCATCCTGACGCTCGCCTTCGCGCAGATGTGCTACGTGCTCGCCTATTCGGTGCTGACCCCCATCACCAACGGCGAGACCTCGCTGCTCATCACCCTCAACGATCCGCGCCTCATCGACTCGGCGCTGGCGCCGCGCGGCGCCGGCCTGCCCTCGGCGAGCCTGTTCGGCCACGCCTTCACCGGCATCGAGGGCTTCTACTTCTCCGCCGTGGTGCTGCTCGCCGCCTTCTTCTTCGCCCAGAAGATCTTCGCCTCGCCCTTCGGCATGACGCTGCGCGCCATCAAGTCCAACCAGACGCGCATGAACTACACCGGCTTCAACACCCGCCCTTACGCGCTCACCGCCTTCGTCATCTCGGGCATGTATGCCGGGCTCGCCGGCGCGCTGTTCGCCATCACCGACCCGCTCGCCGGCACCGAGCGCATGCAGTGGACCGCCTCGGGCGAAGTGGTGCTGATGACCATCCTCGGCGGCGTCGGCACGCTCATCGGGCCGGTCATCGGCGCCTGGCTGATCGAGTATTTCGAGAACATCTTCTCGGCCTTCAACGACCAGATCCTCACCCACACCTTCGGCTTCCTGCCCGAAGGCGTGCGCGAGGGCGTGGTGGCGGTCACCAGCAAGTTCGTCGGCGACGGCTGGCAGTTGACGCTCGGCCTGCTTTTCGTCCTCATCGTCTGCTTCCTGCCCGGCGGCATCGTCGAGGGCGTGAAGCGCCTCGTCGCCCTGTTCCGGCGCCGCAGCCGGCCCGATGCCGGCGCCGCGGCGCGCGTCCAACCGGCAGAATGACCATGCCCGAAGCCGACAGAAACATCGTTCTGCACGTCGCCGACGTCCACAAGCACTTCGGCGGCCTGCACGCCCTGGCCGACATCGACCTCGAGGTCGAGGAGGGCAAGACACACGCCATCATCGGGCCGAACGGCGCCGGCAAGTCGACCCTGCTCAACGTCATCGTCGGCCGCCTGGCGCCGACCAGCGGCGCCGTGGTGTTCGACGGCCAGGTGCTGACCGGCAAGCGCCCGCACGAGATCAACCAGCTCGGCGTGGCGCGCGTCTTCCAGACACCCGAGATCTTCCCCGACCTGTCGGTACTGCACAACGTCATGGCGCCGGCCTTCGCACGCCGCGACGGCGCCTTCCGCATCAACGTGCTGCGCCCGCTCGATCGCGAGGACGACATTCGCGGCGAGGCCGAGGCCATCCTCGAGGATGTCGGCCTCCTTGCGCGCCGCCACACCCATGCGGGCGTGCTGAGCCGTGGCGACAAGCGCCGCATGGAGCTCGCCATGTGCCTCATCCAGCACCCGCGCCTCTTGCTGCTCGACGAGCCCACCGCCGGCATGAGCCGGCACGACACCAACACCACCATCGACCTGCTCAAGAAGATCAAGGCACGCGGCATGACCAAGGTGATCATCGAACACGACATGCATGTGGTGTTTTCCCTCGCCGACAGGATTTCGGTGCTGTCGGGCGGGCGCATCATCGCCGAAGGCCTGCCCGACGAGGTGCGCGGCAACGCCAGGGTGCAGGAAGCCTATCTTGGTGGCGCCCACCGGCTCGAGGCCCACTGATGAGCGCCGTCGACATGCCGGCCAGCCTCATGGCCACCGCTGCCCCCACAGCCACGCCGGCCGCCGCGACGGCCCCCGGCAGCCAGCCCTTCTTCGCCGCGCGCGACCTGCACGCCTATTACGGCGAGAGCTACATCGTACAGGGCGTCAGCTTCGACATCCGCCACGGCGAAATCCTCGCCCTGCTCGGCCGCAACGGCGCCGGCAAGACCTCGACGCTGCGCACCATCGCGCGCATCGACGCGCCGACGCTGCACGCCGGCGAGATCTGGCTCGACGGCACGCCGCTGCACCGGCTGCGCGCCTTCGAGGCGGCGCGCGCCGGCATCCAGCTCGTCCCCGAGGACCGCCGCATCATCCAGGGCCTGACGGTCGAGGAGAACCTCACCATCGCCCAGGTGGCGCCGGGTCGCGGCTGGGAGCTCGAGCGCATCTACAGCCACTTCCCCCGCCTCGCCGAGCGCCGCCGGCAGGAAGGCGTGACGCTGTCGGGCGGCGAGCAGCAGATGCTGGCCATCGCCCGCGCCCTGTCGCGCAACCTCAAGCTGCTCCTGCTCGACGAGCCCTATGAGGGCCTCGCCCCGGTGATCGTCGAGGAGATCGAGCGCATCCTCAACGAGATCAAGGCGCTCGGCATCACCACCATCATCGTCGAGCAGAACGCCATTGCAGCGCTGCGCCTCGCCGACCGCGCGGTGATCCTCGATACCGGCGAGGTCGCCTTCACCGGCGCCGCCCGCGACGTACTGGCCGACGAGGCCCTGCGGCGCGACTATCTCGCCGTCTGAGCGGCCGTTTCCGGCGCCCCAGGCCCCGCTTGCGCCCCTCGCCTTGGCAAAAATCTTGCGCTAGATTGCGCCGCCGCGTTGGGACCGCGGCCGCTTTCCGGCGCACCTTCCGCGCCGATCACCCTGCCGATTCGGAGTTTGAAATGAAGGTTCTGCTGCTGGCTGCCGCCCTTTCCCTCATGACCCCAGGCCTCGCCCTCGCGGCCGGCGATGCCGATGCCGGCAAGGCCGTGTTCAAGAAATGCGCGGCCTGCCACATGATCGGCGAGGGCGCCAAGGACCGCGTCGGTCCGGTGCTCAACGAGCTGTTCGGCCGTGTCGCCGGCAGCACACCGTACAACTACTCCAAGGCCATGCAGGAGGCCGGCGCCGGCGGCCTCGTCTGGACGCCCGAGACCGTCGCCCATTTCCTGCACAAGCCCAAGGACTTCGTGCCCGGCACCAAGATGACCTTTGCCGGCCTCACCGACGAGACGCAACTGGCCGACCTCATCGCCTACCTCGCCACCTTCTCGCCCGACTATGTGCCGGACGAGGCGGGCGACGCCGGCGCCAGCAGCGCGCCGGCACAATAGCCGCTCGGGCGCGAGGAGCCGGGGCGCGTGGAAGGTTTGCAGCCGCGCCCCGTTTTGCTATGTCCCTCGCCGATGGCCCCGTAGCTCAGCCGGATAGAGCGTAGGATTCCCAATTTGCGCTCTCGATCGAGCTAGACGATCTTCTATCAACAATATCAGCTACTTAATGTAATTCTGGTGAATTGTCGCCGCGTCCAGCAGATTAGCACGCTCTAGCACGCTATTGTTTTGCGCTTTTACTTCAATGGCTTGCGAAGCTGATGCGCTCAGTCAAAAGCACGGCTCCAGCACGAAGCGGAAGCACCAATTTCTGGGACCCTCATGGACGCACAGCTTCTCACGCCTTTCGAGATTTACCGCAGGAAGGATAGCCCCAACTAATGGATGCGGTTCTCGATACTCGGCAAGGGACGGGTGCGCATTGGGCTCAAGACGCCTGATGCCGAGATTGCGCAGAAGCGCGCTGAAACCGAGCACATGCGCTACCAGCTCAGTGCCGAAGACGGAAACTCAGTTCGCCGCTGACTTTTGAGAAAGCCGCACGGGCCTATCTCGCCGATCTGGAGAAGCAGGTCGCACTAGGGTTGAAGAAGCCATACCGCGAAGGCTCTGAAACCCAGTCACGAAGGACTACCTAATTCCGTTCTTCGGAAAGGACCGCATCGACAATATCTCTGAAGCTCGCGTCCAACCGTTCAT
>JBDHTK010000112.1:0-9776 GCA_039808625.1 Devosia sp. | reverse complement strand
GCTATCACGTGGAGTCGGCGAAGATGCTCGCCACCGTCCTGCACATGCTCAAGGGCACACCCTATGTCTATCAGGGCGAAGAGATCGGCATGACCAATGTGCCGTTTACCTCGATCGACCAGTATCGCGATATCGAAACGCTCAACATGCACCGGCTGCATCTCGAGGCAGGGCTGCCGGAGGCTGATTTCATCGCGGGCGCCAACGCCAACGGGCGGGACAATTCCCGCACGCCGATGCAATGGAGCGCCGATTCAAATGCCGGGTTCACGGTCGGCACACCGTGGATCGACGTCAATCCCAACTACACACACATCAATGTCGAGGCAGCACGACATGATGCGGATTCCATCCTGGCGCACTTTCGGCGGCTTATCGCATTGCGCAAGGATTTGCCCGTCATCGTCGAGGGGCGCTACGCACCCTGGCTCGAGGACCACCCCCATGTCATGGCATACACCCGCAGCCTGGCCGGCCAGGCGATACTGGTGCTCGCCAACTTCACGGCACGACGCGTAACCGTGGACGTGCCCGCGGCGCTGCGCCGCCCATGGACTACCCTCATTGGCGCTGCGGCCCCCGCCGGAAACCTTCCACCGACGCTGTCGCTTGCCCCCTTCGAGGCCAATGTGTGGGCCAGCTCGAACTAGTCGCGCAGAGCATCGCCAACTGGACTGCGACACATGGCTGGGGCACATGCGGGCATCTCTTGGGCCAGGCTTTTCCCCCCGCGTTTCTAAGCTTTCCCCATGTCGCGCAAGACGCGCGAAGCCGGATACGCAGCACTGGTCCACGCCTATGCCGCGCGCAGAATATCGACTTGCCCTCAATTTTCTATAGATATAAAAATCGGGCAATGCGTGATGCTTCTATCCGCCGTCACGGGCACGGATTGGCCAATCTATCCCATTCGCACGCAGCGGACCGGCAGGGAGTCGCGAGAGTCTCGGCATAATGCGAAGATCACCGATGAGGGGAGGCGAAGCGGTGTCTCGAGTCGTCCGCCATATCCCGACGCCATGCGCACGTTTGACATGGAACGCGAAGCCGGGGATCGACCGACCACAGCCGCATGGAACATGAGCCGGGACCACACGTGACGCCATCCGCCGCACAGCCGAAGACCACAACCCGCTGGCTCGTCCTCGTTGCCGTCATCGTCTCGATGTCGATCATGGCGTTCGAGGCCACCATCGTCTCGACGGCCATGCCGCAGATCGTGTCCGATCTTGGCGGCCTGCAACTCTACAGCTGGGTATTCTCGGCCTATCTGCTGACCCAGACGGCGCTCACCGTCGTCTTCGGCAAGCTCGCCGACATCTATGGACGGCGGCCGGTCGCCCTCGCCGGCATCGCCGTCTTCCTGCTGGGCTCGCTGCTTGCCGGGTTCGCGTGGTCGATGCCGTCGATGATCGCGTTCCGGCTGGTCCAGGGGATCGGCGCGGGCGCGCTGCAGCCCGCCGCCATGACGATCATCTCCGATCTCTATCCGGGCGCGGAGCGCGCCAAGATACAGGCCTACCTGGCCAGCGTCTGGGCCGTCTCGGCCGTTGCCGGCCCGATCCTCGGCAGCGTCATCGTCGACTACCTGTCCTGGCCCTGGATATTCTGGATCAACATTCCCATCGGTATCGGCGCCGCCGTGCTGTATCTCGGCTTCCTGCGTACCGACATCCGCCATCGCGCCGGCTCCGTCGACTTCCTCGGCGCGATCCTCTCGGCCGTCGCCGTCGCCTCGCTGATGCTGCTGCTGACCGAGGCAGGGACTGCCGGCCCGGGGTTCTTCGCCATCGCGGGGATGGTCTGCGTCGTGGCGTCGGCGCTCTTCGTCTGGCAGGAGCGGCGCGCCCCCGACCCGATGGTCCATTTCGCCCTGTGGCGCAGCAGGCCCATCGCCAGCGCCAACGGCGTATCGTTCCTGTCCAACATGGCGCTGATCGGGCTGACCACCTGCCTGCCCATATATGTGCAGGCGGTGATGGGCGAGTCCGCCCTCGTTGCCGGCCTGACGCTGACGGTGCTGATGATCGGGTGGCCCACTGGTGCGACGGTCGCGGCACGCCTGTTCCATACGGTCGGGCCGCGTCGTCTCATCATCGGCGGCAGCCTGATCATGCCCCTCGGCCCATATATGCTGATGTTCCTCAACAGCGGCAGCTCGCCCGTGCTCGCCGGGACGGCCTCACTGCTGATGGGCTTCGGCATGGGCCTGATGAGCGTTTCGGCGCTGATGGTCATTCAGGGTGCCGTCGAGCCGCGGCAGCGCGGCAGCGCGACGGCCTCTGTGCTCTTCTCCCGAAATCTGGGCGGGACGCTGGGCGCCGCCGTGCTCGGAGCCATCCTCAATATCGGGCTGTCCCAGGGAGGCCATGTGGACGGCGAACAATTGCGCCGGCTGCTGCAGCATCTCGACGGGGACGTGACCACCGACCTCGCGGCGCGCGCCGTGCTCGACGGCGCCCTGCATCTGAGCTTCACGGCGATGCTCGTCATCGCCGTCGCGACGATCGGAACGGCGCTGCTGATCCCAGCCCGTATTCCCGGGCTCGCCGCGCCTGCTCCCGAACCCACGATCGGCCCCTGAAATACCGGCGCACGAGGCAAGCAATGGGATTGCCATAAACGATTCTATAGATATAAAGATTGCAGGAGGCCCTGATGAAACCGAACGCTAGATATGTCGTGACCGGCGCCGCCGGCGGAATGGGCGCCGTCGCTGCCCGCTTGCTCGCCGCCAAGGGCGCGCGCGTTCTTTGTGTCGATCGCGACGAGGCGGGCCTCGCCCGCACCAAGGCCGATCTCGCCTCGAGCGGCGGCGAGATCGTCACCTGCGTCGCCGATCTCGAGAAGGTCGACGACGTGCTGCGCTATGTCGATGTCGGCGTCAAAGCCTGGGGCGGGCTCGATGGCGCCTTTCACATTGCCGGCTGGGAAGGGCACCTCAAGAAGTTCGGCGATCAGCAGATGGACGAGTTCGACCGCTGCATGGCCGCCAATGCCCGCAGCGTGTGGTACGGCATGAAGGCCATCCTGCCGGTGCTGCTCGACGGCGGCGGTGGCTCCATTGTCAACACCGGCTCCTATGCCGCGATCCGCGGCGGCCGCTTCACGGCGGCCTATGCCGCGTCCAAGCATGCTGTCGTCGGTCTCACCAAATCGGTCGCCGTCGAATATGGCGCCCTCGGCATCCAGGTGAATCTCGTTGCGCCCGGTACGATGGACACGCGCATGGCCCGTTCCATGGCAGCAACGATCAATCCCGAAGACCCTGCGGCCGGCCTCAGGACGATGACGGAACGCATTCCGCGGCGCAAGATGGCGACGCCGGAAGAGGTCGCCTCCGTCGGCGTGTGGCTGCTCACCGAGGCACCGGCCCATTTGTCGGGCCAGGTGATCCCGGTGGACGGCGCGCGTTCGGCCGGCTGAGCGGGCAGGGAGGCTATCATGAAGGGAACGAGCGTCTGGTTCGCCGCCGAACGCCAGGTCGAGTTGCGCAGCGACGACGTGCCGCCACCCGGCCCGGGCGAGGTTACGGTCAGGAGCGAGGTGTCCCTGATCAGCGCCGGCACCGAGCTGCTGGTCTATCGCGGGCAGACGACCGGCCCCGAGGATCTTGTGCTCGAGCGGCCCGGCCGAGCCGGCACATATCCGTTCCCGGTCAAATATGCCTACCAGCTCGTCGGCCGCGTCATCGAGACGGGCGTCGAGTCCGGATTCGAGGTGGGCGACCGCGTCTTCGTGCAGCACCCCCACCAGGACGTCTTCACCATCCCCGTGCGGGGCCGCCTGCCGGGCGCCGTGCTGCCGCTTGAATCCGTGTTTCCGGTCGATGCCGGCCTCAGCGCCGAGCGTGCCGTCATGGCGCATCTCTACTCCGTTGCGCTCAACACGCTGCTCGACGCACCGGTGCGTTTCGGTGAGAGCGTCGCCGTCTCCGGCCTCGGCATCATCGGCATTTTCGTTGCGCATATGGCCCGCATGACTGCGGGCCGCGTGGTGCTCATCGAGCCCAATCCCTGGCGGCGCAAATTGGCGGCGTTCCTCGGCGCCGACGCTGTCGTCGCACCGGACGAGGCCGGGGACGCCATCCGCGAGGTGACCGGCGGGCGCGGTGTCGATCTGCATTTCGAGGTGAGTGGCGCGCCTGCTGCCCTCCGTAGCGCGCTCGGCGGGCTTGCGCGTGAAGGCACCGCCGTGGTGGCGTCCAATTTCGGCAGCAAGCCGGTCGAGCTCTTTCTCTCGCCCGAGTTTCACAACAAGCGGCTCAGGATCGTCTCGAGCCAGGCCGGCAGCATCAACGCCGAGCTCTTGCCGCGCTGGGATCGCCGGCGGCGCATGGCGACGGCCATCGAACACCTGCTCCGCCACGACTTCTCGTTCCTCATCACCGATCGCGTGCCGCTTGCCGCCGCGGCCACGGCCTACCGCACGCTCGATACCGCCGACAGCCAGGCGCTTGGTGTCCTGCTGACCTATCCGCCCGCCTGAACGGAGGCCAAAATGCCCTTGTCGAAACCCAAGCTGTCGCTGTGTGCTCTGGCACTGCCCTTCACCGACCTTGACGAGGACATCGCTCTTGCAAAGGCTGTCGGTGCCGGCGGCCTGGGCCTCGACGAGAACAAGCTTGCAGCCGATCCGGCAGCCCTTGCCGGTCAGCGCGAGCGTTTCGTTGCCTCCGGCATCGCCGCTACCGTCTGCGCGCCCGCGATCCTGTCCATTCTTCCCCGCGACCCTTCGCGCGACAGCGGGCCGCGCGCGCCCGAAGAGCGCCTCCGCCTCATCGAGGGCGGCATCGACAAGCTGGCCGCGTTCGGTGCCGACAGCGTCTTCTGCGCCACCGGCCCCGTCGGCGATCTCGACGATGGCGAGGCCCGCAAGATCGTCGTCGACGGCCTGCGCCGCCTGTCGAAGCGCGCGGCGGATGCGGGCACCCGATTTGCCGTCGAGCCCATGCGCGAGCCCTTCCGTCCGATCTGGACCATCGTCAATGGCCTTGGCCAGGCGAGCGAGCTCTTCGAGGAGGTCGGCGAGCCGCTCGGCATCGTCTTCGATACGTGGCACCTTTGGGATTCACCCGATGTTCGCGCCCTGATCCCCGCCAATGTCGACCGGATCGTCGGCGTGCAGATCGCCGACTATCGCCAGCCGCCCCGCCACATTCGCGACCGCGTGGCGGCAGGCGAGGGTGTCGCGGACCTCGCCGGCCTCGTCGGTGCCCTCCGCCGGGCGGGCTTCGACGGCTGGTACGACATGGAGGTCTTCTCCGACCTGTCGCTCGAGGACTCCCTGTGGAAGCTGACGCCGCTGGAGTTCAGCGAACGCCAGGTTCGCCAATTCCTCGCGGTCTGGGCGCAAGGCGACGCCTCGCCCGCCAACTCCCTGGAGACGACACGTGCTTGACCACCTCGTCCATCTCGATGACGTGCCGCTGGAGAACCAGGACAAGGAGAAGGGCTGGACGATCTCGCAGTTCCGCCTCCCCATCACCGGCAAGGACGGCAGTCGCTCGGCGCTGTTCCATGGCCTCTTCCAGCCTGGCTCGGAACACTCGATGCACTTGCACGATCGTTCCGACGAGCTGTGCATCTACATCCGCGGCGAGGGACTCGTCGGCGCCGGCGACGACCGGCTGCGGATCGGTCCGGGCTGTGCTCGGCTGATGCCGAAGACCGTCCCGCATTTCTTCCACAACGCCTCCGTGGGTGAGCCTGCCGAAGTATTCGGCATCTATGTCGGTGCGGGTGATGTGGCCGCGACGGGCTACGGCTTTTGCGGCAAGCCGACCGAGGCGGATCTCGCGCGCGCCGAGGCGCACACCGACGAGCCGCTGCGGTATCCTGTCGTGAGGGTGGACGACGTTTCACCCGACACGACCGATATCGGCTGGCGTGGCACCGACTTCCGCCCGCTGCTTGCGACGTCGAATGCACCGGCGGCCTTCTGCTTCATGGCCACCGTGGCCCCCGGCGGCTCGCGGGCGCAGCATATGCTGCCCGGCGTCGATACCTACTACCTCGTGCACGAAGGGACCGGGCTCGCGGGCGACGGAAAGGCGCAGGCCGAACTGCGCGCGGGGCATGTCTGGTGGGTTCCCGCCGGCACGTCGAGCTGGCTGCGAAACGTGGATCCGGCGCGCGCCCTCAAGCTTTTCGGCTATCATGTCGGGGCAGCCGCCCCGGCGGCGATGGGCTATCGCTTCGAGCGGGAGGCGCCCGCCGCCTGAGCGATCAGGCGCGCTGCGTCTCGCCGGACAGCTTTTCTGTCTTGGCTCGCGTGCCGGCGGGAGGCTGGCCGGTTTCCGGCATCGCCGGAAACTCTTCGTCCTCGATCCCGAGGATCGAGCGTTCGAGGACGTCGACCGTGCGCCGAAGATGCACGCGCATCGCCTCGACGGCGCCGTCGACGTCGCGGGCGACGGCGGCAGCAAAGATCGACGCATGCTCGCCGATCGGATCGCGCACGCCGGTCCGGGCGCTGAGCATGCGGTAGCGCTCGGAATGTGCGGTCAGCGTGCTGAGCATGCTCTTCAGCCAGTAGGAGTCGCATGCGGCGATCAGCCCGTCATGGAAGGCGCGATGCGCCTTGGCCCAGCCCGGCGGGCCTTCGCCATTGCTGTTCTGGGAGAGTGCAACGGCGATCTGGAACTCTCCGAACAGCGTTCTGAGATTGCTCTCCCAGGTTGCGTCGCCGCGCATTATGGAGTCGCGCAGGGCCGCGGCCTGCAGCAGTTCCAGAACGCGGTAGGTGTCCTGCAGGTGGCTGCGCGAGATCGGCGCGACGGTGACGCCCAGCCGCGGATCGATTTCCACGAGGTTCTCGGCAGCCAGCCGCTGCAGCGCCTCGCGCAATGGCGTGGCGCTGACGTCGTAGCGTTCCGCGAGTTCCATGCTGGTCAGCCGCTGACCTGGCGCGAAGACCCCCTGGATGATGTCCTGCCTGAGCGCCCCCTCACTCTGCGATGTCAGGGTGGCGCGACGGACGCGTCGTGGATTGGTCACTGCAAAAACCCCGATTCGGAGACCTGTTGTAACTATATAGCGATCCTGCGTGCGTCATGCCTTGCGCGCCTGAAACCGCGACTTCGCACTACAAAAGTTGTAGGAGCCCGACGCCAATCGATACTGAAAGAGGCCTTGGCGCACAATCACTTTATATATATAAAATGTGCAATGGTCACCCGGGAAAGGGCGGTCAGCATGAAAGGGAGAAGGACATGAAGGCGTTTCGCATAATTGCAGGCCTTGCGCTTGGACTTTCGGTCGGACCGGCACTTGCCCAGGGGGACATGCCGGATCTTGCCGGCAAGCGGGTCGTCTGGGCGGACAATGGCGGCACGGTCCACGAGACCTATGTGAAGGCGTATCTCGAGCCCTTCGCGGCCAAGACCGGCGCCGAGGTGCTGTCGGACTCGCCCTTCGACTATGCCCGCATCAAGGCGCAGGTCGAGGCCGGCAACGTGGTGCAGGACGTCATCACGGGCGCACCCTACGTGATCGAAAAGAACTGCGGCACGCTGTTCGAGCCGATTCCCGAGAGCTTCGACCGCAGCCATGTCGAGCCCAAATACATGACCGGCAAATGCGCGATTCCGCAGTCGGTGCCGGTGTTCCTCGTCATGTACGACAAGACGCTGTACGGCGACACGCCGCCGACCAGCTGCGCCGACTTCTTCGATACCGAAAGGTTCCCCGGCAAGCGCGGCTTGTGGAGCTCGGTGATCGGCAATGCGCTCGAAGTGGCGCTGCTGGGCGATGGCGTGCCGCCCGGCCAGGTCTATCCGATGGATGTCGACCGCGCCCTCGCCAAGCTCGCAACCATCAAGAACAACACGACTTTCTTCGCCAACCTGGCGGTCGGCTCGGAGGGCATGACCAACGGTACGTTCGGCATGCTGGTTACGGCCAGCACCCGCGGCTACGACGCCGTCATCGCCGGCGCCGACTATGCGCCGCTGTGGAACTGTGCCGTCGAGCAGCTGTCGACGCTGGGCGTCGTCAAGGGGACGCCGAATCTCGAAGCGGCCTTCGCCCTCGCGGAATATGTCGTGACGCCGGAAGCGCAGAGCGCCCGCATGGCCGTCACCTCACACTCGCCTGTAACGACGTCCTATACGCTGCCCGACGACGCGCTGCTCGTCTCCTATCTCCAGGTCTCCCATCCGGGCAGCCTGCTGATGGACAACGCCTGGTGGGCCGACAATTTCGAAGAGGTCGAGCAGCGCTACCAGCAGTGGCAGGTCGAGTAATCTCGAGCCTACACGACCAGCAGGCCCGGCATCCCGCCGGGCCTGTCTTTGCATTGGAACGGTGATCGACGGGGCGTCGCGCCCGGCCGGCGCCACCATGAACTTCTGCCAGGCGCGCGCTGATGGTGGCCTCTGGCCGGCCGCGGCAGGAAATGCGACGAATGGCGCACATAAATGTCCCACGCCGCCGTTGCGCCTTCTAGATTCTATATATATAAATTTTGAGCGGCGGCCGAGGGCAGGACGCCGCTGCAACCGGGAGGGGTGAAATGGCTGGTTTCACACGCGTCGCGAGCGGCGATGTCGCGAAGCTGCCCGCTCCCGCTCCCGCTCCCGCTCCCGCTCCCGCTGCCGCTGCCGCTGCCGCGTCGGCTTCGGCTCAGGCTCAAGCTCAAGCATGGGCGCCGGCCTCCGGTTGCCAGGTCGGCCACTCCCGGCCGGGCCCGAGGGTGCGCTGCAAGGAGAGTGCCGGGCGCAGAAAATCGTCCGGGGCCGGCACCGCAGCGGGCCGGATCGTCGTCCCAGCCGAAGCAGGAACGCTGGCGGCCGCCGCGGCGCGGCCCGCGGCTCCGGTGCTGGCGCCGTCTGTCATCGGCATGGCCGGCCGGCGGGTCTCCGTTGCACCCGCCGCCGCCCCGCGCATGGCGGCCGAGGCTGACGGGCGCTCGCACGGGACGGAGGAGGGGGCACGCGGCGGCCGGCGGCGCGCTGCTCCGGCGACCGTCTCCACGTGCCGGCGGCCTGCCGTAGCGATCCCCGGCGGTCCGGCGCGACAGGCGACAGCCGGCCGCGTTTCCCATTGGCAGGTCGCCTAGATGAGCGCGCCAGCGAGCGAGACGCAGTCGGGGATCGGGCATAGCGCCGTCGCGCGGCGGGTCCTGCGAATCGAAAATCTCGGCTGGAAGCTGCTGATCGTTCCGGCCATGCTGTGGCTGGGCGTCTTCTACATCTATCCCGTCGTCGCGGTGCTGATGCGCAGCATCACCGACTTCAATCCGCCGCAGGTCGGCGGGCTCGACAATTTCATCTGGTTCTTCACGACACGCGTCAACACGGTCGTGCTGTTCCGGACCTTCTGGATTTCGATTTACGTCACCGTCATCTGCCTCGTTCTCGGCTACCCGCTGGCCTATCTCCTCACGCTGACGCGGGGCTGGGTGCGGCTGCTGCTGGTGGCGGCCATCATCATTCCGCTGACGACGAGCCCGCTGGTGCGCAGCTTCGCCTGGATCGGCCTGCTGCAGCCCAACGGCCCGATCGTCAGCTTCATCAACATGCTCGGCCTCGGCCGCCCGGAATTCATCGGCAACCTCAGCGGCGTCACCATCGGCATGGTGCATATCCAGCTGCCGCTGATGGTGCTGCCGCTGTTCGCCACGCTCGAACGCATCGACCGGCGCCTGCTCACGGCTGCCGGCTCGCTCGGGGCGACGCCGCTCTCCGCCTTCGTGCGCGTCTACCTGCCGCTGTCCATGCCCGGCGTCATCGCCGGCAGCGTGCTGGTCTTCGTGCATTCGCTCGGTTTCTACCT
>JBDHTK010000111.1:0-9920 GCA_039808625.1 Devosia sp. | reverse complement strand
GAAGTGGTCAAGGCCTTTATCGAGCAGGTGCGCGAGCGCGCCGTCGGCGCCGAGGTCGCCCGCGCGCTGGCGCCCGGCCAGCAGGTGGTCAAGATCGTCCATGACGAGCTGGTGCGCGTCCTCGGCGACACCGCCGTGCCGCTCGACTTCAATGCCGCCCCGCCGGTGCCGATCCTCATGGTGGGCCTGCAGGGCTCGGGCAAGACGACGACCACCGCCAAGCTCGCCAAGCGCCTCGCCGAGCGCCAGAACCGGAAGGTCCTCCTCGCCTCGCTCGACACCCGCCGCCCCGCCGCGATGGAGCAATTGCGCGTCCTGGGCGCGCAGATCGGCGTGGCCACGCTGCCCATCGTCGCCGCCCAGACGCCGCTCGAGATCGCGCGCCGTGCCCTAAGCGAAGCGCGGCTCGGCGGCTATGACCTGCTGCTGCTCGACACCGCCGGCCGCACCCATGTCGACGAGGAGCTGATGGCCGAGACGGCGGCCATCAAGGCCGCCACCAACCCGCACGAGATCCTGCTCGTCGCCGACGCGCTGACCGGCCAGGACGCCGTCAACCTCGCGCGCAGCTTCGACCAGCGCGTCGACCTCACCGGCATCGTCCTCACCCGCGTCGACGGCGACGGCCGCGGCGGCGCGGCGCTCTCCATGCGCGCCGCCACGGGCAAGCCGATCAAGCTCATCGCCACCGGCGAAAAGCTCGACGCGCTCGAGGATTTCCATCCCGACCGCATCGCCGACCGCATTCTCGGCATGGGCGACATCGTCAGCCTCGTCGAGAAGGCCGCCGAGACCATCAAGGCCGAAGACGCGGCCAAGATGGCCAAAAAGCTCAGGAAGGGCAGCTTCGACCTCGAGGATCTGCGCGGCCAGCTGCTGCAGATGAAGAAGATGGGCGGCATGGGCGCGCTGATGGGCATGATGCCCGGCATGGGCCAGCTCAAGAAGGCCATGGCCGGCGCCCCGCTCGACGACAGGATGTTCGACCGCCAGGTCGCCATCATCGATTCCATGACCAGGGCCGAGCGCGCCAATCCCGACCTGCTCAACGCCCGCCGCCGCATCCGCATCGCCAAGGGCTCGGGCACCAGGGTCGAGGACGTCAACAAGCTGATGAAGCAGCACCGCCAGATGGCGGACATGATGAAGAAGGTATCGAAGGGCGGCCCCGGCTCGCTCGCCGGCATGTTCGGCGGCAAGATGGGCGGCATGCTGCCCGGCCTCGGCCAGCTGCCGGACCCGGCCAATATGGACCCCAGAGAGCTCGAGCGCATGGCGCGCCAGATGGGCATCGACCCGGCGTCCCTGCCGGCTCCCGAAGCGGCGCCGAAAGCCGCCGCGCCCGCGCTGCCCGCCGATGTCGGCCAGCTACTGAAATCCGGATCGGGCTTCCCCGGTCCTGGCGGCCAGAACCGCTTCCCGGGCCTCCCCGGCCTCGGTGGCGGCTTCGTGCCGAAAAAGAAATAGCCAAACCCTCCAGACAAACCCGTACGAAGGAACGACCATGTCTTTGAAACTTCGCCTCGCCCGCGCCGGCACCAAGAAGCGCCCCTACTACCATGTGGTGGTGGCCGATGCCCGCGCCCCGCGCGATGGCCGCTTCATCGAAAAGCTCGGCAATTACGATCCGCGCCTCGCCGATGCCGATAAGCGCGTGACCCTTCTCACCGAGCGCGTCCAGCATTGGCTGGGCGTCGGCGCCCAGCCGACCGACCGCGTGCTGCGCTTCCTCGCCGCCGCCGGCCTCATGCAGCGCGCCCCGCGCAACAACCCCGAGCGCGCCAAGCCGGGCCAGAAGGCGACCGAGCGCGCCGAAGCCCGCGCCAAGGCTGCCGCCGACAAGGCCGCCGCCGACGCCGCCCCGGCCGAAGCGCCGGCCGCCGAGTAAAAATGACGGGCTCCTCCTCCCCCCGCCTGCTCATGGGCCGCATCGGCGCGGCGCATGGCATCGGGGGGGAGGTGCGCATCGCCTCCTTTACCGCCGAGCCCCTGGCGCTCAAGGACTACGGGCCGTTCGAGACCGACCGGCCCGGCCTCGTCATCGACATCGTCGCGGCGCGGGCGACCACCAATATGCTGGTTGCCCGCCTCAAGGGCGTCACCGACCGCACCGCCGCCGAAAAGCTCAACGGCGTCGAACTCTATATGTCGCGCGACCGCCTGCCGCCCACCGCCGATGCCGACGATTTCTACCACGCCGACCTCATTGGCCTCGAAGCCCGGCTCGCCGACGGCACGGTGCTGGGCACGGTGACCGCCATCCCCAATTATGGCGCGAGCGACCTCATCGAGGTGCGCAACGCCCCGAGCGGCGACACCTATCTCTACCCCTTCACCCGCACCGTGGTGCCCGACATCCGCATCGAAGAGGGCTATCTCGTCATCGAGGCGCCGCGCGACGCCGAGCCGGGCGAGGAGGAGCCCGATTGAGCTTCGCCGCCGACATCGTGACGCTGTTTCCCGAGCTGTTTCCGGGTCCGCTCGGCGCCTCGGTGCTCGGCCGCGGCGCCGCCGAGGGCCGCTGGACGCTGCGCCTCACGCAGTTGCGCGACTTCGCCACCGACAAATATCGCAGCGTCGACGACACCCCGGCCGGCGGCGGCGCCGGCATGGTGCTGCGCCCCGACGTGCTCGCCGCCGCCATCGACGCGGTGTCCGACCAGGCCGATCCGCGCCCGCGCCTGCTGCTCAGCCCACGCGGGCGGCCGCTGACCCAGGCGCGCGCCCGCGCCCTTGCCGCCGGGCCGGGCGTGGTGCTGGTCTGCGGCCGCTTCGAGGGCGTCGACCAGCGCGTCATCGAGGCGCGCAATCTCGAGGAGCTCTCGATCGGCGACTATGTGCTGGCCGGCGGCGAGGTGGCGGCGATGGTGCTGCTCGAAGCCGTGCTGCGGCTCCTGCCCGGCGTGCTCGGCGCCGCCGCCAGCGCCAGCGAGGAGAGCTTCGAGACGGGCCTGCTCGAATATCCGCACTATACCCGGCCGGCCGAGTTCGAGGGCCGCCCGATCCCCGCCGTGCTGACCGGCGGCGACCATGCGCGGATCGCCGCCTGGCGCCGGGCCGAGGCCGAGGCGCTGACCCGCGCCCGCCGCCCCGACCTGCTCGGCTGAGCTACATCGCCGGCATGGCCTGCCCGTCGGGGTCATGGTCCATGCCGTGGTCCATATCATGGTCCATGCCGCCTGCGTCCATGTCGTCCATGTCATGCGCCATCACCGGCGCGTCCTGCGCCACGCCGCCGACGGCGAGCGCGATGTCGAGCGCCCCGGCCGTGGCGAAATGCAGCGTCACCAGCACGCACTGGCCCTCGGCGAAGGGCGTGCCGATCCCCATGAACATCAGATGATAGCCGCCCGGCATGAGCGCCACGCTGCCGCCGGCGGGAATGTCGAGCCCGCCTTCGACCGGCGTCATCTTCATCACATCGCCCTCAAGCCGCATCTCGTGCACCTCGACGCGGGCGGCGGCGGCGCTCGCGGCGCTCTCCAGCCGGTCGGCCGCGGCCCCGCTATTGGCGATGGTGAGGTAGCCCCCGGCGGCGGCGGCGCGCGGCAGCATGGCGCGCGTATAGGCGCCGCTGACCGTGATGTCGCCGCGCGCAAAGCTCTGCCCGGCGTCGCAGCTCTCGAGCAGGCCGTCGGCGGCCCAGACGGGTGTCACCAGGATGGCGAAAGCCGCGCAGGCGGCGAGGCGGAAGGCGTTCATGGCAGACCTCTCGGAACGATGGCGCCCTTATAGCAGAGCCGCGGCCGCCCCTGGCGCGACAAAACTCCACGCCGGCTTATTGATCGGCGCGCCATTGCCTGCCACACAGGGGGCATCCCTTCACCGCCCCCTGCCAAGGACTGCTCATGCGCCTTCTCGCCCGCCTCGTCGCTCTCGGCCTTGCCGCCCTGCCCACCGCTGCCCTCGCCCATACCGGCGTCGGCGACACCGCCGGCTTCGCGCATGGCTTCCTGCATCCGGTGGGCGGCCTCGACCACGTGCTGGCGATGCTCGCGGTCGGCGTCCTCGCCGCCCTGCTGGGCGGGCGCGCGCTGCTCCTCGTGCCGCTGAGCTTCGTCGCCATGATGGCGGTCGGCTTCCTGCTCGGCATTGGCGGCGTCGCGCTGCCGCTGGTCGAGCTCGGCATCGCGCTCAGCGTCATCGTCATCGGCGGCGCCGCCGCCTGGGGCGGCCGGCTGCCGCTCGCCGCCGCCATGAGCCTCGTCGGCGTCTTCGCCGTCTTCCACGGCCACGCGCATGGCGCCGAAATGCCGGCCGACGCCACGGGCCTTGCCTATGCGCTCGGCTTTGTCGCCGCCACGGCGCTGCTGCACCTCGCCGGCATCGGCCTGGCGCTCGGCGCCACCCGCCTCGCCGGCCGCTTCGGCCGGCCGCTGGCGCGGCTCGCCGGCGGCCTCGTCGCACTGGGCGGCGTCGGCCTCCTCGCCGGCTGGCTGTGAGCGCTGGACTCCCCCGCCGACTTGCTCTATAGGCGCGCGAGGCTCGTCCCCGGCGGGACGGGCCTTGCCTGTTTCCGTGCAACCAAGACCGGGCGGTCGGACGCAAAGCTCCGGCGAAACGCCCCTTTGACAAGATCAGAACGGATCGACCCATGCCCAATATCATTGCCGAGCTCGACCAGGAGCAGCGCGACAGCCTCGCCGCCCGCGCCAAATTGCCCGAATTCACCCATGGCGACACCGTGAAGGTGTGGGTCAAGGTGCGCGAGGGCGAAAAGGAACGCCTGCAGGCCTATGAGGGCGTGGTCATCGCCCGCACCGGCACGGGGCTCAACGAGAGCTTCACCGTGCGCAAGATTTCCTATGGCGAGGGCGTCGAGCGCGTCTTCCCGGTGCTCAGCCCCAATATCGACCGCGTCGAGGTGCTGAAGCGCGGCAAGGTGCGGCGCGCCAAGCTCTATTACCTGCGCGACCGGCGCGGCAAGTCGGCCCGCATCTTCGAATCGACCTCGGCCCGCACCCGCCGCATCGAGGCCAGCGAGCGCGACGCCGCCCATGAGGCGCGCGCCGCCCGCGAGGCCGAAAAGATCGCCGCCGCCGAGGCCCTGGCCAAAGAGATGGCGGAAAAGGAAGCGGCCGAGGCCAAGCCCGAATAGGCTTGCCGCCCGCCCGCGACGTCCTGCGAACCCGGCCCCGCGGCCGGGTTTTGCTTTTCCGGCACAGCGCGATTGAAAGATATATCGCCCGACCTATCTTGACCGCATATCAGTGCGCCCCTATCTGGAGACTATCGTAAGATATATCGGAGATAGGAATATGCACGATTTTCACGAGCACGACGCCCATCGCCGCGGACGCGGCTGGGGCCGCTTCGAGGCGATGGGGCGGCGCGCCGGCTGGAGCGGGCCGGGCGGCGGCAACTGGGGCGACTGGGGCGGCTTCGGCGACAGCTTCCGCATCGGCCGCATGCTGGCCTCGGGCGATCTGCGGCTGGTGGCGCTCTATTTCATCGAGCAGCAGCCGCGCCACGGCTACGACCTCATCAAGGCCATCGAGGAGCGCACCGGCGGCATCTATGTGCCCAGCCCCGGCATCGTCTATCCGGCCCTGACCTTCCTCGAGGAGGCCGGCTACGTCACCTCCTCGGCCGAGGGCAACAAGCGCCTCTATACGATCACCGACGAGGGCAAGGCGCACCTGGCCGACAATCGCGACGCGGTGGACGCGACCCTCGCCCATTTCGGCAAGCTCAGCGAGCAGTTCGCCAAGTTCCGCCGGCACTTCCAGGAGGCCGAGCAGAAGATGGGCGCCGCCTTCGACCGCGACATGGACGACGTGCTGCCCGAGGTGAACGAGGCCCGCCGCGCCCTCAAGCACGCGATCCGCGACGCCCTGCAGAGCCGCGACCCGCACGACCAGCGCCGCCTCGCCGACATCCTCAGGCGCGCCGCCGGCGAGATCCGCCGGCACGACCCCGACGCGCCCGGCGCAGAGATCGACATCTGACGCCCCGGGGGGGCGGGGCGTTCGCTCCGCCCCTCCCGTTCGCGGCGAAATCGGCCTAGGAGTGGGCGCATGCCGACCGACCCCGAGCTGACCGATCCCGAAGACCGCGCCGACCCGTTCTGCCCCTATTTCGGCACCTGCGGCGGCTGCACGCTGCAGCATCTGGGCCCCGCCGCCTATGACGCGGCCAAGCGCCGCCTCGTCGCGGCGCCGCTCCTTGCCGCCCATGTCGCGGCCACGCCCGCCCCGCTCGTCGCCGCCCATGGCGCCGGCCGCCGCCGCGCCACGCTCCATGCCCGCGGCAAGGCCGTCGGCTATATGGCGGCGCGGCGCCACGACGTCGTCGACATTGCGCGCTGCCCCATCCTCGTGCCGGCCCTCGCGACGCGCGCCCCGGCGCTGACCCGCGCCATCGCCGCGACCGTCGGCGATTGCGACGTGGCGCTGACGGCGAGCGACACCGGCCTCGACGTCGCCGTGCGCACGGCCCGGCCCCTGCGGCCCGAGAGGCTGACGCTCCTCGCCCAGCGCGCCGGGCTCGCGCGCCTCACCCTCAATGGCGAGCTGGTGCTGCAGACGCGGCCGCCCCGCCTCGGCATGGGCCGGGCCGTGGTCGAGCTGCCGGTCGGCAGTTTCCTGCAGGCGACGGCGGCGGCCGAGGCGGCCCTCGCCGCCCTTGTCCGCGACGCGGTCGGCCCGGCGAAGACGGTGGCCGACCTGTTCTGCGGCGTCGGCCCCTTCACCCTGCGGCTCGCCGAGCGCTCGCGTGTCAGCGCCGTCGATGCCGACCGCGCCGCCATCGCCGCGCTCGATCGGGCGCTACGCCACACCCCAGGGCTGAAGCAGGTGAAAACCGGGGCGCGCGACCTGTTTCGCGAGCCGCTGCTGCCGGCCGAGCTCAAGGGCTTTGACGCCGTGGTGCTCGACCCGCCCCGCGCCGGCGCCGAGGCGCAGGTCCGCGAGCTCGCGAAGTCGGCGGTCGGGACCGTCGTCGCCGTCTCCTGCGAGCCGAGGACCTTTGCCCGCGATGCGGCGCTCCTCATCGCCGGCGGCTACCGGCTGGAAGCGCTGACGCCCGTCGACCAGTTCGCCTGGGCGCCGCATGTCGAGCTCGTCGGCGTCTTCCGCCGATGAGGCCCTCGACCGCCCATGCCCGCCTCGGCCCGGCCTTCTTCGACCCCGTCGCGCCGGCCGCCTTCGACACGCTGACGCTGCGCTACCGCAACCGGCGGGCGGCGCTGAGCGTCGGCCTCGACGGTCTCGACGAGGCCCGGTGGCTCGCCCATTTCGGCCGCTTCGTGCCCATTGCCGGCAGCTTCGGGACACCGCTGGCGCTGCGCTATCACGGCCACCAGTTCGGCACCTACAACCCCGACCTCGGCGACGGCCGCGGCTTCCTCTTCGCCCAGCTCCACGACGACCGGGGCCGGCTGCTCGACCTCGGCACCAAGGGCAGCGGCACGACGCCGTGGTCGCGCGGCGGCGACGGGCGGCTGACCCTCAAGGGCGGCGTGCGCGAGGTGCTGGCCGCGCTCATGCTCGAGGCGCTCGGCGTCGACACGTCGAAGCCGCTGAGCCTCGTCGAGACCGGCGACGAGCTGGACCGCCACGACGAGCCCGCGCCGGCGCGCGCCGGCGTGCTGGTGCACCTGAGCCACGGCCATGTCCGCATCGGCACCTTCCAGCGCCTCGCCTTTCTCGGCGACACCGACAATCTGCGCCGCCTCGTTACTTACTGCCTCGCCACCTATTTCGGCAGCGACGGCGGCGGCGCGCCGGCCGCGACGCTCCTCGCCGCCACCGTGGCGCGGGTGGCGGCGACCGGCGCCGATCTCATGGCGGCGGGCTTCGTCCACGGCGTGCTCAACACCGACAACATCAACATCACCGGCGAGAGCTTCGACTACGGCCCGTGGCGCTTCCTGCCCCACTTCGATCCCGCCTTCACCGCCGCCTATTTCGACACATCCGGCTACTACGCCTTCGGCCGCCAGCCCGACGCGCTGGCCTGGAACCTGACGCGCCTGGCCGAATGCCTGCTGCCGCTCGGCGACCAGGCGGGCCTCGAAGCCGCGCTCAACACCTTCTGGCCGTGCTTCCGGCGTGCCCTGTGGAGCGCCGTTCTGCGCCGCCTGGCACTGCTCTCGGCCGGCGCCGCCGCCGACGCCGACCTCGCGGCAGGGATCTTCGCCTTCCTCGACGCCAGCCGCATCGGCTTCGAGCGCTTCTGGTTCGACTGGCGCGGCGGCCTGCTGAGCGCGGGACGCGCCGCCGCCAGCCCCGCCGCCGCCCACTATGCCGGCGCCGCCTTCGCCCCGGTCCGCGCCGCCCTCGAGGGTTTCGCGCCGGCCCCCGGCGCCCGTCTCGCCCATCCCTATTTCGCGCGCCCCGCGCCGCGCACCATGCTGCTTAACGAGCTGGAGACGCTCTGGGCGCCCATCGCCGCCGCCGACGACTGGTCGGCCTTCGCCGCCGCGCTGGCCGGGATCGAGGAGATGCGCGACGCCTATGCCGGCGACGGCAGCCCCTCGTAGAAGCGCAGCAGGTGCGGTGCGACGTCCCGCGCCAGCGCCGCGCAGGCCGCGGCATCGCCGTGCCCCGCCATGAGCGCCGCATGCGCCGCCGCCAGCGCGCGGAAAGCCGGCGTCGCGGCCAGCGTGGCGTCGCCGACCAGTAGGCAGAGGGCGAGCGGCTCCGTGCGGCCGCGCAGGCTTGCCCGGCCGGCGTCGAGCCAGGCGAGGTCGGGCGCCGCCTGCCGCGTCGTCTCGGCGGCGACGATGTCGAAGCCGAGGCGCTTGCTTTCCGCCTCGACGCGGCTGGCGACGTTGACGCTGTCGCCGATGGCCGAATAGTCGAAGCGGCTCTTGAGCCCCATATGGCCGACCAGCGCCGGCCCGGTGGCGAGGCCGACGCCGATGGCGAGGCCCGCCAGCGTGCCGTCATGGTTGAGCGCCGCGAGCCGCGCGCGCATGGCCAGCGCCGCCGCGGCGGCGTGCCCGGCATGGCCGGCGACGTCGAGAGGCGCGTTCCAGAACGCCATTATGGCATCGCCGATGAACTTGTCGATGGTGCCGTCGCGGCTGACGATCTCGTGGCCGAGCGCGCCGAACAGCGTGTTGAGCAGCCCGAGCGCCGCCGCCGCCCCATGCGCCTCGGTATAGGCGGTGAAGCCGCGCATGTCGGCGAACATCACCGTCAGCTCGCGCACCTCGCCGCCCAGTGCCAGCGTGCCGGCGCTGCGCTCGATGCGGCTCAGCAGCGCCGGCGCCACGTAGTGGCCGAAGGCGCGGCGCAGCTCCTGCCGGCGCCGCTCGGTGCGCGCGAAGCGCACATAGACCAGCACGCCATAGACGATGAGCAGCCCGCCGATGGGGAAGCTCGCGTCGAGCAGCCAGCCGTGGCTCGCAAAGGCGGCCCAGGCGCCCCCGCCGAGCGCCGCGATCAGCCCCAGCGCGGCCACCAGCCCGGCGCGCGGGCCAAGCCGCAGCACGACGAGGACGAGCAGCCCGCCGGCGAGGCCGAAGCCGAGGAGCTCGAGCCCCTGCAGCCAGTCGGCGCGGCGCAGATACCGGCCGCTGACGATCTGGTCGATCATGCCGGCATGGATGAGCACGCCGGCCCGGCGCGGCGACAATGGTGTCGCGTGGAGGTCGAGCAGCCCGCTGGCCGAGGTGCCGACGAGCACGATCCGCCCCGCGAACCTCTCGCGCAGCGCCGCGACGTCGCCGCCCAGCACCTCGGCGGCCGAGACCACCATCTCCGCCGGCACCGGCCGGTCATAGAGGACGAGCGCCCCCGTCGCCGTGGTCGGCACGCTGAAGCCGCCCACCCGCACGCCGTCCAGCGTGCCGGCGCCGCTGACGTCGCCGAGCGCCACCAGCGTCGAGACGCCGAGCGCCAGCCGCAGCGTCTCGAGCGCCAGCGCCGGATAGAGGCGCGGGCCGTCGCTCCACAGCAGCGGCACGCGCCGCA
>JBDHTK010000110.1:0-9973 GCA_039808625.1 Devosia sp. | reverse complement strand
TCGTAGCGGTAGACCCGGTATTCCCGCAGCCGGAGGCCGGCCGGCTTGGGCCAGGTCTTGCCCTTGGCGGGGCGGGAATTGGGCGGCAGGAGAAGTTCGACCATGATGCTGTCCGGTAGTTAGCGCGTACGGGCGTCGCGCTGCTCGAGCCCGTAGATTTCGTCGTTGAAGCCGTCGGCCTGCCGCGCGAAGGCGGCCTGCGCGTCATAGAGGCCCTTATTGTAGTAGTAGGGCCCGATGATTTCGCCGAAAAACTGCAGGAGCTGCTGGGCCGGGATGTTGCCGATCGTCGTTTCGAGCTCGTCGACGAAATAGCGCTGGATGCGGCCGGTGATGGCCTCGCGCTCCGCCTTGTCGAATGCGATCGGCTTCATCTCACATGCCGCCCATGCCGCACGCCTGCGTCGAGCGCGCGATGTAGGTGTTGTAGGCGTCGTAATAGCGCGCCTCGACGGGCCTGCCCTGCATCGAGGCGATGACGACGGCCATGAAGTCGGCGTCGATGAGCGTCATCGCCGCGTCGGCCTTGCAGGTGCATAGCGGCGCGTTCTGCGAGATGCCGACACAGACCTTGTAGAACTCGGCCTTCTGCGCGGCGCTCGGCGGCGCCGCCTGGGCGGTCCCGGCGAGGAGCGCCAGGACGGCTGCGGCGTAGAGGATTTTCATCTGAGCTCCTTGCGGATCACGAGCTTCAGCCCCGACCAGACGGCGCTGACCGCGGCGACCTTCACATCGACCAGCCCCAGCGGCAGGGCGATCTCGCGGATCGTGTCCTCGCCGATGTCGGTCACAACCTTACTGGCCTTCTTCGGCCAGGAAATCCAGATCGCCCCCGCCGGCCTGACGCGCGCCTTGAGCGGACCGACCCCCTTCGCCAGCTCGGCCCTTGCCGCCGTGAAGCCGTGGATCACGTCATAGCCCGGCGCCGCCGCCGCCAGCCCGTCCCAGTCGCTCTCGTCCAGCGCGGCGAAGGCGCGCGCCTCCCGCAAGGCGCCGAGCTCGGCCGGCAGCCCCACGAACAGCACCCGCTGCCCATCCCTGAGCCCCAGCTTCTGCGGCAGCGGCGTGCCCGAATAGCCTGGGGCGGCGGGCATTCAGTACACCCGCGCCTTGGGCGCGATGGTCTTGAGCGGGATGCCGCCGTCGCTTTCGGGGGTGAGCGGCTCGGTATGGACCGGCCGGTAGCTCAGCGTCACCTCGCCGGCGTCGCCGAGACGCGAGATGGTGTGCTTGCGCCAGTTGGCGTCGTCGCGCTCGGGAAAGTCCTCGCGCGCATGGGCACCGCGGCTTTCGGTGCGCGCCGCCGCCGAGACCACCGTCAGGAGCGCGTTGGCGAGCAGGTTCTCGAGCTCCAGCGTCTCGACCAGATCGCTGTTCCAGATCAGCGAGCGGTCGGTGACGCGCAGGTCCTGGCGCGCCGCATAGACCTCGTGCATGCGCTCGACGCCCTTGGCCAGCGTCTCGCCGGTGCGGAACACGGCGGCGTCTTCCTGCATGGTGCGCTGCATGCGCTCGCGCAGCACCGCCGTGGGCGTGCCGCCGTCGGCATGGCGCAGCCGGTCGAAGCGGGCGAGGATCTTTTCCTCGGCGGCCACATTGATGCCGGGCACCGGCGCGGCGCGGTCGACCGTCTCGCCAGCCCGCAGCGCCGCGGCGCGACCGAACACCACGAGGTCGGTGAGCGAGTTGGAGCCGAGCCGGTTGGCGCCGTGCACCGAGGCGCAGCCGGCCTCGCCCACCGCCATGAGGCCGTTGACGGTGCGGTCGGGGTCGCCCTCGGCGGGGTTCAGCACCTCGCCGTGATAGTTGGTCGGGATACCCCCCATATTGTAGTGCACCGTGGGCAGCACCGGGATGGGGTCGCGCGTCAGGTCGACGCCGGCGAAGATGCGGGCGCTCTCGGTGATACCCGGCAGGCGCTCATGCAGCACCTTGGGGTCGAGATGGTCGAGATGGAGGAAGATGTGGTCCTTCTTGGGACCCACGCCCCGCCCCTCGCGGATCTCGATGGTCATGCAGCGGCTGACCACGTCGCGGCTGGCGAGGTCCTTGGCGTTGGGCGCGTAACGCTCCATGAAGCGCTCGCCCTCGGAATTGGTGAGATAGCCCCCCTCGCCGCGCGCGCCCTCGGTGATGAGCACGCCCGCGCCATAGACGCCGGTGGGGTGGAACTGCACGAACTCCATGTCCTGCAGCGGCAGGCCGGCGCGCGCCACCATGCCGCCGCCGTCGCCGGTGCAGGTATGGGCCGAGGTGGCCGAGAAATAGGCGCGCCCATAGCCGCCCGTGGCGAGCACCACGAGCTTGGCGCGGAAGCGGTGGAGCGTGCCGTCCTCGAGCGACCAGGCGATGATGCCCTGGCACGTCCCGTCATCGCCCATGATGAGGTCGAGCGCGAAATATTCGACGAAGAACTGCGCATTGTGGCGCAGCGACTGGCCGTAGAGGGTATGGAGGATCGCGTGTCCCGTGCGGTCGGCGGCGGCGCAGGTGCGCTGCACCGGCGGGCCCTCGCCGAACTCGGTCATGTGCCCGCCGAACGGGCGCTGGTAGATCTTGCCCTGTTCGGTGCGCGAGAAGGGCACGCCGTAATGCTCGAGCTCGTAGACCGCCGCCGGCGCCTCGCGCGCCAGATATTCCATGGCGTCGTTGTCGCCCAGCCAGTCCGACCCCTTGACGGTGTCGTACATGTGCCACTGCCAGCTGTCCGGGCCCATGTTCTTGAGCGAAGCGGCGATGCCGCCCTGCGCCGCCACCGTGTGCGAGCGCGTCGGGAACACTTTCGTGACGCAGGCCGTGTTGAGCCCCTGCTCGGCCATGCCCAGCGTCGCCCTGAGCCCGGCGCCGCCGGCCCCCACGACCACCACGTCGAATTCGTGGTCGATGATCTCATAAGCGGCCATGCGACTAACCCCAGAAGACGATCTTGGCGATCGCGGCGATGGTGAGGAGCGCGACGGCGACCGCGAACACCGTGTTGGCGCGCATGGCCAGCCGATGGGCCGGGCCGGCGACATAGTCCTCGATCACCTCCATCATGCCGATGCGCATATGCACGCACACATTGACGATGAGCAGCGCGAGGATCACCGCGATCCCCGGATTGCGCACCACCTCGAGCATTTCGGACCGTTCGGCGCCGGCAAGGCGCACGACGAACCACGTGAAGAAGATGGTGAAGGCGATGTTGAGCGCCCCGGTGAGGCGCTGCAGGAAGAACAGGCGCGTGGCGCGCTTGCCGTTGCCGTAATGCGTCTCGGGGTTGGCGATGACGGCTCTGTCGATCATTTGAACCACACGAACAGCGCCCAGGCGCCCAGCGTCAGCACAATCGAGGCGGCGAGCTGCACCCGCACGACGGTCTCGCGTCCCACCGGGTCCATCGCCCGCGTCGCATCCCAGATGAAGTAGCGGATGCCGCCCAGCATGTGGTGGAACAGCGCCCAGGTGGCGAGGAACCACACGATCTGCACCAGCCAGGAGGAATAGACGGCGTTGACGACGCCGAACGGCCCGTCGCCCAGCGCCGCCGCCCACAGCCAGACGACGATGAGCAGCGTGCCGAAATACATCGCCAGCCCAAGCCCGCGATGCACGATCGACATGGTCATGGTGAGGGTGAAGCGCCAGATGCTGAGATGCGGCGAAAGGGGCCTTGAACGGGCAGCCATGAGCGAGCCTCGACCGGCGCGCGGGAGCCATCCGGCACGCCTTTCTTGGAATGGTTCAAGCCTTCTAGCGAGCCCGGCCGTCGAGGTCAAAGCGGAATCCCGCCCGCCGCGCTCAGACTTTTTGCGCAGGGGCCGGGCTGGGACAGCCTCGTGGATTGTGCGAAGTGTCGGGGCCGATCCCTGCGGAGCCCGCCCGTGACCGATTTCCTGCGCGCCCTGTCGAGCACCGCCGTCGCCAGCAACTGGGGCCTCGTGCAGCGCCACGACTTCGAGCTGCGCCGGCGCGACGGCACCTGGCAGCGCCAGATGCGCGAAACCTATGACAGCGGCGACGGCGCCGCCGTGCTGCTCTGCGACGTCGCGGCGGGCATCGTGGTGCTCACCCGCCAGTTCCGCTTTCCGGCCTTTTGCCGGGGCGAAGCGCCCTTCCTCGTCGAGGCCTGCGCCGGCAAGCTCGACGGCGACACGCCCGAGGCCTGCGTCCGCCGCGAGGCGCTGGAGGAAACCGGCTACGCCGTCGGCCACATCGAGCGGGCTTTCGACTGCTTCGTCAGCCCCGGCGCGGTGACCGAGCGGGTGACGCTCCTCGTCGGCCACATCGAGGGGCCGCCGCGCACCGGCGGCGGTGGCCTCGCCGCCGAGGGCGAGGACATCGAAGTGCTGCACCTGCCCTTCCGCACGGCGCTCGCGATGGTCGAGACGGGTGAAATCGCCGACGCCAAGACCATCCTGCTGCTGCACTATGCCGCGCTCAAGGGCGTCTTCGGCTAGCGGTAGTCGGTGAGCTTGCGGTCGGGATCGTAAGGCTGGTCGGCGACGACGCGCGTCACCGCCTGGCCGCAGCGCATCCTCTTCGAGACCGCGTCGAACGCGTAGCTGGGCGAGCCGTAGAGCGTCCAGCCCTCACTCAGGGCCCTGGTGACCTTGTGGCAGAAGCTGGCATCGTCGTCGCCGCTGAGGAACCGGTAGATTTGCATGACGCCGCCGCATGACAGTTGAACGGCGGCCTACTTAGCGGTAATCCGCCCCCATGCACAGCTTTCCCCAGCATCTCCTCGACGGCTACCACCACTTCATGGCGGGCCGCTACGCCCGCGAAACCGAACGCTACCGCGAATTGGCGCGCAGCGGGCAGAACCCCACGACGATGGTCATCGCCTGCTGCGACAGCCGCGCCGCGCCCGAGACCATCTTCGATGTCGGGCCGGGCGAGCTCTTCGTAGTGCGCAACGTCGCCAACCTGATTCCGCCGCACGAGCCGGACTCGGCCCATCACGGCACCTCGGCGGCCATCGAATTCGCCGTCTCCGGCCTCAACATCACCGATCTCGTTGTGCTCGGGCATGGCCGCTGCGGCGGCATCCGCGCGGCCCTCAACCCCGGCCACGCCCTGACCCAGAGCGATTTCATCGGCAAGTGGATGAAGCTGCTGGCACCGGTGACCGAGGAGGTGGCGGGCTATTCCTTCCTCACCGCGGGCGAGCGCGAAACCGTGTTGGAACGGCTGTCGGTGCGCAATTCACTGAAGAACCTGCGCACCTTTCCCTATATCGCCAAGCGCGAGGCCGAGGGACTGCTGACGCTGCACGGCGCCTGGTTCGACGTCTCCACCGCCGAGCTGTGGGTGATGGACCCCGAGACCGGCGACTTCAGCCGCCCCGACTAGGCGGGCGGCCGGCCAGGAGCCGCGCCCCGAAGACGTTGACGAGAAGCCCGGCGAACACCAGGACGCTGCCGGCCCAGTCGAGGCCGCGCATGGTTTCGCCGAGCAGCAGCTGGCCGCCGGCCAGCCCGACCACCGGCACGAGCAGCGTGAACGGCGCCACCAGCGAGGCCGGATAGCGCCCGAGCAGCGCGCTCCACGCGCCATAGCCGAAGACGGTCGACACCCACCCCACGAACAGCAGCGAGCCGAAGCCCAGCCAGGTCAGATGCGCGAGCGCGTCGGGCACGGCGCCCGGCCCCTCGATCACCAGCGACAGCGCCAGGAGCGGCAGGATCGGCACCAGCCCCGACCACACCACGAAGGCCAGCATGTCGATCCTGCCGGCCTGCTTGACGATGAGGTTGGAGATGGCCCAGCCCAGCGCCGCGACGACCGTCATCGCCAGGGGCCAGAGCGCCGCGCCGTCGAGCTTGCCGAGCGCGATGAGGCCGATGCCGCACAGCGCCACGGCCGCACCGGCGAGCTGCGTGCCGCGCGGCCGCTCGCCGAGGAACGCGATCGCCAGCCCGATGGTGAAAAAGCTCTGCAGCTGCAGCACTAGCGAGGCGAGGCCCGCCGGCATGCCCAGATGGATGGCGGTGAACAGGAAGCCGAACTGCCCGACCCCGATGAAGAGGCCATAGGCGACGAGCACCCCGAGCGCCACCTGCGGCCGCCGGACGAAGAAGATCGCCGGCAGCACCGCCACCACATAGCGCAGCGCCGTGAGGAGCAGCGGCGGCACCTCCGCCACCCCCCATTTGATGGCCATGAAGTTGACGCCCCACACGACCATGACGGCGAGGGCGAGCAGGAGGTCGCGCGGCGCCATGGCGGAGCCCTCGGCCGCCCTCAGGCGGCCTTGCGCTCCACCAGCCGGCGCTCGATCAGCGTTTCGAGGATCTGCACGGTGTTGAGCGCCGCGCCCTTGCGCAGATTGTCGGAGACGACCCACAGACTGAGGCCGTTCTCGACCGTCGCATCCTCGCGGATGCGACTCACATAGGTGTCGTACTCGCCCACCGCCTCGACCGGCGTCGCGTAGCCGCCCGGCTCGCGCTTGTCGATCACGGCGATGCCCGGCGCCTCGCGCAGCACGTCGCGCGCCTCGTCGGCGGTGATCGGGTTGGCGAACTCGATATTGACCGCCTCGGAATGGCCGACGAACACGGGCACGCGCACGCAGGTGGCGCTGAGCCTGATCTTGGGATCGAGGATCTTCTTGGTCTCGGCAACCATCTTCCACTCTTCCTTGGTGGCGCCGTCCTCCATGAAGACGTCGATCTGGGGAATGACGTTGAAGGCGATCTGCTTGCTGAACTTCCTGGGGCTCGGCGCATCGTTGACGAAGATGCCCTTGGTCTGCGTCCACAGCTCGTCCACCGCTTCCTTGCCGGCGCCCGACACCGACTGGTAGGTGGCGACGACGACGCGCCTTATGGTGGCGAAATCATGCAGCGGCTTCAGCGCCACGACGAGCTGCGCCGTCGAGCAGTTGGGATTGGCGATGATGTTCTTGCGGTCAGGCTGCGCCATATAGGCGTCGAGCGCCGCCGCGTTGACCTCGGGCACGATCAGCGGCACGTCGGCGTGGTAGCGCCAGAAGCTCGAATTGTCGACGACGAGGCAGCCCGTGGCGCCGATCCTCTCGCCATATTCGCGCGCCACCGCCGAACCGGCCGACATCAGCGCGAAATCGACGCCGGAAAAATCGAAATTCTCGAGGTTCTGCGCCTTGAGCCGCTTGTCGCCGAAGCTCAGCTCCTGGCCCTGCGAGCGCGACGAGGCGAGCGCGATGACCTCGCTGGCGGGGAAATGCCGCTCGGCGAGGATGTTGAGCATTTCGCGGCCCACATTGCCCGTGGCCCCGACGACAGCGACGCGATACGCCATAGCGGATTTTCCTTCGACCCATCCCCCGCGCCGGCTTGCCGGCGGCCACAGCTCACTGGCCTCTCCCCGGCGGGGAGCGGCCCGGGGACAAGCGTCAGGGGGTTTTGGTGGTTTTGGTCTTGAGCCTGAGCGGCACGAGAATGCGGGCCGGCACGAAGCTGTCCAGCTCGTAGATCTCGACGTCCATCATGTCGTCGCGCATGGCGAACCCTCAGGCGATGAGCGGGCTTTTACGCCGAAATGGCAAAGAGTCAATGAAGCGGCTATGGCAGAGCCATGCGCAATTTTGACGTCGTCGTTCTGGGCGCCGGGGCCGCCGGCATGATGGCCGCCATCGAGGCGGGGAAACGCGGCCGCCGCGTGCTGGTCATCGACGCCGCCGCGGCGCCCGGCGAGAAGATCCGCATTTCGGGCGGCGGCCGCTGCAACTTCACCAACCTCAATACGCGGCCCGACCGCTTCCTGTCGCAAAACCCCAAATTCGCCGTCTCGGCGCTGAGCCGCTACACGCCGCAGCGCTTCGTCGAGCTGGTGCGGGCCTACGACATCGCCTTTCACGAAAAGACGCTCGGCCAGCTCTTTTGCGACGGCTCCTCGGTGCAGATCGTCAACCTGCTCACCGCCGAACTGGGCAATGCCGGCGCCGTGCTGGAGCTGTCGACCACCATCGAAGCGGTCGAGAAGGCCGGGGACGGCTTTCGCCTGCGCCTCTCCTCGGGCGAGGTGGCGGCGCAAGCGCTGATCGTCGCCACCGGTGGCAAGTCGATCCCCAAAATGGGCGCCACCGGCTTCGGCTACCGCCTCGCCGAGCAGTTCGGCCTCGCCGTCACCGAAACCCGCCCGGCGCTGGTGCCGCTGACCTTCGAGCCGCGCATCCTCGAAAAGCTCGCGCCGCTCTCGGGCATCGCCGTCGACGCCGTGGTCAGCGCCAGGGGCCGCAAATTCCGCGAGGCGCTGCTCTTCACCCATCGCGGCTTGTCCGGCCCGGCGATCCTGCAGATCTCGAGCTATTGGCGCGAGGGCGACGCCATCACGCTCAACCTCTTGCCCGACGCCGATCTGGCCGCCCTCCTGCGCGCGGCGCGCGCCGGAACGCCCAAGCTCGCGCTGCAGACCGTGCTGGCCCAGCATCTGCCGCGCCGGCTGGCCCAGATGCTGGCCGAGGACATCGCCTTTCCCCGCATCATCGGCGATGCCTCCGACAAGGCGATTGCCGCGGCCAGCGCCGCCGTCACCGCCTGGACGCTGAAGCCCACCGGCTCGGAGGGCTACCGCACCGCCGAGGTGACCCTGGGCGGCGTCGACACGGCCGGGCTCAACTCCACCACCATGGCGGCGCGCCATGTGCCGGGCCTCTACGTCATCGGCGAGGTGGTGGACGTCACCGGCTGGCTCGGCGGCTACAATTTCCAATGGGCCTGGGCCAGCGGCTGGGCGGCGGGACAGGTGGCCTGACCCCCTTGCCGGCGGCAGGCGGCTCGCCTATAGGAGGCGCCTTCGCGACGCTGGCCAGGGAGGCGTATTGATGTTCGATATTTCGTGCCGCCCCTTGGGCGGAATGGCGACCGCCTGACGGTCGCGCGCCGGCCGCCGCCGGCTCCTTCCATGCTGCTGGAATAGTTCGGGACCGCCAACGGCCCGCCGGCAGCCTCGTCGTCTCTCCTCTGTTCCGGGACCGGCGCGCTGGCGCCGGCAATGACAATGGCCAGATTCCGCCTCGACCTGCAGGGCGCCGCCTATCGCAAGGTGCTCGGCTACATCTTCTCGCGCTGGGTGCACCAGCCGCAGCGCCTCGCCGCCATGTTCGGCCTGTTCATGGCGGCGACGGTGCTCGATGTGTTGACGCCGCTCTATGCCGGCCGGCTCGTCGAGGCGGTCAGCACGGGCGGCGCCGCGGCGCTCGACGAGGCGCTGTGGGCCTTCGCCACCCTCATCGCGCTCGGGCTCGGGGCCGTCATCGCCCGCCAGTTCGGCTTCATGTCGCTCATCCGCTTCACCCTGGTGCTGATGGCCGACGTGGCCCAGAGCGCCTTCGCGCGCGTGCAGCGGCTCTCCACCGACTGGCACGCCAGCACCTTCGCCGGCTCGACCGTGCGCAAGGTGACGCGCGGCATGTGGGGCATCGACGTGCTCAACGACACCTTCATCATCTTCCTCTTCCCCTCGCTGGTGATGCTGGTCGGCACGGCGCTGATGCTCGGCCTCATCTGGCCGGCCATGGGCGTGCTGATCGCCATCGGCTCGCTCGTCTACATCGCGCTCACCGTGGCGCTGTCGGTGGGCTATGTGTCGCCGGCCGCGAGCCTCGCCAATATGTGGGACACGCGCATGGGCGGCGCGCTGGCCGACGCCATCACCTGCAATGCCGTGGTCAAGGGCTTCGGCGCCGAGGACCGCGAGGAGGCCCGGCTCGCCCATGTCGTCGGCAAATGGCGCGCCCGCACCGAGCGCACCTGGCGCCGCGGCACCATCAATGGCGGCATCCAGGGCGCGACGCTGATCGTCTTGCGCACCGCCATCGTCGGGCTCGCCATCCTGTTCTGGCAGCAGGGCCTGGCGGCGGCCGGCGACATCGCGCTGGTGCTCACCTCGTTCTTCGTGCTGCAGGGCTATCTGCGCGACATCGGCCAGCACGTGCGCAACCTGCAGCGCGCCGTCAACGACATGGAGGAGCTCGTCGATGTCGAGCTGACGCCCCCCGGCG
>JBDHTK010000109.1:0-10033 GCA_039808625.1 Devosia sp. | reverse complement strand
CCCTTGCGGCGCCGGCCGGCAGCCTTGCCGCCGGACCCGTGCCCGCCGTCCCCCCCGGGGTCGCCCGCCACTGCCACGCTCACGGCGCCGACCGGCAGCCTCGCCGCCAGCCCGGCGCCGGCCGTCGCGCCGGCCTTGCCGAAAGCAGAGCTGAAAGCCCCCGAACAGACCATATCTTCGCCGTTTGACGCGCCGACGATCGAGGCGAAGCTGACCTCGCCGCCGATCCGGTACAATCCGGCCTTTCCCAACGTCGTCGTGCTGCCGGCGCCCAACACCGGCCCCGACTCCTCCATCCGCACGCTGGACATCGACTGATCGGCGCTTGCGCCGCGCCGGCAAGTCTTATATCGGTAGTTTACGATGGATATGATGCCAGACGAAGATTTCGCCGATGTCATGCGCGCGCTGGGCCACCCGGTACGCCTGTCGATCCTGCGCATCCTTGCCGGCCAGTCCGATTGCTGCTGCACCGATGTCACCGAGTGCCTGCCGCTGGCGCAGTCCACCGTCAGCCAGCACATCAAGGTGCTGCTCGACGCCGGCCTCGTGGCGCGCAGCCCGCGCGGCACGCGCAACTGCTATTCGCTCAATCACGCCCGCCTGGCGGCGCTGAACGGTGCCTTTTCCGGCCTGTTCGCGGGGCTCTCCAGCACGCCGCACACGGCCGCCGAGCCGGCCTGATGGCGTCTCCCACCCCCCACAGGACGCCGGCGACCATCACCGCCGAGGGCTCGCTGCTGGCCACCGTCCGGCACCTGTGGGGCTATATGTGGCCGGCCGGCCGGCCCGATCTCAAGCTGCGTGTCGTGCTCGCCCTCGCGGCGCTGCTGGTCAGCAAGGCGGCGACCACCTTCGTGCCCTTCGCCTACAAGGGCATCATCGACGCGCTCGGTCCGAACGCAATCGGCCATGAGCCGCTGCTCTTCGGCATCGCCGTGCCGGTCGTCCTCGTCGTTGCCTACGCCGTCGGCAACATCGTCGATACCGGCTTCCAGCAGCTGCGCGACATCTTCTTTGCCAGCGTCGGCCAGCACGCCGTGCGCCAGCTCGCCTACCAGACCTTCGAGCACCTGCACCGGCTGTCGCTCCGCTTCCACCTGGCGCGCCGCACGGGCGGGCTGAGCCGCGTCATCGAGCGCGGCACCAAGGGCATCGAGATCATCGTCCGCTTCATGATGGTGAACACGGCGCCGGCGCTGGTCGAGTTCCTCGTCATCGCCGTCATCTTCGTCATCATGTTCGGCGTCAGCTATCTCGGCGTGCTGGTGGTGACCATCTGGCTCTACCTGTGGTTCACCATCAAGGCCTCGAACTGGCGCATCTCCATTCGCCGAGACATGAACGAGAGCGACACCGACGCCAACTCCAAGGCCGTCGACAGCCTGCTCAATTTCGAGACCGTGAAGTATTTCGCCAACGAGCGCATGGAGGCGGAGCGCTTCGACCGCTCGATGGCGCGCTACGAGCGCTCGGCCGTCCGCATCTGGACCTCGCTGGGCGTGCTCAATTTCGGCCAGGCGGTGATCTTCTACGCGGGCACCGCGATCATCGGCGTGCTGGCGGTAAACGGCGTGCTGAGCGGCCGGCTCACGGCCGGCGACTTCGTGCTGCTCATCACCTTCCTCATGCAGATCTACCGGCCGCTCAACATGATCGGCTTCGTCTACCGCGAGATCCGCCAGGGGCTAACCGACATCGAGGAGATGTTCAAGCTGCTCGCCCAGGACCCCGAGGTCGAGGACACGCCCGGCGCCGCGGCGCTCGTCGTCAGCGGGCCGGTGATCCGCTTCGAGGACGTGAAGTTCCACTACGATCCCGACCGCGAAATCCTCAAGGGCATCGACTTCGAGGTGCCGGCCGGCAAGACCACCGCCATTGTCGGCCCCACCGGCGCCGGCAAGTCGACGATCTCGCGCCTGCTGTTCCGCTTCTACGACGTGACCGGCGGCCGCATCACCATCGACGGCCAGGACATCCGCGACGTGACGCAGGCCTCGCTGCGCCACGCCATCGGCATGGTGCCGCAGGATACGGTGCTGTTCAACGACACCATTGCCTACAACATCCGCTACGGCCGTCCCGACGCCAGCGACGCCGAGGTGGCAGAGGCGGCCGACCTCGCCCAGATCGGCGACTTCATCGCCTCGCTGCCGCAGGGCTACGACACGCCGGTGGGCGAGCGCGGCCTGAAGCTGTCGGGCGGCGAGAAGCAGCGCGTCGCCATCGCCCGCACCATCCTCAAGGGGCCGCCCATCCTGATCCTCGACGAGGCGACCTCGGCGCTCGACACCAAGACCGAGCAGGACATCAAGACGGCGCTCGACGCGGTGAGCCGCAACCGCACGACGCTGGTCATCGCGCATCGGCTGTCGACCGTGGTCGATGCCGACGAGATCATCGTGCTGCGCGACGGGCTGATCGCCGAGCGCGGCACGCACCAGATGCTGCTCCTGCGCGATGGCCTCTACGCCCAGATGTGGGCACGCCAGCGCGAAGCGACCGAAGCCGAGGAGCGCGCCCGCCGCGCCGCCAACGACCCAGAAGGCTTCGTCAAGCGCGGCCTGCCGGCGGCGGAGTAAGGGGCTACGCCGCCGGGTCGAACGGCACGGCGTGGGCACGCAGCCATGCCTCGATCACGTCCTTGCGGAACGTCCCGGCCTCGAGATGAGCGTAGATGAACGCCTCCGTCTCGGCATCGTTCGCTGCGATTTCGAGGCCATTGGTCTGTAGGAACAGCTCCGCGCAGGCATAGGCCACCCGCTTGTTGCCATCGACGAAGCCGTGGTTCATGGCCAGCGACTCCCACAGCGCTGCCGCTTCCTCGACCAGGTCGCCGTAGTAGCCGGTCTGCGGGCGCAGCAGGGCGGACTCGATCAGGCCGGGGTCGCGGACGCCTGCGGCGCCACCGAAGGCACGCAGCAGCTCGGCATGGATGAACGAGACTTCCTCGAGCGTAAGGTATTCGGTCACCGCGGCTTACCGCGCGAGCGCCTTGTAGAGTGCGTCGTGCTTCTCGATACTCTCCGCCAGGAGCTTGGCGACGATCGGCCGGACCTTGGGCGGTCCGCCGCGCGCGGCCAACGCCTGATACTCCTCCGCCGAGAGCAGCACGGCGACGTTGCGGCCGTTCTTGCGGATCGTCACCGGCTCGCGCTGCGCCGTCTCCAGCGCCTCACCGAAGCGGTTCTTGACATCCGTTGCGCTCATCGTCGCCATAGCGGCCTCCTTCAGCCAGATCAGCTAAAATAGGCGCCTTGGTTGCCAGATGCAATCGCTGAACAAAAAGGCCCCGATCGCTCGGGGCCCTTTTTTGCTCACCTTGCCGCCTGCCTATTCGGCTGCCTGGCGGCTGGCGTCTTCGTCGTTGGCCGGCTTCGGGGGCAGGGCGGGGGGCGCGGCGGCGGGCGTCTCGACCTCGACCGTCTCGCCCTCCGGCGTCACCGCCTTGGTGCGGCGCGGCCGGAAGACCAGCGCCAGGAGCCGGCCGGGCAGGTGCCACAGCCCGAGGAAGAAGCGCCCGATCTGGTGGCCGGCGACCGTCGGCGCGACGATCATCACCGGCACCATCACCAGCGTCAGCGCCGTCGACACGAACAGGCCCGACACCAGCGCTGCCGACAGGTGGACGAACCACGTGCCGGCGATGCCGCCGACCGTAATCTCGCGGCGGATGAAGTCGAACTCGACATTGAGCGCCATCGGGATGACGCCCAGCGCCGTCACCGTGGCGGTGAGCAGCACCGGCCGCACGCGCTGGCTGACCGTCAGCAGCATGGCCTTGATCGGCTCGACGCCGTCGTCGCGGTTGTAGTGGTTGTAGGTGTCGGTCAGCACGATGCCGTTCTTCACCACGATGCCGGCCAGCGCGACGATGCCCAGCCCGGTCATGATGGCTGAGAACGACATGCCGGTGAGCGCCAGCCCGAGGAACACGCCGGCCAGCGACATCAGCACCGTCGAGATCGTCACCGCCACCTGCCAGAACGAGTTGTACTCGATGAGCAGGATGAGGAAGATCAGGAACAGCGCTGCCCCGAGGGCCTGGCCGATGAAGGCGTTGGCATCGCCGATCTGTTCCTCGGCGCCGCCGAAGCTGATCTTGGCGGTCGGCGGCAGGGCGCCGGCCTCGCGCTGCTGCGTCTCCCAGGCCCGGATGGACTCGATCTTCTTGTCGGCCTGCACGCCGGGCAGCAGGTTCGCCGCGACGCTCATCGAATAGATGCCGTCGCGCCGGCTGAGATTGGCCACCTTGCGCACCGGCGTGCGCTTGATGAAGTTGCTCACCGGCACGAGGCCCTGCGCCGTCACGATCCTGAGCGAGTCCAGGGCGTCGAAGGTGCGCTCCTCCTGTGGCAGGCGGACGCGGATGTCGAGCTCGTCGGTGGCGTCGTCGGGCCGGTAGCTGCCGATGCGCACGCCCGAGGTGACGAGCTGCACATAGGGGCTGAGCTCGCGCACGCCGATGCCGTAGGTGGCGGCCGCCACGCGGTCGATCGTCACCTGCCAGTCGATGCCGGGCGAGGGCCGCCCGTCCTCGACGTCGACGGTGTCGCCGAGATCGTTCTCGATGAAGTCGCGCAGCTTGATCACCGCCGGCTCGAGATCGGCGTAGATCGTGCTCTCGACCCTGAGGTTGATGGCCTTGCCGGCCGGCGGGCCGTTTTCCTGCGCGGCGATCTGCACCTCGATGCCGGGAATGGACTGCACCTTGCTGCGGATGTCCTGGAAAATCTCCGCCGCCGGCACGCGGTCGGTCCACGGCAGCAACTGCAGCGAGAACGAGCCGATGGTGTCGGAGGGCGTGCCGCCACCGCCGAAGCTGTTGGCGCCGCCGAACTGCATCACCGAGTCCTGGATGCCCTGCACGGTGAGGATCTGGTTCTCCACCTCGACCAGCAGGTCACGGACCTCGACCGGCGAGTAGTTGCCGCGCGCGATGACGTTGACCGTGCCGAACTCCGGCTCGGAGGCGGGGAACGCCTCGGAGGGCGTCGGGTGCATGCCGTAATAGACGAAGCACGCGACGATCACCGCAAAGCCCACCGGCAGCGTCACCAGCGGATAGTGCAGCAGCCGGCTCATCAGGCGCACATACATGCCGGTGACGCCGCCGACCTTCTTCACGTCGAACTTGTCGGGATACATGACGATGTCGGCCTTGGCCTTGGCCACGGGGTCGACATGCGTGCGCGCGATGAGCGCGCCGATGATCGGCATGAAGATCAGCGCCGACACCAGCGAGGCGCACATCACCACGATGACGATGATCGGCAGGTAGCTCATGAACTTGCCGACGATGCCCGGCCAGAACAGCAGCGGCACGAAGGCGCCCAGCGTCGTGAAGGTGGCCGAGACCACCGGCACGAACATCTTCTTGGCCGCGAGGATGAAGGCTTCCTTCTTGGGGATGCCCTCCTGCAGCTTTCGCTCGGCATATTCGACGACGACGATGGGGTCGTCGACGAGCACGCCCACGGCGAGCACGAGGCCGAACATGATCATCATGTTGATGGTCATGCCGAGCGCGTTGACCACGAGGAACGCGATCATGAACGAGATCGGGATGGAGGCGCCGATCATCAGCGCCGGCCCGAAGCCCAGCGTCGCGACGCAGGTGATCAGCACCAGCGCCACGGCCGTCAGCACCGCCGCCTCGAGCGAGCGGTAGAGGCTCTTGGTCGTCTCCGCCTGGTCGAGCAGGAACGAGTGCTGGATGCTCGCCGGCCACGCGCTGGTGACCTCGGCGGTGATCCGCTTCACCTCGTCCGACACGCTGATGACGTTGGTGTTGAGCTTCTTCACCACATTGAGCGTGATGGCCGGCTGGCCGTTCACATGCGCGTAGTCGGTGGCGTCCTTGAAGGTACGCGTGATCGTCGCCACGTCGCCGAAGGTGACGACGGTGTCGCCCGAGGTCTTGAGCGGGAGCGAATAGACGTCCTCGGCGGTGGTGATGAGGCCGGGCACCTCGACGTTGAACGAGCCCTTGCCGGTGTCGAGCGTGCCGCCGGGCACCACCATGTTGTTCTTGGCCAGCGCGTCGAAAAGCTGCGCCGCGGTGAGGTTGTAGGCCTCGAGCCGGTCGAGGTCGATGGTGACCGCCAGCATCTCGTCGCGCGAGCCGGAGATGTTGACCGACTGCACGGTGCTGATCTTTTCGAGCTCTTCCTTGAGCTCCTTGGCCTTCTGCACCAGCGCCCGCTCCGGGATGTCGCCGTAGATGGCGACCGACAGCGAGGGGAAGCTGGCGAGTGACACGGTGGTGACGGTCGGCGTCGTCGCGTCCTCGGGCAGCTGCGCGGTGACGCCGTCGAGCTTGGCGCGCACGTCGGCGAGCGCCTTGTCCTTGTCGGCGTTGACGTCGAACTCCAGCAGCACCGAGGCATGGCCCTCGGACGAGGTGGTGGTGTAGTGCACCAGCCCGTCGGTGTCCTTGACGCGGTCCTCGATCGGCTTGCCGAGCAGCCGCTCGGCGTCGGCCGGCGAGACGCCGGTCTGGCTCACCGAGATGTAGAAATACGGGATGTCGATGGCCGGGAAGCTCTCCTTGGGCAGCGACATGTAGCTGACACCGCCCGCGAACAGCAGGATGGCCATGATCGTCATGACCACCCTGGGCATGCGCAGGATGCGCTCGAGAAAGTTCATCATAGCGCGACAGGCTCCCCGTCCGCGGTGCGTGCGTCGACGATCTGGCCGGGCTGGACGAATTCCTGTCCGACGGTAATCACGTTGATCTTGAAGGGCAGACCGGCGACCCAGACGCCGTCGCGCGTGTCCTTGAGGATGGTCACCGCGTGGAAGGCGACCTTGCTGCCCGCCTCCACGGTGCGGATGCCGAGCACGCCGTCATCGTCGAGCGTCAGCGCCGACTGCGGCAGCACGTGCACCGGCGCCGTGCCGACATTGACGATGGCGTCGGCGGTGACGCCGTCGCGGATGGCGAGGTCGGGATTGGGGATCTCGATCTCCACCGGGAAGGAGCGTGTGGCCGCGTCGGCGGTCGAGCCGATGAACGTCACTTTGCCGTCCACGGTGGCGCCGGTGATGGTGGTCACCTTGGCCGTCAGGCCCTCGCGGGCGTAGCCGATGCGCGCCTCCGGCACGCTGGCGACGAACAGCATCGGGTCGAGCTGCACCACGGTGGCGCAGGGCTGGCCCATCGCCAGCATGGCGCCGGCCGTGGTCATCGGGTCGTTCACCACGCCGTCGATGTCGGTCTTGATCACCGTACGCTCGAGCTCGAGGCGCGCGTTTTCGAGCTGCGCCTGCGCGCCCTTGAGCGCCGCCTCGGCGGCCAGCGTCGTATTCGGCGCCGCGACGCCCTTCTGCACGAGCTGCTGGTTGGCAGTATAGGCGGTCTGCGCCTGGTCGACGGCGGCCTGCGCCTGATCCACCGCCAGCTTGCGGCCCCCCTGGTCGAGCGTGCACAGCGTGTCGCCGGCCTTGACCGACTGGCCCTTGGCAACGTTCAGCGCCTGCACGATGCCCGAGGTCTGCGCCACGACGCTGACCGTGGTCTTGGCCTTGGTGCGGCCGCGCAGCGGCACTTCGATGGGCATGTTCTGGGCCGACACCACGGCGACGCGCACCGAGCGCGGCGCCGCGCTGTCGCCGCCGCCGGCGCTCTCGTTGCGCTCGGCGATGGTGAGGTGCGGATCGACGCCCTCGGCCTCGGCATGGTCGTTGACGCCGGAGTCTTCGACGGCGTCGGTGAGCGGGCCGCCATGCGGCTCGATCAGCGAGACGAGCGGCTTTTCGCCTTCGCCGGGCCCCTTGCCGCCAGTGACGAGCGTGCCGCTCGCCAGCCAGACGGCAAGCACGAGGACGATGACCAGCGCGATGCCGTAAGAGTAAATCGCACGCATTCGAGAAAAGCCCTCTATTCCGCGGCGGCGGCCGCGTCGGGCCGGGCCATCGCGATCAATTCGCCCATGTGGGCTTCGATATGGTCACGCACGAAACTCATGCAAGATCGGCCGTGGTCGATAATCCAGCGATCGGCGGGACTGTTGTGGTTGGATTTCAGCCGGTCGAGCTCGGCGATGCCGCGGTCGAGCGCGGCGAGGCGCTCCTTCAGCCGGAACTGCACCAGCGATTGCGGCAGCTCATGCGCAAAGCGCGCGAAGAGCAGGAATTCGCTGCGATATTCGTCGTCGCCCAGCGGCTCGAACAGCGCGTCGATGAAGGCGCGCCGGCCCTTTTCGGTGATCGCGTAAATCTTCTTGGCCGGCTTGCGCTCCTGCTGCTCGACGCGCGCCGTCACCAGCCCTTCGGCGGCCAGCTTCTGCAGGGCCGGATAGATCGCCCCGAAGCTGGCATCGACGAAATAGCAGTACTCGCCCTCGGTCGACAGCTTACGGATTTCGTAGCCGGTCGACTCGCCCTCATAGAGAATCGCGAGACAGATGGTGCGAACGTTCATCGGGCCGGGGCCTACGCCATATGCTGGGCGAGAATATGCCGGCCCTATATACGCACAGCGGAATCCCTGCAAGCGCGACACGCGCATGTAAGCCATGCGCGGTTAACACGGCCTTCCGCCCGCCGTCAGGGATTACCGAGCGCCCGCCGCATGGCCACGGCGCCGCGGGCCGCAAGCTCGGCATCGGCCGCGGCGATGAAGAACGGGTTGAGGTTGTCGCCACCCCGGCCGTAGGTCAGCGGCGTGCCCGAAAGTGTCAGCACGGCGCCGCCGGCGGCCTCCAGCACGGCCTGGCCGGCCGCCGTGTCCCACTCGCAGGTGGGCGTGAAGCGTGGGTAAAGCTGCGCATCCCCGCGCGCCACCAGGCAGAATTTGAGCGACGAGCCGACCGACACGTCGCCCATCACCTGCAGATCCTCGCAGAACGCCTTGAGCGCCACATGGCCGTGCGAGCGCGACGCCACTACCTTCATGGGATGGTTCGGATTGGTGTGCAGCGGCTCGCGCGTGCCGCGATAGTCGACTTCGAAGGCGCCGTCGGGGCTGCCGAGGAAGGTGGCGCCGCTGGCCGGCGCCAGCACCACGCCATGGGTCGGCTGGCCGTCCTCGACGAGGGCGATATTGACCGTGAACTCGCCGTTGCGCTTGACGAATTCGCGCGTGCCGTCGAGCGGGTCGATGCAGAAAAAGCGCCGCCCGAGCTCCGGCACGTGCCCCGCCGAGACGCTTTCCTCGGCGAGAAAGGGCAGCCCGGTGGGCGCCAGCGCCGCCAGGATCGCCGCCTCGGCGCGCTGGTCGGCGAGGGTGACGGGCGTGCCGTCCGCCTTCTCCTCGACGGCGATGTCGCCCAGATAGACCGCCATGATCTCGGCGGCCGCGGCACGGGCGGCGTCGAGCATGAGATCGAGGAGGCGCGGATCGGACATGCGCCCGTGTAAGGCGATGCCGGCGCGCTGTCTATCGACAAAACCGGCGCGGCCTGCCAGAGCTTGGCGCCATGAACTTCTCCCAGGGCCTGCCAGGCGACCACGCCGACCCGCTCGCTGGATGGCGCGACCGCTTCGCCATCCCCGAGGGCATCATCTATCTCGACGGCAATTCGCTCGGGGCGCTGCCCCGGTCCGTCCCCGAGCGCGTCGCGCGCGTCGTCGGCGAGGAATGGGGCCGCGACCTCATCACCAGCTGGAACCGGCACGACTGGATCGACCTGCCGCGCCGCGTCGGCGAGCGCATCGCGCCGCTGGTCGGCGCCGCGCCGGGCACGGTGATCGTCGCCGACTCGACCTCGGTCAACATCTTCAAGCTGCTGGCGGTGGCGCTGGCCCTGCGCCCCGGCCGCAGGGTGATCGTCACCGAGACCGGCAACTTTCCCACCGACGTCTACATGGCCGGTGGCATCGCGCGGCTCATGGGCGAGGGGCGCGAGGTGCGCCTCGCCGACGCGGCCGGCCTCGCGGCGGCCATACGCGACGACGTGGCCGTGGTGCTCCTGACCGAGGTCAACTACCGCACCGGCGCGAAGCTCGACATGGCGGCGCTCACGGCCCACGCCCATGCGCAGGGCGCGCTCATCATCTGGGATCTCTGCCACTCGGCCGGCGCCTT
>JBDHTK010000108.1:0-10113 GCA_039808625.1 Devosia sp. | reverse complement strand
ATTTCATGCTGCCGGCCAGGGGCTTCGCGAGAGACGAGCCGCTGCCGGTGACAGGCCGGGGCACCCGCCGCGGCTAACGTTGGGAGGACAACAGATGAAGAAGCTTTCGGTGGTCGCCGGTGTGGCGGCCGCTATGATGTTGGGCACGTCCGGCTACGCCGCCGACCTTGAAGTCACGCACTGGTGGACGTCGGCGGGCGAAGCCGCGGCCGTGGCCGAATTCGCCCGGGTCTTCGAGGAAGAAACGGGCAATCACTGGGTCGACAGCGCGCTGTCCGGCTCGGGCACCGGCGCCAACCCCGTCATCATCAGCCGCATTCTTGGCGGAGACCCGATGGGCGCCACGCAGATGAACACCGGCCGCGACGCCGAGGAACTGATCCGGGCCGGGCTGATCCGCGACCTGACCCCGATCGCCGACGAACTGGGCGTGAAGGATTTCTACGTCGACCAGTCGCTGCTCGAGCCGTGCACCTACGAGGGCAAGATCTACTGCTTCCCGGTCAACATCCACTCTTGGGACTGGCTGTGGCTCTCCACCAAGGCCTACGAGAAGATCGGCCAGCCCGTGCCGAAGGACTGGAATGAATACGTCGCCTCCTGGCCGGCGCTGCAGGAAGCCGGCATCCTGCCGTTCGGCCTGGCCACCGGCTGGCCCTTCTCGGGCATTCCGGGCGTGCTGATGGCGGCCCTCGGCGGACCTGACCTCCTGATCGCCATCAACCGCGACAAGAGCGTCGATGCCGTGCGCAGCCCCGAGTTCCGCAAGGTCGTCGAGGCGCTGGACGATCTGCGCAGCGTCATCTCGCCGGATACGCTGGTGCCGACCTTCGGCGATGTGGGCAACCAGCTTCTTGAAGGCACGGCGGCCGGCAACATCCACGGCGACTGGCTGCAGGGCGACCTGCAGGTTGCCGGCGGCGTGCCGGGTGTCGACTATGAGTGCCTGCCGGCCCTCGGCCTTGGCAAGCAGCTCAGCGGCGGCGGCGACTCGTTCTACTTCCCGGTCCTGCCCGAAGGCACCGACCCGGCGGTGATCGAGGCCCAGACCGAGCTGGCCAAGATCGTCGTCTCGCCGGAGGCCCAGCTCGCCTTCAACCTGAAGAAGGGCTCGATGCCCATCCGCATGGACATCGACCTGTCCGGCGCCAATGCCTGCATGAAGAAGGCCCTTGGCCTGCTCGGCAACGGCCTGCTGCCCTCGGGTGACTTCGCCCTCTCCAGCGATACCCAGCAGCAGCTCCAGGACCTCAATACGGAGTTCCTCGACAACGACAGCATTACGGTGGACGATTACATCGACCGCTACGCGTCGATCCTCGAGCAGGCGGACTGATCGTCTGGCTGCCTGGATGATGCTCAGTCATTGCTGAAAGCGGTGGTCGGCCTTGCTCGACAAGGTCGGCCACTTCGTTATGGAGAGACCAATGACGGATACTGCCATTCCTGTGGGGGAGGGCGTTGCACAGGCCGTCCGGCGCGGCTTTTTCAGGAAGACCTTCGCGCATAACCTGCCGGCCAAGATCGCCGCCCTGCCGATGATGGCCACCGTGCTCGTCGTCTTCGTCGGCTGTACGCTGTGGACGGTCTATTATTCCTTCACCAATTCCAAGCTCCTGCCGACCGGCAAGTTCGTCGGCTTCGAGCAGTACGCGCGGCTGTTCGCGACGCCGCGCTGGAACGTGTCGGTCAGCAACCTCGTCACCTACGGAATCATGTCGCTGGTTCTGACGCTGACGCTGGGCTTCCTGCTCGCGGTGCTGATGGACCAGAAGATCCGTTTCGAAAGCGCCTTCCGCACCATCATGCTCTACCCGTTCGCCCTGTCGTTCATCGTCACGGGGCTGGTCTGGCAGTGGATCATGAACCCGACCCTGGGCCTGCAGGGCACGATGCGCAATCTCGGCTTCGAGTGGTTCACCTTCGACTGGATCACCAATTCGCGCATGGTGCTGTTCGCGCTGCTGATCGCCGGGCTGTGGCAGGGCGTCGGCTTCTGCATGGTGCTGATGCTGGCGGGCCTGCGCGGCGTGGACGATGAAATCTGGAAGGCGGCGCGCGTCGACGGCATCCCTACCTGGCGCACCTATGTGTCGGTCGTGCTGCCGATGATGCGCGGCGTGCTGGTCACGGCCGTGGTGATCATCGGCTCGGGCATCGTGCGGCTCTACGACCTCGTCGTGGCGCTCACCAATGGCGGCCCCGGTATCTCGTCCGAGGTGCCGGCCAAGTACGTCTACAACTACATGTTCTCGGGGGGGAATATCGGCCAGGGCCTCGCTGCGGCCACCATGATGCTGGTGACCGTGCTCATCATTCTGGTGCCGTGGATCTACCTTGAATTCGGTAGCAAGGGGCGCCGGACATGAGCCAGACCGCAACGCTCGCCGGCAGCGTGCCGGCTTCAACCACCGACACCGGCGTCGAGCCGCGCGGGCCGCGGCCCAAGCCGTTCTTCACGCCGCAGAAGATCATCATCTATTCGGTGCTGGTATTCTTCTCGCTCTACTTCCTGTTCCCGCTCTACGTGATGGTGGTGACGTCGTTCAAGACGATGCCCGAAATCCGCTTCGGCAACATCTTCGCGCTGCCCGGCCAGCTCAATTTCGACGCCTGGGTGCGTGCCTGGAGCACGGCCTGTACGGGGCTCACCTGCAACGGGCTGTCGCCCGGCTTCTGGAACTCGGTGAAGATCACCGTGCCGAGCACCATCCTGTCCATCTTCGTCGCCGCGGTGAACGGCTATGCGCTGGTCAACTGGCGCTTCAAGGGCTCGGAAGTCTTCTTCGCCATCCTGATCTTCGGCTCGTTCATACCCTACCAGGTCTTCCTCTACCCGCTGGTCATCATCACCCGGCAGCTCGGCATTTTCGGCTCCTTGCAGGCGATCATCCTGGTGCACACCGTGTTCGGCATGCCGATCCTGACGCTGCTGTTCCGCAACTACTTCGCCTCGGTGCCGGAGGAGCTGTTCAAGGCGGCGCGGGTCGATGGCGCGGGATTCTGGCGCATCTTCTTCGAGATCATGCTGCCCATGTCGCTGCCGATCTTCGTCGTGGCGATGATCCTGCAGATCACCGGCATCTGGAACGATTTCCTGTTCGGCGTGGTCTATGCCGGCACGCAGAACTATCCGATGACGGTGCAGCTCAACAACATCGTCAACTCCACCCAGGGGACGCCGGAATACAACGTCAACATGGCCGCCACCGTGCTGACTGGGCTCGTGCCTCTCATCATCTACTTCGTGTCGGGCAAGCTGTTCGTCCGCGGCGTCGCCGCCGGCGCGGTGAAGGGGTAAGTCCATGCAGCAAAGCGTTTCCATCCGCGGCCTGTCGCTCAACTTCGGCAACGTCAAGGTGCTCGAGCATCTCGACCTCGACATCGCACAGGGCGAGTTCATCGTGCTGCTCGGCCCCTCGGGCTGTGGCAAGTCCACTCTGCTCAACTGCATCGCCGGGCTGCTCGACGTGTCCGACGGGCAGATCTTCATCAACGGCAAGAACGTCACCTGGGAGCAGCCCAAGGACCGTGGCATCGGCATGGTGTTCCAGTCCTATGCGCTTTACCCGCAGATGTCGGTGGAGAAGAACCTCAGCTTCGGCCTGCGCGTCGCCGGCATGAAGAAGGAGGAAATCGCGCGGCGCGTGCAGCGGGCCGCCGAAATCCTCCAGATCGAGCCGCTGCTCAAGCGCCGGCCGGCCAACCTGTCGGGCGGGCAGCGCCAGCGCGTGGCGATCGGCCGGGCGCTGGTGCGCGACGTCGACGTATTCCTGTTCGACGAGCCGCTCTCCAACCTCGACGCAAAGCTGCGTTCGGACCTGCGCGTCGAGATCAAGCGGCTGCACCAGCGGCTCAAGAATACCATGATCTATGTCACGCACGACCAGGTCGAGGCGATGACGCTGGCGGACCGCATCGCCATCATGAAGAACGGCGTGATCCAGCAGCTTGCCGATCCGCATACCATCTACAACAAGCCGATCAATCTCTACGTGGCCGGCTTCATCGGCTCGCCGGCGATGAATTTCCTGGAGGGGCGCCTCGCGGGCGGCGGGAGCAGCTTCAAGGTGGCGGAACTCAGCGTGCCGCTTGCCGGCTACGCGTTCGAAAAGCCGGCGAGCGAGGGGCTCGACGGCATTCTGGGCGTGCGCCCCGAGCACATCGCGGTGGGCGAGGACGCCGCCAAGATGCCGTTCCAGCTCGACAGCGAGATCGAGATCGTCGAGCCGATGGGCTCCGAGACCGTGGCTTATGCCAAAGCCAGCGGCCACACGTTCACCGTGCGCTGCTCGTCCGATATTGCGCTCGCCTCCGGCCAGAAGGTCAGGATCGGCTTCGATCCGGCGCGCGGCGCGGTGTTCGACGCAGCCAGCGGCATGCGCCTCTGACGCCGCGCACCTCCTTACCCTGAAAGTGACGACAATGATCTTCTCCTATCAGCTCTACAGTGCCCGCAACGCGGGCGCGCTCGACGAGACGCTCAAGACCCTCAAGGCGCTCGGCTATGACCAGGTGGAGGGCTGGGGCGGGCAGTTCGCCGATCCGCCGGCGCTGGCCCGCAGCCTCAAGGCCGCCGGGCTGGCGATGCCCACCGCGCATATGGGTTTCGACCAGCTGAGGGACACCGATGCGGCGCTCAGGATCGCCGATACCGTCGGCATCGGCACGGTCTACTGCCCGGCACCGCCCACGCCAGACTATCGTGAGGGCAAGGGCGACTGGCAGAAGCTCGCCGACGAGCTCGCCGGCATCGCGCGCGCCTTCCGCGCGGCCGGCAGGGGTTTCGGCTACCACAATCATCACTGGGAGTTCGCGCTGCTGCCCGATGGGCGCATGCCCATCGAGCTGCTGCTTGCCTCGCCCGACATGGAGTGGGAGCTCGATCTCGCCTGGGCCGTGAAGGCCGGCGCCGATCCGGTGGCGCTGATGGACCAGTTCGGCAGTCGCATGAGCGCCATCCATGTCAAGGACATCGCGCCGGCCGGCGAAAATCTCGATGAGGACGGCTGGGCCGATGTCGGGCACGGCACGCTCGACTGGCGGCGGCTCCTGGCCGACGCCAGGGCGAAGACCAGGGCCAAATACTACGTGATGGAGCACGACAAGCCGAGCGATCCGATCCGCTTCGCGCGCCAGTCGATCAATTCCGCGCGGCAGTGGGGTTGAAGATGAAGACCTATGGCGTCGGCATCATGGGTGCCGGCAATATCTCTTCGGCCTATCTGCGGCTGGCGCCGCTGTTCAAGGGTATCGAGGTGCGCGGCATCGCCGACATCGTGCCCGAGGCGGCGCGGGCGCGCAGCGCGGAGTTCGGCGTGCCGGCCATGACGCCGGATGAGCTGCTGACGAATTCCGAGATCGACGTGGTGGTCAACCTCACCATTCCGGCGACACACTACCAGGTGTCGATGGATGCGCTGTCGGCGGGCAAGCACGCCTATTCCGAGAAGCCTTTCGTCCTGACCCTCGAAGAGGGCAAGTCGCTGCGCCAGGCCGCCGAGGCGCGCCGGCTGCTCGTGGGCTCGGCGCCCGACACCTTCCTCGGCGGCGCCCACCAGCAGGTGCGCGCGCTCATCGACAGCGGCCGGCTGGGCAGGATCACGTCCGGGACGACGCATGTAATGAGCCGGGGCATGGAACACTGGCACCCCAATCCCAACTTCTTCTTCCAGGTCGGGGCGGGGCCGGTGCTCGATGTCGGGCCGTACTACGTCACCGACCTGATCCACCTCATTGGACCGGTCAAGCGCGTCACCGCCTTCACCGGCACGGCGCGCAAGGAGCGCCAGGTGACTGCCGAGGGGCCGTTCAAGGGCACCATCATCACGGTGGGCACGCCGACGACCATCCATGGCGTGCTCGAGTTCCACTCGGGCGCCATCGTCACCATCGGCGCGAGCTGGGACGTGTGCAGCCACGGCCACCACAATATCGAGCTCTACGGCACGGAGGGCACCGTCTATGTTCCCGACCCGAATTTCTTCGGTGGCGACGTCGTGGTCACCGACCAGTCGGGCGCGAGGACAGCGGTCGCGCCGTGGGACCATCCCTTCGGCGTGGTCAACCAGACCGGCGGCGACGGCGTGGCGCGTGCCAATTATCGCACGGCCGGGCTGGCCGACATGATCGCCGGCATCGAGAGCGGCCGGCCGGCGCGCTGCGGGCTCGACGTGGCGCTTCACGCGGTGGACGTGATGACCAGCCTGCTCAAGGCCGGCGAGAGCGGCGAGGTGGTCACCCTCACCACCACCTGCGAGCGCCCCGCGGCGCTCGGCCCCGACGAGGCGCGCGCGCTGCTCAAATAGGCCGCGCGGGCGCTTGACAGGTGGCGCGCAGGGGCCAAGTGTCGGCGCGACTGTTCACGTACATCAAGGGGCGCCGGCGCAAGGCGCCCCGGAGGGAGAGACGGGATGCGTACACTCAAGGGGCCGGCGATTTTCCTCGCGCAGTTCGCGGGCGACACGGCGCCGTTCGACACGCTCGACAACATCTGCGAATGGGCGGCCGGGCTCGGCTACAAGGGCGTGCAGCTGCCGACCTGGGTGTCGAGCTTCATCGACGTCGAAAAGGCCGCGTCCAGCAAGACTTACGCAGATGAGCTCAAGGGTCGAGTCAATGCGCATGGGCTCGAGATCACCGAGCTTTCCTCGCACATCATCGGCCAGCTGGTGGCGGTGCATCCGGCCTTCGACACGCTGTCGGACGGTTTTGCGCCGGCTAAGGTGCATGGCAACCCCAAGGCGCGCTACGACTGGGCCGTCGCCCATCTCAAGGCCTGCGCCGGCGCCTCGAAGAATCTCGGGCTCACGGCGCACGGAACCTTCTCCGGCGGCCTCGCCTGGCCCTTCATCTATCCCTTTCCGCAACGGCCGGCAGGGCTGGTCGAAGAAGCGTTCGACGAGTTGGCGCGGCGCTGGACGCCGATCCTCGATGAGTTCGACCGGCAAGGCGTCGATGTCTGCTACGAGATCCATCCCAGCGAGGACCTGCATGACGGGGCGAGCTACGAGATGTTCCTCGAGCGGGTGGACAACCATCCGCGCGCAAACCTGCTCTACGACCCGAGCCACTTCGTGCTGCAGTGCCTCGATTATCTGGACTACATCGACATCTATCACGAGCGGATCAGGATGTTCCACGTCAAGGACGCGGAGTTCAATCCGAGCGGGCGTCAGGGCGTCTATGGCGGCTTCCAGAACTGGGTCAATCGGGCCGGACGCTTCCGCTCGCTGGGCGACGGACAGGTCGATTTCGCCTCGATCTTCTCCAAGCTCGCGCAATATGATTTCCCCGGCTGGGCGGTTCTGGAATGGGAATGCGCGCTCAAGCATCCCGAGGACGGGGCTGCCGAAGGCGCGCCGTTCATCGCCAGCCACATCATCCGGGTCACCGAGAAGGCGTTCGACGACTTCGCGGCTTCGGGCACCGATCTTGCGGCGAACCGCAGGATCCTCGGCATCTCCTGAGAGGGCAATGAAATGGCGGAGACCGGCGCACGGCGCATTCGCTTGGGAATGGTGGGTGGCGGCACGGGGGCCTTCATCGGCTACGTCCACCGCATCGCGGCGCGGCTCGACGGGGACTACGAGCTCGTCGCCGGGGCGCTGTCGTCGCGGCCCGAGGTGGCGCGGGAGTCCGGCCGCAATATCGGCCTCGCCCCCGAGCGCACCTATGCGAGCTGGCAGGAGATGCTGAAAAGCGAGACGGCCCGGCCGGACGGCATCGAGGCCGTCGCCATCGTCACGCCGAACAACGTCCACTTCGCGCCGGCAAAGGCGTTCCTCGAAGCCGGTATCCACGTCATCTGCGACAAGCCGCTGACCTCGACACTCACGGACGCGCGGGCGCTGGCAGCGGTGAAGCCGAAAAAGGGCGCGAAATTCCTGCTGACGCACAACTACACCGCCTATCCGCTGATCCGGCAGGCGCGCGAGCTGGTGAAGTCCGGCGCGCTTGGCAAGCTGCGCGTGGTGCAGGTGGAATATCCGCAGGACTGGCTGACCAACCCCGCCGATCCGGCCAACAAGCAGGCGGCGTGGCGGACCGATCCCAAGCGCTCGGGTGCCGGCGGGGCCATCGGCGACATCGGCACGCATGCCTATAACCTCGCGCGCTTCGTTACCGGGCTGCGCACCGAGGCGGTGAGCGCCGACCTGCAAAGCTTCGTCAAGGGCCGCAAGGTGGACGACAACGTGCACGTCATGCTGCGCTTTTCCGGCGGCGCGCGCGGCATGCTATGGGCGAGCCAGGTGGCGCCGGGCAACGAGAACGCCCTGCAACTGCGCGTCTACGGCGACAAGGCCGGGTTGAGCTGGCGGCAGGAGAACCCCAACCAGATGTGGTTCACCGAGCTCGGCAAACCGGCGCAGCTTCTGACGCGCGGCGGGGCGATCAGCCAGCCGCCGGCGGCGGCGATGAACATCCGCATCCCGGGCGGCCATCCCGAGGGCTATCTCGAAGCCTTCGCGACGCTCTACGCGCAGTTCGCCGCCGTGATCCGCGGCGAGGGCAAGGCCTTCGCGCCGCTGCTCCCCAGCCTCGCGGACGGCGTCGAAGGCGTCGAATTCGTCACCGCCGCCATCGCCTCGAGCAAGGCCGACGGCAGGTGGACGAAGCTGAGCGAGGTGTAGGGGGCGGCAGTCGGGATGATCCCGATCCACCGTGTCATTCCGGCTGTCATGGGAATGACGCGGTGGGGACAGTCGCGGCTGCCGGGCAATCAGCCGCTGAGCTTGGTACCCAGCTCGTCGAGCTTCTGGACGAGGCCCTGCATCTCGGCTTTCAGCGTGCGCCTCTGCGCTTCGCTGAGCGGTGTCCTGGCACGCGGACCGGTGTTGACCGCGATCTCCTCTTCCAGCGAGGCGAGGTCGCGCTTCAAACGCGCCAGTTCGGAGGCGACGGACACGCCTCAGTGCGTCCAGGGCTGCTTGCGGTCGGTACGGAAATTGTCCGGATAGCTCGAACGCAGCGGTACGCGGTTGTGCGAGGGCTGCACCAGGTAGGGCAGGCCGTTGCGGCGGCAATAGTCCTCGGCCTCTTCGAGCGTATCGAAGCTCAGGCTGACCTGCGCCTTCATGTCGGTGCTCGCCGTGTAGCCCATCAGCGGCTCGATGTCCTTGGGCGCCGCCGGCTCGTGTACGAGCCGCCACTTGTTGGAATTGCCGCGCCCCGACTGCATGGCGTTGGGGGCAGGGCGGAAGATCCGAGCGGTCATGTCGTCTCCAGAGGATGGTCGGGGCAAAGTGATTCGAACACTCGACCCCCGGTTCCCAAAACCGGTGCTCTACCAGGCTGAGCTATACCCCGAATTCCGTCTTGATCCGTTACCGGACGGGGCCCAAAAGGGCAATATGGTGCGCATGTCGGCAAGCTGGCCGCTCGGCCTCGGGGGAAGGCGCTGGTGGCTTGCCGCCAGCGGGCTCGTGGCGCTGCTCGGCCTCGCGCTGGCGCTCGACCGGCCGCTTTCGGCCTGGGCGCAGGACTGGCCCGCGCCGGTGCGTGCTGGGCTCGAACAGCTCACCGCCTTTGGCGAATCCGGCTGGATCCTCTATCCGGCCGGCGTGCTTTTTGTCGTCACCGCGGCGCTGGCGCTCATGGTGCGCTGGGCGCTGATGCGCACGCTGCTCGGCCAGTTCGCCGCGCTCTACGCCTTCGTCTTCGCCGGCGTCGGGCTGCCGGTGCTGGTGACGGCGTTGGCCAAGCGGCTCATCGGGCGCGGCCGGCCCGGACTTTTCGAAACCGAGGGGCTGCTGAGCTTCCAGCCGAACTGGGCGGAGTGGAGCCAGCAGAGTTTTCCGTCCGGGCACGCTACCACCGCCTTCGCGCTGGCGGCGGTGATCGGCTTTCTGTCGCCGCGCTGGTTTCCTGCCGCCCTCGGCCTTGCCGTCCTCATCGGCGTGTCGCGCGTCGCGCTCGGCGCACATTACCCGAGCGACGTGGTGGCCGGCGCCTTCATCGGCGTGCTCGGCGCCTATGCTGCGCGCTGGGCCTTCGCCTGGCGCGGCTGGATGGTACGCCGCGACGGGCAGGGCAGCATCGCGACGCGGCCGCTGTCGGCGCTGGTGCGCTACCTTGCGCTCAAGCGGCGCGGTAACGGGCGAGGGCGGCGTC
>JBDHTK010000107.1:0-10135 GCA_039808625.1 Devosia sp. | reverse complement strand
TCGCTCTATGCCCAGTATGAGACATCGAGCGACGGCTTCGCGGAGCGCTATTTCGAGCTGCTGAAGGCCGGTGGGGCAAAGCATCATTCCGAACTGCTGGCACCCTTCGGGCTGGATGCGCGCGATCCGGGATTCTGGTCGCTGGGCCTTTCCATGATCGAACGCCTGATCGGCGAGCTCGCCGAGACGGACGCCAACTGATACGCCGAGGATCGCGAATGAGCAGCAAATCGACCGAGACCGATACGATCTCCGCCGAGATGGACTATGCGCAGCACGAAGCCACGTGGGGCCTGTTCACCAAGATGGTGAAGTGGGGCATCATCATCTCGGTCGTGGCGATCCTGATCCTCTATTTCGTGATCAATCCCTGAGCCGGAAACGACAAGGGCGGCCCGTGGGCCGCCCGCAGTGCCTTCCGTTCCCCGATCTCAGAAGTGCCAGTTGAGGCCGGCCGTGATCGTGTGGGTGGTGAGGTGAATGGTCGGGTCGGTGCCCGGCCCCGACCACACATAGACCTTCGAGCCCAGGTCGGTGTAGCGGTACTGCAGGTCGACCGAGAGCTGGTCGGTCGCCGCCAGTTCGAGGCCGGCGCCGACGGTCCAGCCGATATGAGTGGCGCTGGCGGTGTTGGGCTGAGGCCCGAACGACGTCTCGCGGGTGGCTCCGCCGAAGGCGACGCCACCGGTCACGTAGGGCAGGAACTGGCCGGCATCGTAGCCGAGGCGGCCGCGGAACGAGCCCAGCCAGTTGATGGTGTGGACCGGGTCGCCGAACAGCGTCGCATCCGAGCCGCCGATATTCGCCCAGTTGACGTCGAGCTCGAGGCCGCTCACGACCTCGGGGGCGAGATGCGTGTTGACGCCAAGCTTGACGCCGACCAGTGCGCCGGACAGCGTCAGATCGTTGCCGGGCACTTGCGTGGTGTGGTCGGCGAGGCCGGCGCCGTAGCCGACCTGGCCGCCCAGATAGAAGCCGTCCCAATTGTAAGCGATCGGCGTGGGCGAGATGATCGGCGGCTGCACGACGACGAGGTCTGCCGCAGAGCTGGCTCCGGCGAAGCAGAGGCCTGCACACGACAACAAAGCTGTCCTAATACTGTTCCGCATTTTGAGCTCCCACATGTGGATCGTGTAGTGGAGCGCCCGCTTTTTTGGAGAATCGAGTCGAATCCGACGAAAATCGGCGCCACCCGGCCGCAATATTGCGATTTCCATAGTCAATGTTGCCGGGTTGCATCAGACTCATGGTTAATGCGGCACCGCTGGCGGTGCCGTTAGGCGGGCGGGAAAATCCGCGCCAAAGCGTTGCACCTGCCGGCGTTTTGTGAGACGCATCCGCCCGTATTCCATCCCGGGGCATGGGTGGGCCGGAGACAACAATGAAAATTGCCATCGTGCGCGAGCGTGCCGACGGGGAAACCCGCGTGGCGGCGACGCCGGAAAGTGTTGCCAAGCTGATCGGGCTGGGCGCCAGCGTGTCCATCGAGGCGGGGGCGGGCGCTACTGCCCGTTTCCCCGACGCCGAATACGAGAAGGCCGGTGCGAGCGTCACCACGGCCGCCGAGGCGGTCAGGGACGCGGACATCGTCCTGTGCGTCCGGCGGCCCACGGTCGCCGAGCTTTCTGGCGTCAAGGCGGGCGCGCTGGTCATCGGCACGATGGACCCCTATGGCCACGAAGGCGACATCGCCGCGCTGGCCAAGGCCGGCGTCACTGCCGTGGCGATGGAATTCATGCCGCGCATCACGCGCGCGCAGGTGATGGACATTCTCTCCAGCCAGGCGAACCTCGCCGGCTACCAGGCGGTGCTGGACGCCGCCGTGGCGTTCGACCGGGCCATGCCGATGATGATGACGGCGGCCGGCACGGTGCGGCCGGCCAAGGTGTTCGTCATGGGTGCCGGCGTCGCGGGGCTGCAGGCCATTGCCACGGCCAAGCGCCTCGGTGCGGTGGTGAGCGCCACCGACGTGCGCGCCGCGGCCGGCGAGCAGGTCGAATCGCTGGGCGCCAAGTTCATCATGACCGAGGCGCTCAAGGATGCGTCGGGCTCGGGCGGCTATGCGCGCGAGCTGACGGCCGAGGAAAAGGCGGCGCAGGCCGAGCTCACCGCGTCGCACATCGCCAAGCAGGACATCGTCATCACCACGGCGCTGATCCCCGGCCGGCCGGCGCCCAAGCTGGTGACGGCGGCGATGGTCGAGAGCATGCAGCCCGGCTCGGTAATCGTCGACCTCGCAGCCGAGCGCGGCGGCAATGTCGAGCTGACGCGGCCCGACGAGATCGTCACCACGCCCAATGGCGTGACCATCGTCGGCTACCGCAACGTGCCGGCGCGCCTCGCCACCTCGGCCAGCTCGCTTTATGCGCGCAACCTCGTCGCCTTCCTCGAAACCATGTTCGACAAGAAGACCAAGGCCTTCGCCGTGGACTGGGAGGACGAGCTGGTCAAGGCGACCGTGCTGACGCGGGACGGGGCGATCGTCCATCCCAACATCAAAGCCGCAGCCTGACGGAGCCGCCTCATGGAACTGATCGATCCCTTCACCTTCCGGCTGGCCATTTTCGTGCTGGCCATCTTCGTCGGCTACTTCGTCGTCTGGTCGGTGACGCCGGCCCTGCACACGCCGCTGATGAGTGTCACCAACGCCATCTCCTCGGTGATCGTGGTCGGCGCGCTGCTCGCGGTCGGCGTGCCGCTCGCCGCCGATGCCAACTGGGTCAGCAAGGTCTTCGGCTTCATCGCCCTGGTCTTTGCCAGCGTGAACATCTTCGGCGGGTTCCTCGTCACCCAGCGCATGCTGGCCATGTACAAGAAGAAGGGCTGACGCCAGATGATCAACGCCAATATCGCCGCGCTGCTCTATCTCGTCGCCGGCGTGCTCTTCATTCTCGCGCTCAGGGGGCTGTCGCACCCCGCCTCGTCGCGGCGCGGCAACCTCTTCGGCATGATCGGCATGGCCATCGCCGTGGCCACGACCCTCGCCGTGTCGGGGGTGAGCGACGTCACGAGCTGGGCGCTGATCGTCGCCGGCATCGCCATCGGCGGCGGCATCGGCGCGTGGATGGCGCGCACCGTCAAGATGACCGACATGCCGCAGCTCGTCGCGGCCTTCCACTCGCTGGTGGGTCTTGCCGCAGTGTTCGTCGCGGCCGGGGCGCTCTATGCGCCCGAGGCCTTCGGCATCGGCGAAGTCGGGCACATCCACATGCAGGCGCTGATCGAGATGTCGATCGGCGTCGCCATCGGCGCCTTCACCTTCACCGGCTCGGTCATCGCCTTCGCCAAGCTCAACGGCAATATGAGCGGCAAGCCGATCCTGCTGCCGATGCGGCACCTGCTGCACCTCGTGCTGGGCATCGTGCTGGTGGCGCTGGTGGCGTGGTTCGCCATGAGCGGCGAGGCGTGGCTGTTCTGGGTCGTCACGGCGCTGGCGCTGGTGCTGGGCGGACTGATGATCATCCCCATCGGCGGCGCCGACATGCCGGTGGTGGTCTCGATGCTCAACTCCTATTCGGGCTGGGCGGCCGCCGGCATCGGCTTCACGCTGGGCAATACGGCGCTCATCATCACCGGCGCGCTGGTGGGCTCGTCGGGCGCCATCCTCAGCTACATCATGTGCCGGGCGATGAACCGCAGCTTCATCTCGGTGATCCTGGGCGGCTTCGGCGGCGACGACGCCGCGGCGGCAAGCGGCGAGGAGGAGACGCGGCCGGTGAAACAGGGCTCGGCCGACGACGCCGCGTTCATGATGAAGAATGCCGGCAAGGTCATCATCGTGCCCGGCTACGGCATGGCGGTGGCGCAGGCCCAGCACGCGCTGCGCGAGATGGCCGACCTGCTCAAGGCGGAGGGCGTCGAGGTGAAGTACGCCATCCACCCGGTGGCCGGCCGCATGCCCGGGCACATGAACGTGCTGCTGGCCGAAGCCAACGTGCCCTATGACGAGGTGTTCGAGCTCGAGGACATCAATTCCGAGTTCGCGCAGACCGACGTCGCCTTCGTCATCGGCGCCAACGACGTGACCAATCCGGCGGCCAAGACCGACAAGACCTCGCCGATCTACGGCATGCCGGTGCTCAACGTCGAGGATGCTGGAACGGTGCTCTTCATCAAGCGCGGCATGTCGGCGGGCTATGCGGGCGTGCAGAACGAGCTGTTCTTCCGCGACAACACCATGATGCTGTTCGGCGACGCCAAGAAGATGACCGAGGACATCGTCAAGGCGCTCGGCCACTGACCCCATGAAGGCCCGCTCCGGCGGGCCTTTGCATGTGCCGGCGGCCCACCCACATGTCGTCATGTTCGGGGTGCAGTGTGGCGCCCTTTCGAGGGCAGGCGCGTTGCGGGTTTTTCGAGGATTGTGGCGGCGGATCGGCCTTGCGACCTTCGTCGCCGGGCTGGTGCTGTCGCCCAACCTCGTCGACGCCATCAAGGTGCTGCGGCTCGCCGGCGAGGGCGCCATCGCCGAATACCGGCTGCGCTTCGTGTCGCCCGAGCGCTATGAAGAGGAGATCGCTGCGGCGCTTGCCGCCGGCGACGGCGACATGGCGCGCTCCCTCCTGCGGCTCGCGACGGCGCAGGGCGTCGCGGTGCCTGCGGCGCTCGTGGCCGAGGTCGCAGCGCTGCCGGCGGTCGATCTCGGCAATGTCGCGGCGCAGGGCTGGAATTGCATCGTCAACGGCGATTTCGACAGCGAGGCCGGCTTCGCCTGCGTCGTCGCCACCGACCTCACCAGCATCGGCGACGTGCGCGACCTCGTGGCGCAGGGCGGCAACTACGTCACCGGCCAGCCGGTCAACTATTTCACCCTCGGCATCTCGGCGGTGGGGCTGTCGCTGACGGCGGCGACCATCGGCACCGGCGGCGGCCTGCTGCCACTGAGGGTCGGCGCCTCATTCCTCAAAGCGGTCAACAAGGCGGGCAGGCTGCCGCCCCGCCTCGCGCGCGAGATGGGGACGCTCCTCGCGCGCTCCGTCAACGGCGCGGCGGTGGACGAAGCCCTGGTGCTGGCGCGCAGCTTCCGCTTCGGCGAGCTGCAGCGGCCGCTCGGCCGCCTGTTCGACCCGGCGAGCGTCGCCCGCGTCACCGACCTCGCCACCGACATGGGCCGCATCGGCCAGGCCGGCGGCGTGCGGGCGATGAAGCTCAGCGTCGAGGCCGCCGACACGACGCGCGACATCAAGGTGCTGGCGAAAACCGCCGAGAAATACGAGGGCGGCTTCCCCGCCGTGATGAAGCTGCTCGGCAAGGGCGCCGTGCGCCTCGCCGATCTCATGTGGCGCATCGGCGGCTGGATCGTCGCGGCGGCGCTCTGGCTGTTGTCGATGGCGTGGTTCATGCTGCGCGCCACCACAGCGACGGCGCGCGTCACCGCCCGGGTGCTGCGGCCGCGGCGGCGGGTGGCGTAGGTAACATCGCCGTGCCTGCTTGCGCGGCGCCGGCAGGGGCGCGATCTGTCGGGAATGCGTACGATCAAGATCGACCTGTTCACCGACGTTGTCTGCCCGTGGTGCCTCATCGGCTCGGCGCGGCTCGACCAGGCCATTGCGGCCCTGCCGGCCGACGTGACGGCGGATGTCGAGAACCATCCCTTCTATCTCGACCCGGCGACGCCGCCCGAGGGCTACGACGTGGGCGAGATGCTGCGCAGCAAATATGGCCGCGACCCCAAGGAGATCTGGGCGCGGGCCGAGAGCGAGGCCGAGCAGTCCGGCATCGCGCTCGACCTGTCGCAGCAGCCGCGCACCTTCCCCACGCAGAAGGCGCACACGCTGGTGCGCCTGGCGCGGCCCAAGGGCACGCAGCACGCCCTCGCCAATGCCATCGCCAGCGCCTATTTCCTCGACCACCGGCAAGTGAACGAGGACGAGGTGCTGGCCGGGATCGCCGCCGCGCACGGCTTCACCCGCGACGAGGCGCTCCGTGACATGCACGACGTGCAGGAGCTGGCGCAAACGCACGCGCTCGCCACCGAGGCGGCGCAGCAGGGCATTCGCGGCGTGCCGTTCTTCATTTTCGACAACCGTTTCGCGGTGTCCGGCTGTCAGCCGCAGGACGTGTTCGGCATGGCCTTCGACAAGGCGCTCGGCGCGGCGGCTTGATCGGCGGGGCGGGCGCGGGCCAGATGGCGGCCAAAGGAGTCGCCCCGATGAAATGGCTGCGCCGCATCGCCCTTGCCCTCGTCGCCCTGGTCGTCGTCGCCTATGCGGGCGGCATGGCGTATCTCTACTTCTTCCAGCGCAGCTTCCAGTACGAGCCGGAGGGCAAGTTCCTGGCGCTGAGCGAAACGGCGCTCAAGACCGCCGAGCAGGTCGAGATCCCGACCGCCAACGGCGAGCGCATCCGCGGCTGGTATGCGCCGCCGGCGCCGGGCAAGCCGGTCATCGTCTACTACAAGGGCAATGCCGGCAGCTTCGCGCGCGAGCATGAGCGCTTCGAGCAGTTCGAGGCCGACGGCTTCGGCTTCCTCGCCTTCGACTATCGCGGCTTTCCGGCCTCGCCGGGCGTGCTCAGCCAGGAGAATGTGCTCAAGGACGCCATCGCCGCCTTCGCCTTCGCCGACGCCAAGGGCTTTCCGGTGGTGCTGTGGGGGCGCTCGCTCGGCTCGGGCCCGGCCACCTATGTGGCCAGCCAGCGCCGGGCGGCAGCGCTGCTGCTCGAAACGCCCTTCGATTCGGCCGTGGCGGTGGCGCGCGACCGCTATGGCTTCTTTCCCGTCGAGCTCTTGATGCAGGACCAGTATCCGGTGGACCAGTGGATCACGGGGGTGGAGGAGCCGGTGTTCGTGGCGCATGGCACGGCGGACACGACCATCGGCGTGGCGCATGGCGAGCGCGTCTATGCGCTGGCGCCCAACAAGGCGGAGCTATGGATCGAAGAGGGGGCCGGGCACTCGGACATGTGGGCGCGCGGCATCTGGGCGCGTGCCCGGGCCTTCTTCGAGGCCGCCCTCAAATGAAAACGCCGGCCCGCAGGCCGGCGTCTCGAAAACGCAGAGGCCTTGACCGGATTACTTGAGGGTCAGGCGCGTCCAGGTCCACGACCAGTTGACGCCGATGGTGCCGGTGACCGACCAGGGCTGCAGCGCGATCGACTTCTTCGAGCCGCCGATCAGCCAGTTGCCGCCAAGGCCGACGCCGAGGCTGGCTTCCGCCGAGGCGCCGACATAGGTGCCGGCCAGCGCGTTCTTGGGTACGTCCTTGGTCGCGGCGAAGACCAGCCAGGCGATCTTGCCGCCGCCGGTGATGCCCAGGTCGATGCCGAGCTTGTCGATGGCGCCGTGATAGGTCTCGGTCTTGTGACCCTTGCGGGTGAACTTGCAGGTCACGTCCTTGGACGAACCGAAGATCAGGCCCACGCCGGGGTCGACGTCGCAGGAGAGCACGCCCACCTGCACTTGGCTGGCGGCCTGGGCGGCGCCGGCGGCGGTGAACGTCATGGCGGCAAGGGCCGCGGCGGCAATAAGCTTCTTCATTTTCTTCAGTACCCTCGTTTCGAGTTGTTTGACGCGTTCCGGTAGGCTCCGGAAACACTCCCTAGGTCACTGGTCGAACGCAAGGCGCCGCCCGAGGGCGGCGCGAACAGAGCTTTTACGAGCGGGCGGCGGGGCGCGCCGCGGCAGAGGGCGCGGCGGGCAGGCCCCCCTCGCGCTGGGCGCGCTTGCGGGCCAGCTTGCGGGCGCGGCGCACGGCCTCGGCCTTCTGGCGGGCCTTCTTCTCGGACGGCTTCTCGTAGTAGTTCCGGAGCTTCATCTCCCGGAAGACACCTTCGCGCTGCAGCTTCTTCTTCAGCGCGCGCAGCGCCTGATCGACATTGTTATCGCGAACAACTACTTGCAAGCGGATCCGCCCTTCGTAAATCGTATCTCGTGGTTTGAATTCGAGCGCGCTCGCCAAAGGCAATCGCGCCGACCGGCCGAGCCGGTCACCGTGGAGGCGGCTTATAGTGCAACCCAACGCCGTTGTCCACGGGAGTTTGCAGCAAAATCCGCCGAATTCCGGGCCGTTCTGGCCGAATGAACGGTGCCGGTACCGACTCGTTCCCGCTCAGCCGGCACGCGGGCGCGGGGCGATGCGGTTGAGATGGCCCATCTTGCGGCCGGGCCGGGCCTCCGCCTTGCCATAGGCATGGGGACGGAGGCCGGGGCCGAGGCTGCCGGGAATCGCGGCGATCTCGCCGCCCACGAGGTTTTCCATCACCACGTCGGCGAGGCGGGTGGGGTCGCCGAGCGGCCAGAGGGCGACGGCGCGGATATGCTGCTCGAACTGGTCGGTGACGCAGACCGCCTCGGTCCAGTGCCCGGAATTATGGACGCGCGGGGCGATCTCGTTGACGATGAGGCTGCCATCGGCGAGCACGAAGAACTCGACGCCGAGCACGCCGACATAATCGAGCGCGGCGGCGATGGCGGCGGCATGGGCCTGCGCCGCGGCCGCCGTGGCGGCGGGCACGCCGGCCGGCACCGTCGAGCTGGCGAGGATGCCGTCGCGATGGACATTGCGCGCCGGATCGAAGGCGGCGGTGGCGCCGTCCGCGCCCCGCGCCAGGACCACTGAAATCTCGCAGGTGAAGGGCACCAGCGCCTCGAGCACCAGCGGCTGCGGCCGCAGCTCGGCAAACGCGGCTTCCGCCTCGGCCAGCGACGCAACCTTGCGCTGGCCCTTGCCGTCATAGCCGAGCCGCGTGGTCTTGAGGATGGCGGGGGTGCCGAGCGCGGCGAGGGCCGGGGCGAGGTCGGCCGCCGCATGGATGGCGCGGTGCGGGGCCACCGGGATGCCGAGGCCGCCGATGAAGCTCTTTTCCGCCAGCCGGTTCTGCGCCACGGCGAGGGCGCTGGCGCCGGGCCGCAGCGGCTTGAGCCCGGCGAGAAATTCCGCCGTCGCCGCCGGCACGTTCTCGAATTCATAGGTGACGACGTCCACCGCGGCCGCGAAGGCGCCCAGCGCCTGCCGGTCGTCATAGGCGGCGACGGTGCGGCGCGGCGTCACGTCGAAGGCGGGGCTGTGCGGGTCGGGGCAGTAGATATGCGTCCTCAGCCCGAGTCGCGCCGCGGCGAGGGCTAGCATGCGGCCGAGCTGGCCGCCGCCGAGAATGCCGATGACGGCGCCGGGCGGCAGCGGTTCAGGCATCTTTGCGCGGCGTTTCGGCGACGCCCTCGGTCTGGTCGCGGCGGTAGGCGTCGAGCCGCGCCGCCAGCGCCGGATCGGCCAGCGCCAGCACGGCGGCGGCGAGCAGGGCGGCGTTGGTGGCCCCGGCCTCGCCGATGGCCAGCGTGCCGACGGGGATGCCGGCCGGCATCTGCACGATGGAGAGCAGGCTGTCCTCGCCATTCAGCGCCCGGCTTTGCACCGGCACGCCGAACACCGGCAGCGGCGTCATGGCGGCGATCATGCCGGGCAGGTGGGCGGCGCCACCGGCCCCGGCGATGATGACCTTGAGGCCGGCCGCGCGCGCGCCCCTGGCGAAGGCGACGAGCCGGTCCGGCGTGCGGTGGGCGGAAACGATGCGGTCGTCATGGGCGATGCCGAGCGCGTCGAGGGTCGCGGCGGCCTTCTGCATCGTCGCCCAGTCGGACTGGCTGCCCATGACGATTGCGACAGGTGGCGTGCCGGCCATGTCAAACCCCTCGTGAAAGCGGGCGTTTAGCGGACTTCACCGGCAGCCTCAAGCGATGATGTCGGGCAGCAGCAGGTTCTCGAGCTGCACGATGCGGTCCTTGAGGGCGAGCTTGCGCTTCTTGAGGCGCTGGATCAGCATCTGGTCGGCGAGGCCCGAGGCGCCCAGGGTGTGGATGGCGGCGTCGAGGTCGGCGTGCTCCTGCCGCTTGGCGGCGAGTTCGAGGCCGAGAGCCGCTTCCTGTTCCTTGCTCAGCGACAGCATGCCGATTCCCGTCCTGCCCGGTGGCCGGGCCGTTCCCCCCATTGGTTAGCGCATCGGCGGGGTGATGCACACCGCTTTTGCACGCCGCCGCGAGGCCGTCGACAAGCCCGGCAGCTTTTCCTAACATTGACCTGTTCGCAATGCTTGCAAGGAGTTGTCATGACGACTGAAGGCCATATTGCCGCACTCGAACGGCGGCATAAGGAACTCGAGCGCCAGATTGACGACGAGATGAACCACCTGTCCCGCGACG
>JBDHTK010000106.1:0-10257 GCA_039808625.1 Devosia sp. | reverse complement strand
GCGCGGCGCGTCACGGCGCGCGCCATCCTGCCCGAGCTGGCCGTGGCGTTCGGCGCCGAGCGGTCGCCGCCGGCCGCGACGGCGCCGGCGCCGCGCGCGCTGCCCGATCTCATGGCGGCGCACCTGCCGCCCGCCCCGGAAAATCCGGCGCAGACGCGCCTCGCGCTCGGCGCCTTCGCGCGCCCCTGGCCCGGCACGGTGGAGGTGCGCGAGACGCACAGCGGCACCGTGCTGGCGCGCCTGCCGTACCCGGCGACGACCGGCACGCTCACCGCGCCGCTCGGGCCGGGCACGCTCTACACCTGGGACGAGGCGAACGCGCTGGAGCTGACGCTGGCCAGCGGCCATCTCGCCTCGCGCGACGAGGCCGAGGTGCTGGCCGGCGCCAACCGCCTCGCGGTCGAGGCCGACTCCGGCGCGTGGGAGATCGTCGGCTTCGCCGCTGCCGAGCTGGTGGCGCCCGGCGCCTATCGGCTGACGCGCCTGCTGCGCGGACAGGACGGCACCGACCACGCCATCGGCCTCGCCTCGGCGGGCCAGCGCGTGCTGCTGCTCGACACGCGCGTGACGATGCTCGGCGTGCCGCCGGCCTGGCTCGGCGCGACGGCCGGGCTCACGAGCTTTGCCGGCCCGGACGACGGCGAGGGCGTGACGGCACCGGCGGCCCTCGACCTCGCGCCGCTGCTGCCGCTTCGTCCCGTGCACCTGCACGCGGCGCGGCAGGCCAATGGCGACGTGGAGATCGGCTGGGTGCGGCGCAGCCGCGCCGACAGCGGCAGCTGGGTGGTCGAGGAGGTGCCGCTCGACTGGGCGCCGGAAGCCTATCGCGTCGAGATCGAGGATGGCGGCACGGTGCTGCGCCGCCTCGAGGTGAGCGCGCCGGCGGCGACCTACACCGCCGCCCAGCAGAGCGCCGATTTCGGCGGCGCACCCGCCGCCTTCACGTTCCGCGTGGCGCAACTGAGCGCCGCGTTCGGCCCCGGCCATTGGGCCCGAGGAGAGGTCAATGCCTGATCCGACCGACGCACAGCGCTTCGCGCGCTGCCTCGACATCGTGCTCGCCGCCGAGGGCGGCTATGTCGACAACCCGCTCGATGCCGGCGGCGCGACGAACATGGGCATCACCCGCGCGACGCTGGCGCGCTGGCGCGGCATCGCGCCCGCATCGGCGCTGCCCAAGGCGGCGGTCAAGGCGCTCACCCGCGCCGAGGCGGCGGCCATCTACGAGGCCGGCTACTGGCGCCGGATCGCCGGGCCGCAGCTGCCGGCCGGGCTCGACCTCGCCCTGTTCGACTACGCCGTCAATTCCGGCCCGGCCCGCGCCGTAAAGACGTTGCAGGCGCTGCTGGGCGTCACGGCCGACGGCCTTGTCGGGCCGGTGACGCTGGGCGCGCTGCGCCAGCGCCAGCCGGCCGCGCTCGTCACGGCGCTGTGCGACGCGCGGCTCGGCTTTCTCGGCCGGCTCGCGAGCTTCGCCACCTTCGGCCGCGGCTGGACCGCCCGCGTCGCGACGATCCGCGCCGCCGCGCTGGCGATGGCCGGCGCGCCCTCCCTTCCACAACCGCAAAGGACCACCGACATGACCCTGTTTTCGGGCTACAGAACCTATATCGTCGCCGCCATCATGCTGCTGACCGGCCTTGCCGGGCTGCTCGGCGTCGACGTGCCGGTGCTCGCCGGGCACGCCCCCGCCGCCCTCGTCATGGAAGCCCTCGCCTTCATTTTCCTGCGCAAGGAGCTCAAGAGCGACGGCGGCAAGGAGTAGGGGGCGCCGCCCGCGTTAACTTGCCATTCATCCGGCATTCAGCGGGAGCGGGCTAGAGGGGTAGCATGAAACAGTTCCGTAGCATTTTCATCGCGATGGCGGTCGCCGGCCTGGTGCTGGCGAGCGCCATGCCGGTGTTCGCCCAGGGGCGGGCGCCGCGGGGGATGGACTGCCTCAGCGACCGCCAGATCCAGGCCGCCATCGAAGCCGGGACCATCAAGAGCTGGCCCAAGATCAAGCGTCTCGCCGGGATTTCCGCCTATGAGGAGGTCTCGCAGGTGCAGGTGTGCATGATCGGCGACGTGCCCTATTACATCCTCAACGTCGTCTCGCCCGCCGGCGAGGCGTCGAAAATCGCCGTCAACGCGGTGGATGGCACGCACGAAGTGCTATAGATCGGCGGAGGGCCCGGGCCATGCGCATTCTCGTTGTCGAGGACGACACCAACCTGAACCGCCAGATCAAGGACGCCCTGAGCGAGGGCGGCTACGCCGTCGACGTCGCCTTCGACGGCGAGGAAGGGCACTTCCTGGGCGATACCGAACCCTATGACGCCGTGGTGCTCGACATCGGCCTGCCGCAGATGGACGGGCTGAGCGTGCTCGAGGCCTGGCGCCGCGCCGGCCGTACCATGCCGGTGCTGCTGCTCACCGCGCGCGACCGCTGGAGCGACAAGGTGCAGGGCATCGACGCCGGCGCCGACGACTACGTGGCCAAGCCCTTCCACATGGAGGAGCTGCTGGCGCGGCTCAGGGCCCTGGTCCGCCGCGCCGCCGGCCATGCGTCGAACGAGATCACCGCCGGCCCGGTGCGGCTCGACGTCAAGGCCGGCAAGGTGACGGTGGACGGCCAGGCCATCAAGCTCACCAGCCACGAATTGCGCCTGCTGAGCTATCTCATGCACCACAAGGGCAAGGTGGTGTCGCGCACCGAGCTCACCGAGCATCTCTACGACCAGGATTTCGACCGCGACAGCAACACCATCGAGGTGTTCGTCGGCCGGCTGCGCAAGAAGCTGCCCGACGACGTGATCCATACCGTCCGCGGGCTGGGATACCAGATCATCGAGGACTGAGGTGAGGAAGGGCTCGATTGCCGTCGCGCTCTTCTGGCTGTCGGCCGGCTGGCTCATCGTGGCCCTGGCCGGCACGGCTTTCCTGCTGACCGACCTCTATTCGCGCGCCCTCGAGAGCAATCTCGCCACCCAGCTCAAGTTCACCATCGACTCCGTGTCGAGCGCGACGCTCGATGCCTCCGATCCCAACTACGCCGACGTGCGCCTGCCCGACCCGCGCTTCAACCGCGTCGCCACCGGCTGGTACTGGGTGATCCGTGATGGCGACGGGCAGCTGCTGCGCACCTCGGGCTCCGCCGTGGGCATGGTGATGCCGCAGATCGCGGGCCCGTTCGGCCCCGACAACTACCGTACCGCCGTGCTCGAGGACGAGGCCGGCACGCGCCTGCGCGCCATCGAGCGGGCGACCACGAGCGCCGGCCGGCCGCTGCACATCATGGTGACCGGCAATCTCGACGAGAGCCTTGCGCTGGTCGACCAGTTCCGCGGCCAGACGCTGACCGTGCTGGGGGCGGTCGGCATCGCGCTCGCCATCATGTCGGGCATCGTGGCGCGGCTGGCGCTGAGGCCCATCGACCGGCTCGGCCAGGCCATCGAGCGGGTGCGCGAGGGCGAGGCCGAGACCATCACCGGCACCTATCCGCGCGAGATCGCGCCGCTCGCCGAGGAGGTCAACGAGCTGCTGCGCTCCAACACCCAGATCATCGAGCGGGCGCGCAACGCGGTGGGCAATCTCGCGCATGGGCTGAAGACGCCGCTCGCGGTGCTGCGCAACGAGGCGGGCGCGGCGAAGGACAATCCGCTGGCGCGCGTCGTCACCTCGGAATCCGAGAAGATGACGCAGCTCGTCGCCACCTATCTCGACCGCGCCCGCCTCGCCGCGCGCACCGCCGTGGTGGGCAAGCGCGCCGACGCCACCATGGTGATGCTGCGCCTCGTAAGGGTGATGGAAAAGCTCAACCCGCGGGTGACCATCGCCTTCAAGCGCCCCGACGCCTCGCTGCCCTGGTTCCGCGGCGACGCGGGCGACCTCGAGGAAATGGCCGGCAACCTGCTCGACAATGCCTGCAAATGGAGCCGCGGCAAGATCGGCGTGACGATGGTGGCCGAGCGCACCCCGGCGCAGAACTATCTCGTCATCCGCGTCGAGGACGACGGTCCGGGCCTCACCGAGGCGGAGGCCGAAAAAGTGTTGCGCCGCGGCGTCCGTCTCGACGAAAAAACGCCGGGCAGCGGGCTCGGCCTCGACATCGTCAAGGAACTGGTTGACGTCTATGGCGGCAGCCTGCAAATGAAACGCTCGGTGCTGGGCGGCGTTCTCGCCGAATTGAAGCTGCCGGCGACGAAAGTCGGCGGACTCGCCAGGACCTGACTTAACTCCGCCGCACTCGTGCGGCTCAGCTCAGGCGTGATTTCCGGGACCAGCATGCACACTCTCACCCGCACCCTTTTCGCTCTCCCCGTTCTCGTGCTCGCCGGCTGCGCCACCGCCCCGACCGTCGCGCCGGTGGCCACCACGGCGGCGCCGGTGCTCGACCGCACGCAGCTCGCCGCCCCGGCCGAGGCGCGCGCCGTCGCGAGCGCCATGACCGACGTCTCCGCCTTCATCGACGCCGGTGCGCTGAGCCAGCTCACGCAGAAATCGAAGACCGAGGCGGCGGGCGCGCAGTTCAACGCGCTGCAATATGGCCGCGTCGGCGCCCCCCGCAACTGGGTCGGCGACAACGGCCAGTCCGGCGCCGTGACCGTGGGCCCCTATGTGCGCGTCAACCTCATCGACTGCCGCGACTTCACCCACACGGTGACCATCGGCAGCCAGAATTTCGTGCGCAAGGGCACTGCCTGCCGCGAGGCCGACGGGCGCTGGACGGTCAGCGCCAATATCGGCTGAACGCCGCCAAATCTTTATTTACCTCGCCGGGCTAAGGTCAGCGACCGACTGACTTTGCCTGGTTGAAATGGCTCAAGCCACAGCCCGCGCGGCGGCGCCCGACCGCCGCCGGTCCACCATCGGGACACCCTTTCTCGGCCTGCTCGATGCGGTGCTCGTCGCCATGCCGGCCGGCATCGCCTTCAGCGGCGCGATCGGCGTCGACGAGGCCGAGGCGGTGTGGCTGTGGGTGGTGCGGGACCTCGCGCCCGACCTCATCGACATCGAGACCATCGGCGCCGGCCACGACAACCGCACCGCGCTCGAAGCGCTGCTGCCGGACCTGCTGGCGCGCGCCCGCAAGACCCTCGCCGACGCCGCGACCAGCGTCGAGATCGGCCGCCGCATCAAGACCCAGCTCGGCAGCGAGGAGGCCTGGGTGCGGCTGCCCACGGTGCTCAACGCACTGCGCTGCCGGGCGCTGCTCGACAAGGCCGGCAGCTTCGGGCGCGCCGCCAACGGCATGGCCGACGAGGCGACGCTGGCCTTGGCGCTGCAATCCATGCCCCTGCAGGACGCCGCCGTCACCGCGCTGGTGATGCAGGCGATGGTGGGACACGTGGCGAATCCCACCCGGCTCGTCGCCGCCGCCATCCGCATCGCCGGCGGCGCCTCGGAGGGTGCGCTGCAACGGGCCGGTTTCGCGCCGATGCTCGAGGCCATCCTGGCGCATGCCCAGCACCAGATCGCCGCGCTCGACCAGATCGGCACCTTCGCCGACATGGATCTCGTGTGCCGCGCCGTCGACCGCTTCCACCGCCTGCAACGGGCCGTGGCCGGCTATGTCGAGCTCAGCCGCGGCGGCCGCTGGGGCACCATCGCGGCGGCGCTGACCAAGGCCGCCTCGGAGCGGCTCGACCCGAAGCTGCGCGACGTGGCGCCGGACCTCAACAAGGCGCTGCGCCGGCGCGACGGCACCGACCGCGTCGACAGCGACCAGATCCTGAGCGCGCTCAACGGCATCTACCTGCTCGCCAGCGTGCGCGACGCGCGCGACTCGCTGGCGGTTAACGCGCTTTTCGACCAGGTGTGGACGCAGACCGGGCAGGCACTGGAAATCCATATCGAGCGCCACCTCGACACGCTGCGCCGAAGCCCCGCCGACGCGGTGACGGCGGCACGCCTCGATGCGGCGCTGAAAATGGCCGAGCTGCGCTTCAGCCTCGACTATGCCGAGACCATGCGGCGCGCCCGCGACGCCGCGCTGCGCCGGCTCTAGGGCGTTTCCCGCCGGCGGGCCGGCGCCGGCCCTTCCAGCGTTTCGACGATGTAGCGGTCGATCCGGCGCAGGGTCGCCTCGGGCAGCAGTGCGATGCCGCCGGCCGTGCCCGCCGGCGGGTCGGCGGCGATGCCGGCGATGGCCGCCGCCGGATCGGGCGGCGCGGTGTTGGCGAAGACCAGCGCGCCGCGCCCGAAGCGCCGCCTGCCGTCGACCACGAGATGGACGCGCACGGTCGCGCCGGGAAAGCGCGCCGCGAGCCAGGCGGGCATGTCGCTGGCCGGGCGCGGCGCCGGCGCCCAGTTCGCGCGGACGAGGTCGGCGCCCGGGGCGCCGCGCTCCTCGGCCACGGCCCCGGCATCGGCGGGAAGGATGAGGCCGAGCGCGACGGCCGCCGCGACGTCGCCCAGCGCCGGGGCCTGCGTCTCGGGCGTGCGCGGGGCGGACGCGCCGGGCACGGCGCGCACGATGAGGCTCGCGCCGGTATCGAGGAAGGCCGGTGCGCCGGCCAGCGCCGGGCCGATGGCAGCGGCGGCCGGCGGCGTCTCGAAGGCGGCGTCGATCCCGCTGTCGGCGACCGGCGCGGCGGGCCTGCCGAAGAGCGTCGCGACGGCGGCGCGGCCGCTGGCGGCGCAGGCCTCCAGAGACTGCCAGCCGGCCGCGGCGCCGGCGAGGGCGACATGCTCGAGCGTGCCGCGCGGCCGCAACTGCCCCTCCTGCCAGAGCGTGCCGCCACCGGCGCGCATCCACAGGGTGAGATCGGGCTGCAGGGCGCCGGCGAGGATGAGCCGGTCGGCCGTGAGCGTGAGCGAGATCTGTCCCGTGCCGGCATCGGCGAAGGCGAGGTCCAGCGCGCGGCCCGCTTCGGCCGCCCGGGCCGGCACCAGCCCGCCGGAGAGGGTCAGCCCGCTTGCCTTGGCGAAATCGACGAAGCGCGACTGCGGATTGACGCGCGGATCGACGATGCGCGCCACTGCGATGCCGGCATCGTGCAGCCGCAGCGCCAGCCGGTAGCCGAAATTGCTGCCCGTGGCGACGATGGCGGTGCCGCCGCGCCGCACGCCGTAGCGCTTGGCGAGGTGATAGGCGGCGATGGCGCCGACGACGCCCGGCAGGCGGTTGCCGGCAAAGACGGGCAGGCGCTCGACGCTGCCCGTCGCCAGCACCACGCGCGCCGCCGTGATCGCGACGACGCGGCCGCGCTCCTCGACGATGCGATGTACCCGCGCCAGTCCGCCCGCGAGCGCGAACACCTCGCTGTGGGTCCAGAGCGTCACGCCGGGCAGGGCGGCGAGGCGTTCGAGCAGCGCCGCCTCGACTTCGGCCGGGCTCGCCGCGTCGCCCACCGGGCCGTAGTAGCGCGCGTCGCCGCCCATCCACGGCCGGCGCTCGGCGAGGACGACGCCGTGCCCGGCGCGCGCCGCCGCCTCGGCCGCCGCGAGCCCCGCGAGGCCGCCGCCGACGACCAGCACGTCGGTGGCGAGCGTCTCGTCGGCGTCGGCGGTGAGCCAGGGCGCATCGGCGACGCCGGCGATGACCTGGTCGAGGCTTGGGCCGTGGCGGAAGGCGAAACGGCGGCGGCCGACGCTCCTGAGGTCGACCCTGTCCACGGCCGGCAGCCGCGCCATCGGCAGCGGCGTGCCGGCGCGCCCGGCGACCAGCGGCGCGAAAGACGGGCTGAGCGCCAGCGGCGCCGCGCCGAAGCGGCCGGCGGCGTCGATGCCGGAGGCGAGCACGGCCGACAGCACCGTGTCGCCGGCGAAGCCGGTGACGCTCCGGCCATCGAGCCGGAAGCGCAGGGGGCGGGTGCGGTCGAGCGCCATGCCGCCGAAACCGTGCGCGGCGTCGGCCGGGAGCCGGTTCACGACTCGACCTCCGGCATGGGCGCGAAATCGGCGACGGGCGCGCGCGGCCGCGCCGGGTGGTGCGCGGCGGCCCAGCGCTTCTCGTCGGGCTCCGGCGCGTCGGCGACGAGCCGCGCCAGCAGGGGCGCGAGGAAGGCGCCGGCGCTGCCCAGCCCGGCGACGACCACGGTTTTCGTGCGCCTGAGGCGGCCGACGAGCGGCGCCCCGTCGCGCGTGATGACGCCGCGATAGCGTGCCGAGGCCAGCCGCTTCATGGGAAACGGGCCGGCGAGGCACGACGCCAGCCGCGCCGCGACCGCCTCGGCGCCGCTGACCAGCGCCAGCACCGTGCCGTCGCCGCGCTGCGCCAGCGTCACGCCGCGGTCGGGGAAGAGCTGCACCGGCACCGGCAGGCCGCGCGGTGCCGCGACGAGGCTCGCCGTCATCGCCGTGGCGGCGAGCGGGGCAGGGCGCTGCGCCGCGTCCAGGCCGTCGAGCAGCGCCGCGTCGTCGGCGAGGACGGTGAGGGCGGCGGCGACGGGGCCGGCCTCCACCGTCGCGACGCCCAGCCTGTCGAGCCACGCCGCGAGGCGCTCGGCCAGCCCGTCGGCGTCGACCCTGAGGACGCGGCGCAGCGCCCAGCCATTGTCCATGCGCCGCAACTGGTGGCCGTAGCCGAGGGCGAGATGGGCGAGGTGGTCGAGCGCCGCGGCGCTGTCGGGCCGGTCGGCCACGAGCCCCACCTCTCCCTCGGAAATCCCCTTATGGAGGCCGATTTCGGCCCAGAGCGCGGCCAGTTCCGCCTCGCCGCGCCGCACCAGCCGCCAGCTCATGGGATGCACCGAGAGCGGCAGGGCGAGGTCGAGCCCGCGCGGCAGGCGCTGTGCCGAGCGCCGTCGGCTGACCCGCACCACCTTGCGCCCGTGGCGCGAGGCGAGTATGCCGGCGAGGAGGGTCGGCAAGAGGCCCGTACCGAAGACGGCGCAGTCGAAATCAGTCATGGCGGACTGCGGCAATCGGCGCCGCCCATCGGCGGACGCAACGCTGCATATTTTGCCCGAATGTCTCTATAGATGCCGCGGCAGTCTTCCCATCGAGCCCCGCTGAGGCCATGACCATCTGGTTCTTCGCCCTGATTTTGACCGGCATCGCCTGCGCCACGCTCTATTATGCGGGCGCCGGACGACGGGTCAACGCGGGCGGGCTGCCAGCCGACGCGACGACGGCGCATTTCCGCGCCCAGCTCGGCGCCATCGAGACCGACGCGGCGCTGGGCCGGCTCGGCACGGCCGAGGCCATCGCCGCCAAGGCCGAGCTGGCCCGCGAGGTGCTGCGCGCCAAGGCCGCGGCGCCGGCCGCCCGCGACGGCCAGGTGCCGCTCTGGGTGCCGCTGCTGCTCGTCGCGGTGCTGGCGCTCGGCACCTATGGCTGGCTCGGCCGGCCCGACCTGCCGGCCGCCCCGCTGGCGCAGCGCGACATCGGCGCCGAGGGCGCCTTCGATCTCGGCGCGGCGGTCGAGACCATCGAGGCGCGCCTCATCGAGAACCCCGGCGACCTGCGCGGCTGGCGCGTCGTCGCCCCCGCCTACATGCAGCTCGGCCGCTACGCCGACGCCGTCCGCGCCCTGCGCCGCGTCAACGAGCTGGCGCCGCCCACCGCCGACAGCCTCACCGACCTCGCCGAGGCGCTGATGATGCAGCAGAACGGCAGCGTCGCGGGCGAGCCGCTGGAGCTGCTGCGCCGCGCCCAGGCCCTCGACGCCGGCCATGTGCGCTCGCTCTACTACATCGCCGGCGAGGAGACGCGCAGCGGCGACTACGACGCCGCCATCCGCGACTGGAACGCACTTCTGAAACTCGCCAGGGGCGACGAGCCCTGGGTGGTGACGGCCGAGAACGGCCTGGCCTTCGCCGAGGCCGGCGGCGCCGCGGCACCGGACGCGGCAGCGATCGACGCGATGGTCGACGGCCTCGAGGCGCGCCTCGGCACGACGGGCGGCAGCCTCGCCGAATGGACGCAGCTCGTGCGCTCGCGCCTCGCGCAGGGCCGCACCGACGCCGCGCAGGCGGCCTATGACAGGGCGCGCGCCGCCTATCCCGACGCCGCCGCGCGCGCCGAGCTCGACGCGCTCGCCGCCGACAACGGACTGACGCCATGACCCGCAAGCAGAAGCGTCTCGCCCTCATCGCCGGGCTCGGCGCCGTGCTGGCGCTGGCCACGACGCTGATCCTCGTGGCGCTGCGCGACCAGATCGTGTTCTTCTATTCGCCCACCGAGATCGCCCAGAAGGCGGTGGCGGCGGATACGCCCATCCGCATCGGCGGGCTGGTCAAGGACGGCACCTGGACGCGCAACGGCGAAGTCAACGATTTCGTCGTCACCGATGGAGCCACCGACCTCGCGACGCATTATGTCGGCATCCTG
>JBDHTK010000105.1:0-10267 GCA_039808625.1 Devosia sp. | reverse complement strand
GTTCGAGAAGGTGCAGTATTTCGAGCTCGAGAACCCCGCCGACCGCGCCGTGCCGCAGGTGAAGTTCTAGCGACCATGGGGCGCATCCTGCACGGCCACGGCCGACGCCTCGCGGCCTATGGTGCGCTGCTCGTCCTCGCGGTCCTCGCGCTCTGGGCGGCGCCGGCGCTGGCGCGCGAGGAAATCCGCAGCTTCACCTCCAATACCACGCTGCGCGCCGACGGATCGGTCGAGGTGGTCGAGACCATCGTGGTCAATGTCGAGGGCAACGCCATCCGCCGCGGCATCTACCGCGACCTTCCGGTCCAGCTCATCAACCCCGACAATACGCGGCTGCGCTCCGACCTGCGCGTGCTCGAGGTGCTGCGCGACGGGCGCGCCGAGCCCTATTCGGTGTCGAACCTCGCCGACGGCTTCAAGCGCATCCAGATCGGCGACGCCGACGTGCTGCTGAGCTTCGGCCAGCACACCTATACCATCCGCTACACCATGACCCGCATGGCGCGCCTGTTCGCCGACCATGACGAGCTGTTCTGGAACGTCACCGGCAACTACTGGAATTTCCCCATCCTTGCCGTCACGGCCACGCTCAACGTGCCGCCCGGCGCGGTGATCGACGACGCCATCGGCTACACCGGCGTGCCCGGCTCCACCGAGCAGGCGGTGACCATCGAGCGCAAGTCGGACACCGCCGCCGCCTTCCGCAGCACGCGTCCGCTGGCGCCGGGCGAGGGGCTGTCGGCGGCGGTACGATTCCAGAAGGGCATTCTGGTCGCGCCCGAGGGGCTGGACAGCATCGGCTACTGGCTCTCCGACCATCGCGAGCTCGTGTTTCCGGCCTTCGCCGTCTTCCTCGTGCTGCTCTACAATTTCTTCGCCTGGAACGCGGTGGGGCGCGACCCGGCGCGCGGCACCATCATTCCGCTCTTCCACCCGCCCAAGGGGCTGTCGCCGGCGCTCGTCCACTACATCAACGCGATGGGTTTCAAGCAGTCCGGCTGGACGGCCTTCACCGCCACGATCTTCGATCTCGGCGTCAAGGGCCTCGTCGAGATCGACACCATCGGCAAGGACATGAGCATCACCGCCACGGGACGCGCCGCCGACCGGCTGCCCGCCGGCGAGCAGGCGCTCTACGACTTCATCCGCTCGCGCGGCACCGTCACCGTCGACAAGACCGACGGTCCCAGGCTCAACGAGAAGCGCCGCGCGCTGGTCGACAACATCCAGCGCGAGAACCGCGAGGTCTATTTCAGGAACAACGTGCTCTACAGCGTCGGCGGCGCGCTGCTCGCGGCGCTGCTGCTCGGCGCCCTCGTCTGGCTCGACGTGCTCGACGCCGCCGTGCTCATCGGCGCCGCCATCGCCTCGGGGGTCATCGGCGTCATCCTCGGCACCGTCGTCGGCACCGGCGGCGGCATCGCCCGCAAGCTCATCGGCGGCGTGTGGATCGCCGTCGTCGGCTTCAACGTGCTCGGCAGCTTCGTCAGCGGCTTCAGCGGCATCCGCCTCGACACCGGGCTTGTGGCCGCCGTCTCCATCATCGTCATCGAGCTCGTCTTCGCCATCCTCATGCGCGCCCCCACCATCCAGGGCCGCAAGCTGATGGACCAGATCGACGGCTTCCGCATGTATCTCGACACCGCCGAGAAGAACCGGCTCAATTTCGTCGACAAGGGCGAGCCGCCGATGACCGTCACGCGCTTCGAGGCCATCCTGCCCTTCGCCATCGCGCTCGGCGTCGAAAAGCCGTGGACCGAGCGCTTCGAAGCCGACCTCGCCCGCAACGCCGTCGCCGACGCAACCGGCGGCGCCTATGCGCCGCACTGGTATCACGGCGCCGGCTGGAGCTCCGGCTCGGCCGGCGGTTTCTCGAAATCTCTCGGCGCGATGGCCACCGGCATGAGCGCCGCCATGATCGCCGCGCAGCCGTCGAGCTCTTCGGGCTCCGGCTTTTCGGGCGGCGGCGGGGGCTCGGGCGGCGGCGGTGGCGGGGGCGGCGGCGGCGGCTGGTAACGGCGTCCCCGGTCTTTGTTGGACAATCCCCGCGGCCCTTGCTAACCCTCGCGCGCCTTCACATCCGGTCCTGCCAATGCCCGAACTGCTGCTCGAAATCTTCTCCGAGGAGATCCCCGCCCGCTTCCAGCGCAAGGCGGCCGATGACCTGCTGAAAGCCGTCACCGGCGCGCTGGTCGAGTCCGGGCTGCACTACGAGGGCGCGCGCGCCTTCGCCACGCCGCGCCGGCTGGCGTTGACCGTGGCCGGCATTCCCGCCCGCTCGCCCGATCGCAGCGAGGCCCGCAAGGGGCCGCGCGTCGGTGCGCCGCAGGCCGCCATCGACGGCTTCCTCAAGGCGGCGGGACTGGCCTCGCTGGACGAGGCGAGCATCGAAACAGATCCCAAGAAGGGCGAGTTCTACGTCGCCAGGGCCGAGATCAGGGGGCAGGCGGCCGGCGAGGTGCTGGCCCGCGCGCTGCCGCGCATCATCGAGGGCTTCCCCTGGGCCAAGTCGATGCAATGGGGCGTGGGCGGGCTCACCTGGGTGCGCCCCATCCGCGCCATCACCGCGACCTTCGGCGCCGAGACCGAGGAGCCCGAGGTGGTGCCGTTCACGCTCGCCGGCATCGCCGCCGGGCAGATCACCTACGGCCATCGCTTCCTTGCTCCCGCGCCGATCCGCGTCCGCCGCTTCGAGGACTACCAGCAGGCGCTGGAGCGCGCCCGCGTCGTGCTCGACATCGACCGGCGCAAGGACATCATCCGCACCGACGCCGACAACCTCGCCTTCGCCCAGGGCCTCACCGTCATCCATGACGAGGGGCTGCTCGAGGAGGTCGCCGGCCTCGTCGAATGGCCGGTGGTGATGATGGGCAGCTTCGATCCCGCCTTCCTCGCCGTGCCCGAGGAAGTGATCATCGCCACCATCCGCGCCAACCAGAAATGCTTCTGCCTGCGCGACGGCTCCGGCAAGCTTGCCAATCGCTTCCTGCTTACTGCCAACAACCTTGCCGAGGATGGCGGCGCGGCCATTGTCGCGGGCAATGAGCGCGTCATCCGCGCCCGCCTCTCCGACGCGCGCTTCTTCTACGAGACCGACCTCAGGCTGCCGCTCGAACACGGCCTGCCCAAGCTCGAGGAATCGGTGTTCCACGCCAGGATTGGAACGCAGTTCCAGCGCGTCCAGCGGCTGGTGCAGCGCGCCGCCGAGATCGCCCCGCAAGTCGGCGCCGACATCGAGCAGGCCAAGCGCGCCGCCATGCTCGCCAAGGCCGATCTCACCACCGGCATGGTCGGCGAGTTCCCCGAATTGCAGGGGGTCATGGGCCGTTACTATGCGCTGGCGCAGGGCGAGACGCAGGCGGTCGCCAATGCCGTCGCCGACCACTACAAGCCGCTCGGTCCCTCCGACCTCGTGCCGGCGGAGCCCGTCGCCATCGCCGTGGCGCTCGCCGACAAGCTCGACCTGCTCACCGGCTTCTGGGCCATCGACGAAAAGCCCACCGGCTCGCGCGATCCCTTCGCGCTGCGCCGCGCCGCCCTCGGCGTCATCCGCATCGTCACCGACAACGCGCTGACCTTCCCGCTCGACGTCGCGCCCGACCTGCTCGCCTTCTTCCACGACCGCCTGAAGGTGTCGCTGCGCGAGGCCGGCGCCCGCGACGACCTCGTCGACGCCGTCATCACGCCGCGGAGCAACGACATTCTGGAGATCACCCGCCGGATCGCGGCGCTGTCGGCGCTGCTCGACACCGACGACGGCAAGAACCTGCTGGCCGGCTACCGCCGCGCCGCCAACATCCTAGCCGCCGAGGAGAAGAAGGACGGCCGCATCTACGACGCGACCTCCGACCAGACGAAGTTCGTGCTCGACGCCGAGGCGGCGCTGGCGAGCGCCATCAAGGCCGTCGATGCCACCGCCGCCGCTTCCGTCGCCGCCAACGACTACAAGGGCGCCATCGCCAGCCTCGCGACGCTGCGCGCCCCGGTCGACGCCTTCTTCGAGGAGGTGCTGGTCAACGACGAAAATGCCGCGGTGCGGGCCAATCGGCTTCATCTTCTGGCCGCCTTGCGCAATACCATGCACCTCGTTGCGGATTTTTCCAAAATCGCGGGCTGACCCATGAGATCGTTAGTCGTGGCCCTACCGCTGGCGCTGCTCGCCACGGCGGCCTTCGCCCACCCGAAGCTGCCTGACGGCACTTATGTGTGCATGATGGAGCAATATCTCGCCGGCGACATCGAGGTCGCCGGCAATACCTACAAGGGCCCGGCCTTCGACGGCAGGTACGAGGGCACCTATGATTTCGAGGTCGACGATTTCGACAACATCCACTGGGGCGGCCCGGTCGGCGGCTACACCGAGCCCGGATACACGCTCCTCGCCTCGCGCGTCGTCAGCCGCGACGATGACGATAGCCCCGGCATCGAGATGTCGGTGAAACAGGACCCGAGCCAGTTCATCCATTTCGTCCAGTGCTTCCAGAACCGCTGAGCCAAAAAACATGGCCCGCCGGCGCGGCGGGCCGTGTCGGTTCGGCAGCGGCGGCTGTCGCGCTCAGGCCTTCGGGATCAGCGCCTTCTGGTCGTCGGTGAAGCTGCTCATGCACACCTCCATCGCGCTCACATTGTCGGCCCTGTCGCCGTTGCCGAGGATGTAGGCGTCGCGCCGTTCGAGGCAGTAGAGCTTGAACTCCGCCATGCCGAGGCGTTTTTGCGGGTCCTGGGCAGTGTTGAACTGCATCGCCGCGAATATCCCCACGGCAACGATTGCCACGCCGGCCATGGTTGGCAGGACAGTCTTCGTTATCGGTATGGTCCCCAAACCAGATGCCTCGCGACGCTATGCGAGGCCATGCTCGACTACAAGCTGGCTGCGGCGGCACTGCGGAAGACTCGCGGCCTTCCGCAGCGCTTCGGCGGCCTTTCTGCGGCGCTCAGACGGGTGGCAGCAAGGTCGCCGGCCGCCGCCGCTTCGGCTTGAACGGCGCCATCCCCTCATTGGCAAGGGCGTCGGCGCGCTCGTTCAAGGCGTCGCCCGCATGCCCCTTCACCCAGTGCCACGAGATGGTGTGGCGGTTGACTGCCGCGTCCAGCGCCTGCCACAGCTCGACATTCTTCACCGGCTTCCTGTCGGCGGTGCGCCAGCCATTCTTCTTCCAGCCGTGTATCCACTTGGTCAGCCCGTTCTTCACATACTGGCTGTCGGTATGCAGCTCGACCGCGCAGGGGCGCTTCAGCGCGTTGAGCGCCTCGATCGCCGCCGTCAGCTCCATCTGGTTGTTGGTGGTGAGCGCCGCACCGCCCTTGAGCTCCTTCACGGTGCCGCCATATTGCAGCACCGCGCCCCAGCCGCCCGGTCCGGGATTGCCCGAACAGGCCCCGTCCGTATGGATGACGACGGTCTCGCTCATGCGGCCGGTGTGCGCAATTCGCGGGGCAGGTTGAAGACGATGGTCTCGCGCCCGGCGCCATGCGCGCTGACCGCGATGGCGAAGCGCTCGGCGAAGGCTTCGATGACCTCGTCCACCAGCGCCTCGGGCGCCGAGGCGCCGGCGGTGATGCCGAGGCGCGTGACGCCCTCGAACAGCCGCCAGTCGATATGGGCCGCCCGCTCGACCAGCACGGCCCGCGCGCAGCCGGCGCGCCGCGCCACCTCCACCAGCCGCACCGAATTGGAGCTTTCCGGCGCGCCGACGACGATCATCGCTTCGACGGTTGGCGCCACCTTCTTCACCGCCTCCTGGCGGTTGGTGGTGGCGTAGCAGATGTCTTCCTTGTGCGGCAGGGCGATGGCCGGGAAGCGTCGCCGCAGCACCTCGACGATGGCGCTGGTGTCGTCGACGCTCAGCGTCGTCTGCGTCACATAGGCGAGCTTCTGCGGGTCGCGCGGCACGAACGCCTCGGCGTCCGCCACCGTCTGCACCAGCGTAATGGCGCCCTCCGGCAATTGCCCCATCGTGCCGATCACCTCGACATGGCCGGCATGGCCGATGAGCACGATCTCGCGGCCCTCGTCGAAATGCCGGTTGGCTTCGATGTGCACCTTGCTGACCAGCGGGCAGGTGGCATCGAGGAAGAACATCTGGCGCGCCCTGGCGTCGGCCGGCACCGACTTGGGCACGCCATGCGCCGAGAACACCACCGGCGCGCCGCCCGGCGGGATCTCGTCCAGCTCTTCGACGAAGACCGCACCTTTGCGCTTCAGCCCCTCGACCACGTATTTGTTGTGCACGATGGCGTGCCGCACATAGACCGGCGCCCCGTATTTCTCGAGCGCCAGCTCGACGATCTGGATGGCGCGGTCCACTCCGGCGCAGAAGCCGCGCGGCGCGCATAGCGTGATCTCGAGCCTGGGCTTGTCCGTATCCATCGGTGACGAGATGCTTTCTGCCACGAGGCAAGTCAAGGCCCGTTGCGGTGCGCCGACGCCGCGGGCACTATGGCCGACGCGCCAGCGTAAGGAAGTCAGTGGTGAGCCTCGCCCTCGAAATGTTTGCGGTCGTGCCGGCAGTCGGCCACGCAAACCTTTCCGCGGCGCAGCGCCGCCTGCTCGTCGGCAAGGCCCGCTGGCTGCGCGCCGTGTGGGAGGCGGGGCTGCCGACCGTGCCCACCATCCTCCTCACGCGCGCCGCCTGGGAGGCGCTGCAGGCCGAGCGGCGCGACCACGAAAGCCGGACCCGTGCCCACTGGGTGGCGACCCTGTTCCGCCTCGTCGGGCGCGACGCGAAGCTGCCGGCGCTGGTCGTGCGTACCGCCAGCGACGTGCGCCTGCCGCGGCTGGCGCCCGCCCGCATCGGCCTCCCGGCCCCCGCCAGCGAAGACGAGGCGGTCGACCCGGCCCGCCCGCTGGCCCGCGCCATTTCGGCCGCCTTCGCCTCCTACGGCGCCGCCGGCGGCGTCGTGCTGGTGCAGGCGGTGGCGCCGGGCGACATCATCCAGTTCCTCAGCCGCGACGCCCAGAGCGGCGCCCTCGGCCCGGCGCCGCTGCCGGGCGGGCACGTGCCGCTCGCCCCCGTCGCCGCCGAAATGAGCGAGGTGCTCGACCGCGCCGCCGGCCGGCACATGTGCATCACTACCGCTGCCGCGCGCGGCACGCTGACCTTCCTCTCCGCCCGGCCGTGGCAGGCGACGGCGACCGCCGAGCTCGAAGCGGCCACCGATCGCGTCGCGCGCGGCATCTGGAGCGAGGCCGAGGCGGTGGCCAGCGTCAGCCCCGACCGCCTGCAGGTGCTGCTGCATCCAAGCTTTCGCACCGGCCACGCCCACTCGCCCATCGCCATCGGCCTCGGCGTCTCGCCCGGCGCCGCCACCGGCTATATCGCCTTCACCGCCGAGGATGCCGCCCGCTACCGGGCGCGCGGGCGCCACTGCATCCTCGTCGTCAACGAAACCGCGCCGTCGGACATCGACGGCATGAAGGCGGCAACCGGCATCCTCACGGCGCGCGGCGGCATGACCAGCCATGCCGGCGTCATCGCCCGCATCACCGGCCGGCCCTGCGTCGCCGGCGTGCGCACCCTGTCGGTCGATCCGGCCGACCAGTCCTGCCGCATCGGCGAGATGCAGTTCCGCGCCGGTGACCGCATCAGCATCGACGGCAGCGACGGCTCGGTCTACGCCGGCGTGCTGCCGCTCAGCCGCCCGCGCATCGGCGGCGCGCTCGGCGAATTGCTGGGCTGGTCGGACGCCGCCCGCGCCATCGCCGTGCGCGCCAATGCCGAGACCGTCGAATCGGCCGCCACGGCGCTCAGCTTCGGCGCCGCCGGCATCGGCCTCGCCCGCTCCGAGCACATGTTCTTCTCGCGCGAGCGCATGGTGGCGCTGCGCCGGCTGATCCTCAGCGAGGACGAGGCCGACCGCCGCGCCGCCCTGCGCGGCCTCGTCGATTTCCAGACCGAGGATTTTTCCGCCATCTTCGCGACGATGGCCGGCCGGCCGGTGACCGTGCGGCTCTTCGATCCGCCGCTTCACGAGTTCCTGCCGCGCACCGACGAGGACATCGAGGAGACGGCCCGCTCGCTCGGCCTTGCGCCGCGCGCCCTGCGTTTGCGGCTCGAGCGCATCTCCGAGATCAACCCCATGCTCGGCCATCGCGGCGTGCGGCTCGCCGTGACCTATCCCGAGATCCTGCAGATGCAGGTCGAGGCCCTGCTGGCGGCCGTACGCACCGCCATGCAGCAGGGGGGCGAGCCGGTAGCGCTCGAGATCATGGTGCCCTTCGTCTCCACCGCGCATGAAGTCACCTGGGTGCGCGAGCGCGTCATGGAGCTCGTCGATGCCGCCGGCCTGCCGCCGGCCGCCCGCGCCGGCTTCGCCTTCGGCACCATGATCGAGCTGCCGCGCGCCGCGCTGCGCGCCGCTGACATCGCCCGCCACGTCGATTTCTTCTCCTTCGGCACCAACGATCTGACGCAGACCACCTACGGCATCTCGCGCGACGACGCGCCGGCCTTCCTCGCCGCCTACCAGCGCAAGGGCCTCTACGAGCTCGACCCCTTCGTTACCCTCGACCAGAAGGGGGTCGGCGAATTGATCGCCATGGCCATCGAGCGCGGCCGCGCCGCCAACCCGGCGCTGCGCATCGGCATCTGCGGCGAGCATGCCGGCGATCCGGCCTCGCTCGCCTTCTTCGCCGGGCTCGGCGTCGACTATGTGAGCTGCTCGCCCTATCGCGTGCCGGTGGCGCGGCTGGCGCTGGCGCAGGCCGCCGCTTAACCATATTGCGCCTCCCGCCCGCGGGGCGCGCGAGGGTTTACCTCACGATAACCCTAATCCCGCATCATCGAAATCGTCGGCATTTGCGCAACATGATGCCGAAGCGTCGAGTGGTGTGGCGTTGCGTGAGTAGTACTGCGTTCGATGGGCCTTCCTGGTTCAAACCGCCCGTGGGCCCGTCCCCGGCATAGCCTCCTCGGCGTCGTCGCCACGCTGACGCTGGCGCTGGGCGTCTACCCGCTCCTCACCGGCGGCGCGCAGGGCCCGGCCTACGGTGCCGCGACCCCGGTCGTCCTCACGCCCACCGCCACGCTCACTCTCGAGAATGGCGAGCCGGTGATCACCGGCTCGGTCGCCAGCCTCTTCAATACGGGCTTTTTCTCCGGCCCCAACCGCGCCGAGAAGGTCAACCGCGCGCGCCTGACGCCCGACGGGGTCACCGTCTCGGGCGGTTTCGAGGCCATCCGCACGCGGATCGCCGCGGCGCGTGCCGGCACCGGCGGCACGCCCGCCGGCCGGCCGCTCTCGGCGCCGCCCGTCGCCGTCCAGGTTGCCAGCATCAACCCGGCCGCCAGCGCCGCCCTTGGCGCCATCGACCAGGTCGTGCCCATGCCCAGCGCCATCATGCCGGTCAGCGCGCCGGCCGCGCTCGCCTATGCGCGCGAGACGACGCCGGCCACCGCCTTCGACAGGCTGGTCGACCGCAGCGGCAAGGCCGTGTCCGAGAAGGAGCTGTGGTGCATGGCCACCGCCATCTATTTCGAGGCGCGCGGCGAATCCTATCGCGGCCAGGTCGCGGTGGGGCAGGTGGTCATGAACCGTGTCGCTCACAGGATCTATCCCAAGACCATCTGCAACGTGGTCTTCCAGAACCAGCACATGCGCAACGCCTGCCAGTTCTCCTTCGCCTGCGACGGCATCCCCGAGACGGTCACCGAGCCCAAGGCGTGGGCGCAGGCCGAGGAGATCGCCAAGGGCGTCATCAACGGCTCGCTCTATCTGACCGAGGTGGGCGCCGCGACCCACTACCACGCGACCTATGTCTATCCGGACTGGGCGCCGCGGCTGAAGAAGACGACCAAGATCGGCCACCACATCTTCTACAAGTTCAAGCGCGGCTGACCGTCACCGCAGGACGAGGATCGAGTCCCCGACCGGCCGCACGACCTGCGCCGTGCCGCGCCCGTGTCGCGGCGCCACTGCGATGCCGGGATAGCGCACATGCGGCGACACCAGCCCGTCGCTCGAATAGGTGCCCGACGACGTGGTGACGATCGCCACCTTGGTCATCCGCCCGAAGCCGATTTTGGTGACGCTGCGTGTGGCGATGATGTCGGTCGAGATATCGGGCCCGAACTCGATCGCGTATTTGCGGAACACCCGCGCGTCGAAAGGCGGCGGGAAGAGCTTTTCGATGCTGGCGACCACCGCCTGGCGCGGCTCGTCGGCCACGGCGCGCATGGCGGTCGGCACGAGGGCGACCAGCGCCAGCACGCCGGCCGTCAGCCCGCCAAAAGCGGTCATGCGGGCGATATCGGGCATTGTGGCCTCC
>JBDHTK010000104.1:0-10325 GCA_039808625.1 Devosia sp. | reverse complement strand
CGACCGCCGCATCGACCATGTAGGGCGGCCGCTCGACGGGCGGACGGCCGCGCCCGCCGGGCAACCGCGCATTGTAGAACTCGGCGCGCAGCCGGCAGCCGGTGCGCGCGGCGATCGCGCTTGCCAGCTCCTGCGCCTCGACGCTGGCCGAGCCGCCGGCGCCGATCATCAGCATGGCGCGCGGGCCGTATTCGGAAAGCAGGCGGGCCGTCGCCGCCACCGCCTCGACGGGAACCAGCGGCGGGCGCGGCGGCCGGGCGCGGGACGCCGGCCCGCCCGGCGACCAGGAAAGGTCGGCCGCCAGCACCAGCGTCGAGATGCGGCCGGCGGCGCCGTCGCGGCTCGCCTCGACGGCCGCCGCCGCGTCGGCCGCCAGGTCGGCGGGATCGGCGCTGACGCGGACCGCATGCGAGATGCTGCCGGCGATCGCCTCCAGATTGCTGCGCAGCGGCGATTCCAGCCGCTGATGGTCGAGGCCGTGATTGCCGACCACGTTGACGATCCCCGACCGGGCCTTGCGCGCGTTGTGCAGGTTGGCGATGCCGTTCGCCATGCCGGGGCCGAGGTGAAGCAGCGTCGCGGCCGGCTTGCGCGCCATGCGCCAGTATCCGTCCGCCGCGCCGGTGACGACGCCCTCGAACAGGCCGAGCACGCAGCGTATGCCCTGCGCCGCGTCCAGCGCCGCGACGAAGTGCATCTCCGACGTGCCGGGATTGGCGAAGTAGGTGTCCACCCCGCTCGCGACGAGCGTCTCCACCAGCGCATGCGCGCCGGTCCGGCCGGTTCCGTCCATGTCTCGTCCCTCGCCCGCGCGGCAGCAGATGCGCCGTCTTCGTCAGGACCATCGGCGACGGCGCGGATCGACGGCTCGCGATGGTGAAGGGGTCGGCGGGCGCGTGGGGGCGCGCGCCCGCCGGGGGGCGACGCCTACTTGGCGTTCGCCTTCTTGATGTCGAGGCCGACGCCCTTGTTGACGAAGCGGTCGGTCACGGCCTTGGCGAGGTCGACCTCGCCTTCCTTGTAGAGGCCGGCCTTCTCGACGACGGAGAGGAAGTGCTTGACGCGGGCCATGTCGATCGCGCCGATGCCCTTGTCCAGCGTCTCGGCGCCGTCGATGATGCCGAGCTGCTTCATCAGCGCGACCTCCTTCCCCAGCTCGTCCGCGGTCATGTCGGGATTGCTGTCCATGATCGCCTTGGAGCCCTTGCTGTTGTCGCCGTAGAGGAAGGTGTACCAGCCTTCGATGCTGGCATCGACGAAGCGCTGCACCAGGTCCGGGTTCTTCTCGATGAGATCCGTGCGGGTCATCAGCGCGGTGCCGTAGGTGTCGTAGCCGTAGTCGGCCAGGATGTAGGTATCGATCTCGACGCCCTTGGCCGCGGCCAGGTTCGGCTCGATCATCGCATAGGCCTGCTGCACCATCTTGGGATCGGTCAGGAACTGCCCGAGGCTGAAGTCGTAGGGCTTGAGCTGCTCGTCGCGGAACCCGAACTCGGTCTTCATCCAGCGCCAGGCGGTGATCTGCACGCCGCGGCTCAGCTTGAGGGCGGGCGCCTCGGTCAGCGCCTGGAAGTCCTTGTAGGCGCCCTTGTGGGTGATCAGCGAGGTCGGATTCTTCACCGCGAACTGCGCGATGACCATGGTGGGAATATCGTTGACGGCGTTGTCGAACGACGTCAGCAGGTCCGGCGTCAGAAGGAAGTCGAGCCGGCCGGCGGGCAGCATCGGCCGGAGGTTGACCTGCGGGCCGCCGGTCATGATCTCGACGTCGATGCCGTGCTTCTCATAGGTGCCGTCGGCAATCGCCTGGTAGAAGCCGCCCCACGAGGCCTGGCCGGCCCAGTTGATGCCGAGGACGACCTTGTCGGCCGCGGAGGCGAGGTTCGGCCACAGCGAAATCGCCGCCGCCGCGAGCGCAATCTTAAGCATGTTCCCCATTTCGAGACTCCTTGAGTCGGTTGGAGTGTGGTTCCTTTTGGGCCTCCATGCCCCGGCGGCTCGAGCCGCTCTTGCGGATCATGGAGAAAATTCAGACCTCCCGCCTGACCTCGCTTTCATGCCACTTCCCGAGCAGGCGCCGCGACAGGGCGCTGGTGACGAGGAAGATGGTGATGCCGAACGCCGAGACCAGGAAGAGCGCGGCGAAGCTCAGCGGGATTTCGTTGCGATAGGTCGCCTCGATGATCCGCGAGGCGAGCCCGGTGTTGCGGCCCGACGTGCCGGCCACGAACTCGGCGACCACCGCGCCGATGAGGGCGAGGCCGCCCGCGATCCGCAGGCCCGCCAGGAAATAGGGCAGCGCGCTCGGCACCAGCAGGAAGCGCAGCATCTGCCAGCGGTTCGCCCTGTAGAGCTTGAACAGGTCGCGCAGATTGTGGTCGGCGCTGCGCAGCCCGATCACCGTGTTGGACAGGATCGGGAAGAACGCGACGATCCACGCGCAGATGAGCAGCGCGGCGAACGTGTTGGACACGTAGACGAGGATCAGCGGCGCGATCGCGATGATCGGCGTCACCTGGAGCACCACGGCGAAGGGGAAGAACGTCGCCTCGACGAGACGCGAGAGCGCGAACACCGATCCGAGCAGCACGCCGCCGACCGTCGCCAGCAGCAGCGAGATCAGCGTCAGCTTGACGGTGAACCAAAGCGCGCTCAGCAATTGCGGCCAGTTCTCGAACATGGCCGCGACGACGCGGCTCGGCGTCGGGATCAGATAGGCGGGGATGTCGTAGTAGCGGACCAGCCCCTCCCACGCCACGAGCACGATGGCGAAGGCTGCGAGCGGCAAGACCGTCCGCATCCGACGCTCCCTGCGGGCAAGGATGTTCTGCTGCTCGTTGAGCGCAACCATCTCCTGGCGCGTCCGGATCTCGGGGCGCGCCGCCTCACTCATGGCCATCGACATCTCCCAGCGTTGCCTTCAGGGCTTCCGACACCACCGCGCAGCTCTCGGAATAGGCGGCGCTGTTGCGCAGGTCCTGGCGGCGGGGATACGGCGCGGTGATCGGGATGTCGGCCACCACGCGGCCGGGACGCGCCGCCATCACGACGACGCGATTCGACAGGTAGACCGACTCGTAGACGCTGTGCGTGACGAAGATCACGGTCAGGCCGAATTCCTGCCACAGCCGCAGCACGTCGTCGTTGAGCTTGGCGCGCGTCATCTCGTCGAGCGCGGCGAACGGCTCGTCCATCAGGAGCAGGCGCGGCCGCGTGACCATCGCGCGCGCGATCGAGACGCGCATCTTCATGCCGCCCGAGAGCTCGCGCGGATAGGCGTCCGCGAAGCTGGCCAGCCCGACCATCGACAGCGCCTCCCCGATGCGCGGGCGCGCCGCCTCGACGGAGACGCCGGCCAGCCGCAGCGGCAGGTAGACGTTGTCGAACACCGTCGTCCACGGCATCAGCGTCGCGTCCTGGAACACGAAGCCGATATTCTGGCTGCTGTCGCCCTCGCCCGGCGCGTGGCCGTCGACCGTGATGCGGCCGGCCGAGACCGACAGGAGCCCGGCGATCATGCGCAGCGCCGTGCTCTTGCCGCAGCCGGAGGGGCCGAGGAAGCTGACGAACTGGCCCTCTCCGATATCCAGCGACATGTCCCTGACGGCCACGGTGCCGTTCTGGAACTGCTTGTGGACGTGCTCGATCCGTATGAGGGGCGAGGCGGCTGCGCCCGGCGCCGCAGGCGCCGGTCTCGGCCGGTCAGCCGTCTGCACTTCACTGGTCCGCGTCATGCGACGTTCACTCCTCTGGGCATCATCGGTCAGGCCGCCGACTTCTTCGCCGCCCTCACGTTGCGCCCCGCTTCGTGGCCCGCAATCGTACCTCCCACCGCGCATTCCGCGAGGTTGCCGCCTGCCAAATACAGATAGCCGAACACGCTTCCCGTTTCGCCGGCCGCCCACAGGTTTGGAATAGGATTCCCGAAAACGTCGATCACGCGCTGGCGCGCGTCGTGGCGCGGCCCGCCCTGGGTATTGGTCACCACCGGCCACAGCTCGGCGACGTAGTAGGGCGGATTGTCCAGGGCCACGAGCGTGCCGTCGGGGCGTCCGAAGTCGCGGTCGCTCCCGGCGCGGCAGTTCTCGTTCCAGCGGGTCAGCGTCTCGCGGACCACCTCGACCTCGGCACCCAGCAGCGCCGCGAGCTCCTCGATCGTGTCGGCGCGCCGCAGCATGCCGTTCTCGATCTCCCTGGAGTTGTCCTCGCTCCAGACGTAGGAGACGCCGACCTGGTTGAAGGTCGGCACGCCGACCGGGTACATCTTGCGGCTGCTCTCGTCGACGATCATGTAGGACGGGATACGCGGGAACCGCTGGCGCATCGGGTCGAACAGCTCCATCGGGCGCGCATTGGTGTCCTGCGCGTAGGGGTGGTGCTCGTTCATGTAGCGCCGGCCGTCCTGATCGAGGACGATCCACGACATCCCGACCGACGCCTGCTCCTCCTTGCCCGGCACCCATGTCGGCAGGCCCTTGGCGCGGATGCCGAGCTTCACCTCGGGATCGGGGTGCCGGAAGCCGTAGACGCCGTGCTGGTGCCACATGTGCCAGAGGTCGGCGCCGACCTGCTGGGCCATGCGGATGCCGTCGCCGGTGTTGGAGTAGCTGGCCACCGGCAGCACCGGCTCCATCTGCCAGTATTGCCGCTTCATCTCGTCGCTGGCCTCGAAGCCGCCGCAGGCGAGCACGACCCCGCGCCGCGCCTCGATGCGCATGGTGCGACCGTCGGCGTGACGGGCCACCAGCCCGGCGATGCTGCCGTCGTCATCCAGGACGAAGCGCTCCGCCGCGACCGAGAGGCGGATCTCGACGCGATGCAGCGCGAGGTTGTCCTCCAGCACCTTGAACAGGCGCCAGCCGCAGGCTTTCAGACTGCCGCTGATGTGCAGGTGCGGATAGGCGGTGGAGCTGTCCGCATGGCCGGCCACCTCGGTGACCAGCGTGTCGTAGAAGGTGTCGTTGCCGGGGAAGGCCAGGTAGCAGGTCCGCGCCTCGCGCGTGTCGACCTTGGCGCCGACCTTGGCGGCGAGGTCCCTGATCTGCTGCTCCACCTTCGCCATGCCATCGGCGAGCGGGCGCAGCGCCTCGTCCGGCGTGCGGCCGGCATTGGTCGCCTTCAGGTAGGCGAAAGCCTTGTCGGCGTCGGACGCGCTGCGCACCGAGCCGAACGAGCACAGCGTGATGCCGCCGGGGTTGGGCGCCTTCTCCAGCACCAGCACCCGGGCGCCGGTCTCGGCCGCGGCGAGAGCGGCGAACGCGCCCGCGCCGCCATAGCCCACCACGACGACGTCGAAGCTCTCATCGAACCCGCCGACTGCCTGCATCTCAACATCCCTCCGTCTGCGCCCACTCGACGATGTCGGGGCTGGTGTCCTCGTATCTGATGACCTGAAGATTGAGCTCATGGCCGTTCTGCAACAGCGCGCTCTCCGCATGCGCGGCCTCGAGCGCATAGGGACCATGGAGAATCTGCCATCCATGCGCCCCGAGATGCCGCACCGACTGGGCGACGTCCGTGCTCCTGATGGCGACATGGGCGAGGCGGGGGATGCCCGCGTCGCCGCTCTCGATAAGCTCGATCTTCACGCCGGTGCCGTCGCCCAGCATGGCGATGCGGGTTCCCGTCCTGCGCATGGTGCCGAGGCGGATGACGCGCAGCGCCCCCGACGCGACCAGCGTCTCCATCGCCTCGTCGAAGGCGCCAACCTCGATCGCGACATGGTCGAACCGGCCGAGCTTCGAGCCGGCGGCCGCCGCGGCGTTTCCCGCATCCGGCGCCGCGCCGCGCGAGGCTGTCGTCTCACTGCGCGGCTGCGACAGTTCGTCCACCGGGTTGGCGTGCGTCATTCACATGGCTCCCACATGGTTCCCGAAAGGACGGTGTGGCTTGGCTTTCAAAAGTCTCTATTGTAGTCATGATAGACATACGAAGAGCAGCGAGTCAACGCCGCAAACCGGCACCCCGCGCGGCTGTTGACTTGGAGGAAGGGAGTGCTATGCGCCTCATGATGCAGAACGAGAGCCGCCCGGGATCTGGGGGAATCCAGGCGTCGCACATTCCCCAGCGCGTCGCCGACCACCTGAGGGAGCAGATTCTCTCCGGGCGCCTGGCCGACGGCGAGATCCTTCCCAAGGAAGCCGACCTGCGCGCCGACTACCGGGTCGGGCGGCCGGCGATGCGCGAGGCGATGCGCATCCTCGAGGCGGAGGGGCTGCTGCGGGTCCTGCGCGGCAACAAGGGCGGCGCGGTGGTGCGCTCGCCGCGCACCGACCATTCGGCCTACGCGCTCGGCCTCGTGATGAAGGCGCGCGGGGTCGAGACCCACGACATCGCCGCCGCGCTGCGCGAGCTGGAGCCGATCTGCGCCGGCCTGTGCGCCCAGCGGCCGGACCGCATGAGCGTGGTGGTGGAGCCGCTGGAGCGCATTCAGGAGGCTACCGAGCGCCAGATGGGCGACCCGCGCGGCCTCACCGTGTCGCTGCGCGCCTTCCACGAACGGCTGGTCTCGTCCTGCGGCAACGACACGCTCGTCATCATCATCGGCGCGCTCGAATCGCTGTGGTCCTCGCACATCAAGTCGTCATGGCTCGCCGAGACGCCGCAGCGCGGCGAGGCCGAACTGCGCCAGTCGATCGCGGATCACGCCGTCATCATCGGCCTGATCCGCAAGGGCGACGTCAACGGCGCGCAGGACGCGGTGCGCCGCCACCTGACCAAGGTCCAGAGCGCCGGCACGCCGGCCAACCGCAACCCCAGCATCGACCTGCAAGCGCTGCGTTCCACGCTCGGGCTCTGATTTCCCGCAAGAGCGCGAAGCGGCTTCGCGCGGAAATGCGGCCAGACACATAGAGCCAGACACATAGATGGAGCGGTCCTGCCGCTTCCGTTGAAGCCGGGGCCGCCGGAAGATCAGGCGGCCTTCTCGTCCAGCCCGCAGGCGCGCAGGAAAAGCGTCGTCACCTCGTCGACGACATGGCCCCTGTCGGGCGTCTCGCCGGGCCTGAGCTGCATCAGGGCGCCGATCTGGGCGGAGAAGTCGGCATAGTTCTGCGTGACCGCCCACAGGTGGACCTGGAACAGCAGCGGGTCGACCGGCCGGATCAGGCCCCTGTCGACCCATGAGCGGATGACCCTGCTCTCCTTCCTGATGTTGGCGAGGAAGGGGCCCCAGCGCCGGCTCATGAACGGCGCGCCGGCGATCACCTCGCTGGCGAACAGCCGGGAGACGCTGGGATTGTCCAGCACGTATTCGATCTTGCGCCGCACATATTCGCGGATGAAGGCGCCGGGCCGGTCGGGGTCGATCGTCGACGGGTAGATGCGCCGCCATTCGCCCAATATGTATTCGAGCGCCTCCTCGTAGAGCTCCTCCTTGCTCGAAATGTAGTAGTGGAGCTGCGGCTTGGAGAGGCCGGCGCGCTGCGCGATCGCCAGCGTCGAGGAGCCGGTGAAGCCGTGCAGCGCGAATTCCTCGATCGCCGCCTGCCGGATCGTCCGGCGCAATTCGTGGCGGCGATGCGCGGCCTTCTCGCGATTGGTCAGCTTGGGTTCGTCATCCATGCTACCTGTCCATCCGGGTGCGGCCGCGCCGGCGGCAGCGGGCCCGGAAAACGCCCTTCTCCAGCTAATCCATACCAACCGATCTGTCCAGTCGGTCAACCGCTTCCGGGCCGCTCCGCGCTGGCGCCGGCCGGTTCCGCGCACCGCCGGCGGAGAGCGCTCGCGCAATACTATACAAATAGTTTGCCCGATTGCTCAGATATGTTAGCTTCCGCCCGCATCGCGGCCGGGGAGGCCGCCAGCGCCCACCCGCCCTGGGAGAACCGATGGAAAAGCCCGCCCTGCCTCACGGCATCTACCCCTATCTCGTGTCCCCGGTGAACGAGGACGGCTCTGTGCGCGAGGCCGAGCTCGCCCGTCTCGTCGACGACCTCGTCGCGCGCGGCGTCCACGGCGTCACGCCGCTCGGCAGCACGGGCGAGGTCTCCTTCCTCGACAGGCGCCAGCGCATGCGCATCGTCGAGGTCACGATGGAGGCGGCGGCGGGCCGGGTGCCGGTCGTGGCCGGCGTCGCGGCCTTCTCGACGGTCGACGCGGTCGAGCAGGTGCGCGCCTACGACAGGCTCGGCGCGGGCGGCATCGTCCTGATGCGGCAGAATGCGGGGCCGGTGTCCAAGGAGGGCACCTACGATTTCTTCGCCAAGGCGGCCAGGGCGACCGGCGCGCCGGTCGTGCTCTACACCAACCCGGCCATCCTCGGCACCGACTTCACCATCGACACGCTGGCGCGGCTGATCGAGATTCCCAACGTCCGCTACATCAAGGACGCGACGAGCGACACCGGGCGCATCCTGAGCTACATCAACAGGTTCGGCGCCGACCTGGAGGTCTTCAGCGCATCGGCGCATATCCCGGCGTTCGTCTTCCTGCTGGGCGGCGTCGGCTGGATGGCCGGCCCCGCCTGCGCGATCCCCGAGGCGGCGCGCAAGCTGTTCGAGCTCGTCAAGGCCGGGGACATCGACGGCGCCATGCGGCTCCAGCGCGCCATCTGGCCGCTCAACGAGGCTTTCCGCACCTATCCGCTGGGCGCCTGCATCAAGGCCGCGCTCGCGGTGCGCGGATACGATGTCGGCGATCCCGTCGCGCCGCAGTCGCCGCTGGACGCCAAGGCGGTCGGCGAGATCGAGGCGGCGCTGGCGGGGGCCGACGCCGCGCTGAAGACGTTCGACACGCGAAAGGATGCCTAGATGACCGGCCTTGCAACCGAAGAGACGACGCGGGATGCGGTCGCCGCGCTCGCGGCGACCCTGGGCGAGAAGAAGATCGCCTCCGAGCCGGCGTCGATCGCGCGCATGCTGCGCGACCAGTCCTGGCTGTCGCCGGTGCTCAAGGAGGAGACGGAACAGCACAAGGAGGCCGCCGGCATGACGCGCGGCGTCGCGGCGGCGCTGGCGCCCGACAGCCTCGACGACCTGAAATCCATCGCCTCGACGGCGGCCCGGCACCGCATTCCGCTGACGCTGCGCGGCGCGGCCAGCTCCAATTTCGGGCTGCTCTCGCCCGATTTCGGCGGCCTGCTGATCGACATGCGCAAGCTGAGCGGCGTCGCCGAGGTGCGGCCCGACGGCGACATCGTGGCGCTGGCCGGCACGCCGCACGGCCTGATCGAGAAGACGGCCTGGGCGTCGGGGCGCGAATGCCCGGTCCTGACCACGACCTATGCCAACGCGACCATCGGCGGCTGGCTCGCCGGCGGCCATGTCGGGCTCGGCAGCGGCTGCAACGGCGCCATCTGGGACGATCTCGTCCGCTCGATCCGCATACTCACCGTCGAGGAGGAGCCGAAGCTGGTCGAGCTGCGCGGCGAGGAGGCGCACCCTGCGCTCCACACCTTCGGCGCGGGCGGCATCATCTACGACCTCGTGCTGCGCTCCGACCCCCGGCATATCTGGGACGAGATGGTCGGCTTCTTCCCGGCCTACGAGCAGGCCGCCGCCTTCATCACCGAGCTGTCGCTCGATCCGCATTTCCACCACCGCGCGGCGACCGCGCAGGACGCGACGCTGACCTCCGGCCAGCAGGCCATCGCCACGCTCGGCCGCAGCGGCAGTTGCGCGCTGCTCATCATCGACCACGCGCAGCGCGCCGAAGTCGAGGCGATGGCGGCGCGGCACGGCGGCGATCTCGTCTTCTGGCAGCAATGGGACCTGGCCATGCCGGCACGGCAATCGATCGCCGCGATGGTCTACGGCCACCGGATGCTGTGGGTGAAGCAGTTCCTGCCCGGCGCGGCCTTCGCGCACGTCTATTTCGACCCGGCCGACCCGCTGGCGGGACAGAGGCGCCTGAAGGAACGCTTCGGCAGCAACCTGCTGATGGAGACGAAGTTCATCCGCTCGCCCTGGATGGCGCGGGCGCTCGGCTTCGATCCCGCCGCGCCGCTCGCCGCCTCGGTGGTGACGATCGTCGACGGCACGCCGAAGAACGTGCACGACCTTCTCGCCGCCTGCGACGAGCTCGGGCTGAAATACCAGAGCTCGCACTCCAACGTGGTCGAGGAGAACGGCCTGTTCGCGGACGTGGCTCCGATCGTCGCGCTCAAGGCGAGCGTGGACCCCTACAACCTCGTCAACCGTGGCCGGCTGCGGTCGGCCACGCAGGCGGCCTGACGGCCGTCTGCGCAGCACCGGACGAGACGACGCGCCCATGCCGCGAATCACCTATGTCTGGCCTGACGGCAGCAGCCGGTCGATCGCCGTCGCCCCCGGCGACACGGTCATGGTCACGGCCGTGTCCAACGGCGTCGACGGCATCGTGGCCGA
>JBDHTK010000103.1:0-10436 GCA_039808625.1 Devosia sp. | reverse complement strand
ATGAAACATCAGTCTGCATGGGGGCTCAAATGGGCAGTGAACTGGGCGTGCTGGCGGGACTGCAGCAACGCTGGCCAATGCCGCAGGCACCGCGGCCGATCACCATCATCGGCGCCGGCGGCATCGTTCGCGACGGGCACCTGCCGGCCTATCGCAAGCTCGGCCTGCCGGTGGCCGGCGTCTACGACACCAACGTCGAAACGGCAAGCAGGCTGGCCGCGGATTTCGGCGTCGAGCGGATCTACGCGTCGCTCGAAGAGGCCATCGGGCACTGCGGGACGCAGGGCTTGTTCGACCTGGCCTTGCCGCCCGCCGCCCTCCTGCCGACAGTGGAGAGGCTGCCGCGGGGGAGCGCCGCGCTCGTGCAAAAGCCGCTGGGCCCCGACCTTGCGACGGCACGCAAGATCGTCGCGGCGGTGGACGAACGCAGCATCACCGCTGCCACGAACTTCCAACTCCGCTACACGCCCTCGATGCTCGCCATCCGCGATGCCGCCCGCCGAGGTCTGCTCGGCGAGGTCGTGGAGGTGGAGGTGCGGTTGGCGGTCTACATGCCGTGGGAGCTGTGGAGCTTCATCCCCCATCTCGACGCGGTGGAGATCCCGCTGCACTCGATCCACTATCTCGACTGGATCCGCTCGCTGCTCGGCGAGCCGGACAGCGTCTACGCCAAGGCGGTGAAGCATCCGCGCTACCCGACCCTGGCCGATGCCCGCTCCAGCATCATCCTCGACTATGGCGACCGCGTACGTTGTGCGCTGTCGCTCAATCACACCTACAACTACGGCCCCGAGCACATCGAGGCCACCATCCGGGTCGAAGGCACCGAAGGCTGCGCGCACCTGACGGTCGGCTATCTCATCGACTACGTGAAGCCGGTTCCCGAGACGCTCGAGATGACGGTCGCCGGACAGCCCTGGACCAACGTGCCGCTGGTTGGCGGCGAGCGCGTGCCGGATGCCTTCGGCTACGTCATGGCCAACCTGCAGCGTTTCGTCGCGGGCGAGGATGCGCTGCTCGATACCGATGTGCACGACTCCCTTCGCACCATGGCGCTGGTCGATGCCGCGCTGCGCTCGAGCCGGCAGGGCGGCGTGGTGCCGGACGCGACCTGACTATCGTATAAGAAATTAGGATTTCATATTTCAAAAATGTCGTGCTAGCGTCCGGACCGTCGATACGGTGCTGCCCAGGGAGGTGGGCGTCGTGGGGACGGGGCGCCGTCGCAGGGGCGTTGCGCCGCGCAATGAGAAGGGAACAACGATGACAGCATTTACGAAGGCCTGGTCGCGACCGCTGACCGCCGCGGCGCTCGTGCTCGCACTTGCCGTGCCGGCGATGGCGCAGGACGTAACGACGATCCGCGTGCTCAACTGGCAACCGGGCGGCCCGGACTACTGGAACCAGCTGGTGGCGGCGTTCGAAGCCGCCAATCCGGATGTGAAGGTCGAGCTGGAAACCGTGCCGTTCGACCGCTATCCGAGCGTGCAGGGACCGTATATCACGACCCGCAGCGGCCCCGACGTGATGGAGAACAATGCCGGCCTCGAGCTGTTCGACCGGCGCGTCGCCTATGTCGAGCTGCCGCCGGAGGTGAAGGCGGCGGGCGACCAGCTCATCACCTATGCCGGTGGCTGCCTCAACTACGATACCACCCAGCCCTGCTACGGCCTGCCGTTCGGCTATCAGGGCAACGTCATGTACTACAACAAGGCCGTGCTCGCCGAAGCCGGCCTCGATCCGGAAAATCCGCCCCGGACCTGGGACGAGATGGACGCGGCCTGCCAGGCGATCATCGCGATCGGCAAGACCTGCCTCGCGCACGGCATGACCGGCGTGTTCCCGGCCTACTGGAACTTTCCGGAAGTGGCCAAGAACTTCCTCACCGCCGAGGATATCCGCGCCGTGATGACGGGCGACCTGCCGTGGACCGACCCCAAGATGGTGTCGACCCTCGAAGCCATGGCCTCCATCGGCACCACGCGCGGCTGGATCAATTCGAGCTCGCCGTCGATCTCGATGCTGCCCGACGGCGCCGACATCTTCCAGAGCGGCAATGCCGGCTTCGCCTCCACCATCATCGCCGACGCGGTGAACTGGGCGGCTTTCGGTGCTGCCCTGGGCGACAGCAATGTCGGGGCCATGCGCTGGCCGGTGCTGGTGGCCGATGCGCCGCAGGCCACCGGCTTCTCGGGCGTCGAGAGCTCGGTGTTCGGCGTCACGCCGTGGAGCACCAAGCAGGAGGCGGGCTTCAAGTTCGTCACCTTCATGGCCGGCGTGGAGAATGCCAACCTGCTCGCCAGCGTCGGCGGCGGCATTTCGCTCAACAAGAATGTCGATCCAAACGTCATGCCCAAGTCGGCGGCGCTGAACCAGATCCTCGAGATCATCAAGACGCCGATCGTCCATGTGGGTGTGCTGCTTTCCGGCCAGGAAGCCGATGCGCTTGCCCGCGGCTGGCAGGAAGTGACGCTCGGCCGCATCACGGTGGCCGACTGGACCGCGCAGATGCAGGCCGCCCTCGAGGCGAGCCCGTCCAAGCGCAAGTAGTCGTGCCGGCGGAGCCGACAAAGGCTCCGCCGACCACCGCCGTTACCTGGACCCCGCGATGACCCAGATGCCCCCCCGCGCCGCCCCGTCGCTGCCGCACCAGACGTCGCGCCGGCCCGGCAAGGCATTTTGGCTCGGCATAGCCTTGGTGCTGCCGGCGATCGCGCTGGCCGTGCTGTTCAAGCTGGTGCCGCTGGTCCGGGCCTTCATCCTCAGCCTCTATGAAACGCAGGGTTTCTACGATCCCACCTTTGCGTGGTTCCGGAACTACGAGGTGATGCTGCGCGATCCGACGTTCTGGGGCTCGTTCCGCAATGCCGCGCTGATCTTCGCGACGCTGCCGGTGTGGGTCGTGCTGCCGCTGCTGCTGGCGCTGCTGATCTTCCAGCGCACGCCGGGCTGGAAGATCTTCCGCGCGGCCTACTTCCTTCCTTACATGATCGCCCCCGTGGTCGTGGGCATCATGTTCCGCCAGATCCTGGCGCCGGAGGGACCCCTCAACGCGCTGCTGATCGGCGTCGGCCTCGCCCCGCTCGCCATCGAGTGGCTCAACGGCCCGATCAGCGCGCTGTTCTCGCTGACCGCCGTGGCGCTCTGGGCCTTCTTCGGGCTCGGCGTGCTGACCTACCTGTCGGGCCTCTCCACCGTGCCCGACGAGGTGATCGAGGCCGCCCGGCTCGACGGCGCCGGCTTCTGGACCATGCTGGTGCGGATCGTGGCGCCGCTGCTCAAGCCGGTGATCGGCTATTGGACGGTGCTGTGCATGTCGAGCATGCTGATCTGGATGTTCCCGCTCATCTATGCGCTCACGCGCGGCGGGCCGGGCACGGCAACGATGTTGCCCGAATATCTCGTCTTCCTCACGACGTTTGAATTTCTCGACCGCGGCCGCGGCGCTGCCATCGGCATGGCGCTGTTCGTCTTCGCCGCGCTGGTGTCGGCGCTGGTGGTGCGGCGCATGTATGCCGAGGGCAAGGCCAGCAAATGACCAATCGCGCCGCCGGCCCCGCCCGCTCCGATGCCGCTGCCGACCGCAGCCCGATAGTGCGCAGCATCCTGCGCTGGGCCGTGACCTTCGTGCTGGTGGCGGTTGCGGTGGTAACCCTCTATCCGCTGCTGTTCACATTCGTGAACTCGCTGAAGACCCGCAGCGATTTCGCCGGCAACGCCCTAGGCCTGCCCGCGGCGCTGACGCTGGAAAATTATCTGCAGACCTTTGCGCGCATGAACGTGCCGCAACTGCTCTTCAACACGGTCGTCACCACGGCCGGCGGCCTCCTGCTTTCCACCGTGGCGGCGTTGTTCGTCGCCTATGCGGTGACCAAGCTCAGGATCCGCGGCGGCAACCTGATCTTCCTGTTCATCATCTCGATGCTGGTGATCCCCAGCCAGGTGGTCATCTATCCGCTCTACGAAACCATCCTCAATCTCGGCCTGGGTGGCACCTATCAGGGGCTGATCCTCTCCTATGCGGCCTTCGGCCTGCCGATCAGCACCTACATGCTGGTGGCTTTCTTCCGCGCCATTCCCGACGAATTGATCGAGGCCGCGCGCATCGACGGGTCGGGGGAGTTGCGCATCCTGTTCCAGCTGATGCTGCCGATCTCCACGCCAGCGATCGCGGCGATCTCGATTCTCAACTTCGTCTGGATGTGGAACGACCTGCTGTTGCCGCTGGTGCTCATGGGAGGATCGGAAAAGACCACGCTGATGGTTGGCGTAGCGCTGCTTTCGGGGCAGTACGACGTGTCGATCCCCCTGGTCAGCGCCGGTCTCATCGTGGCGCTGCTGCCGGTGCTGGTGGTCTATTTCCTGTTCCAGCGCCAGATCATGTCCGGGGCCCTCGCGGGAGCGGTGAAATGAGCGGGCCGGGACCGGGCGAGGTCTGCCTCTATCTCTACCGGCTGAAGCCGGGGATGGGCGCCGTCTACGACGCGCGGCACCGCGAGGTATGGCCCGAAATGCTGGCGCTGCTCGACGCGGCCGGCATCTACGACTATCGGATCTGGCGGCACGACGAGATCGTCGTGTGCCGGATGCGCACGCACCATGGGTTCGATGCCGCTGCCGCCATCACCGCGGCTTCCGACGTGCAAAGCCGCTGGACGGCGTCGCTGGCCGATCTGTTCGCGCAGACGGCCGACGCAAACGGGGCGCCGCTGTGGCTCGCCGAGGTCTTCGTGCATCGTGCCGGCGAGGCCGGCCAATGAGCTTTCGCGCTTCAGGTCGGGCGGGCCGGCGGGCGCTTCTCGCGGATAGGCGCCAGGGGGAATTTCGGCTGCTGCAGCGTGCCGCCGAACTGCTCGGTCAGCCCGCGGGCCGCCTCGAACTGCACCCGCGTTGCCGCCTCGAGCGAAACGCGCTCCATCGCCGAGGGCAGGTAGGGCATGGTGAGCACCGCCAGCGCATGGCCGCTGTCGTCGAGGATCGGAAAGCTCACATCGGTAATGCCCTGCAGGCCCTCGCCCGCGATGATCTCGTAGCCGGCGCGGTGCAGGGCCTCGATACGGCGCTGCACCGCGGCCAGTTCGGTCTGCGGCTCGGTGCGGGCCAGCTCGTCGAACACCCAGTCGCGCACGGAGACGGGCTGGAAGGCGAGCAGCAGGCGGCCCGAAGCCGTCGCGACCGCGGGGTTCTGGGTGCCGACGCGCAAGCGGAAACCCAGCGGGGCAGGGCTGTCCACCTGCGCCACGACGCGAATGCTCAGCCGGTCGAGAATGGCGAGGTGCAGCGCCTGGTAGGCCTCGATCGACGCGGAGTTCATTATCGGAATCGCGGCATCGACCAGCCGGCGCAGCGGCGGATGCCGGTTCGCCAGCGCGTGCAGCCGATTGGAGAGGAAGTAGCCGTCCTCGCCCGGCCGGCGCTGAATGAAGCCGCGGCGCTCCAGCACCATGACCACGCGGTACACCTCCTGCAGCGAGCGGCCGAGCAACTGCGCGATCTCGCTCTGGGTCACGCCCCTCGACAGGCCGGCCAGCAGTTCGAGGACGTCGAGGCCCTTCTCGAGCGCCGGTGCGCCATATGCCTGCTTCTCGTCGGCGCTGCGGGGAGGCACGTCGCCGGTCTGGCGTTTGAGCTTGGCCATGAGGTGTTTCGTTCCAACTGTCGAGGTGCCCTAGTGAGTATCACATAAGAACAGAAAATTTCACTAGTAAAAGTTGGACCTGATGGCAAGCCGATGGTCCCGCGTTGCCTGAGGACTCAGGGATAGAAAATGGACCACAACACGTCGCAGAAACTGGCCAAAGCTACAGTCGATTTCAATACCGACGGCAAGCAGATCGGCTATTTCCATTTCCCGCTTTCGGTGCATGAGGATGCCTGGGGCGTCGTGCCGGTGCCGGTGGCGGTGATCAAGAATGGCGTGGGACCGACGGTCATCCTCGAGGGCGGCAACCATGGCGACGAATATGAGGGCCCGATCGCGCTTGGCGAACTGATCCGCGAGCTCGATCCGGCGGACGTGTCGGGCCGGCTGATCGTCATCCCTGCGATCAACCTGCCGGCGGTGAATGCGGCGCGGCGCACCTCGCCGGTCGACGAGATCAACCTCAACCGCAGCTTCCCGGGCAATCCGCTGGGCACCACCACCGAGCAGATCGCCGCCTATGTACACGACGTCATCCTGCCGCTTGGGGATGTGTTCATCGACCTCCATTCGGGCGGCTCCTCGCTCGACATCATCCCCAGCGCGGTGATCGAGCCGGGCATCACGCCCGCCCAGCACGCCGCTAACATTGCGGCCGCCGAAGCGTTCGGGGCGCCCATGGCGGTGGTCATCGACAACCGGGGCGACCCGCGTACCGCGACGGCCTCGGCGGCGCAGCACGGCATGACCGTCGTCGGCACCGAGATGGCGGGCGGCGGCACGGTGTCGATCGATGCGCTCCGACTCTGCCGGGATGGCGTGCGCAATGTGCTGTCGCATGTCGGCGTGCTCAAGTCCGCGCCTAAGACGCCGACCAGTGCGCCGCGACTCTATGAGCTGACCGCCGCCGCGCATGTGCTCTCCGAGGACGACGGCGTGTTCGAACCGCTGCACAAGCTCGGCACCGAGGTGAAGGCCGGCGAGCTGGCCGGCCGCATCCACTTCCTCAGCCATCCCGGCCGCATGCCGGTGGAACTGCATTATCGTGCCGACGGCATCGTCTACGGCAAGCGTCAGCCCGGCCGCGTGCGGCCCGGCAATTGCTGCCTCGTCGTCGCGACCCCTTATGAGGCGCCTAGAACATGATCACTCTCGACGACATTCGCACCGCCGCGGGCCGCATCGCCCCGCATATCCGGCGCACCCCGACCATCGAGGCAAGGGCGCTGGCGCGGCCGATCACGCCGGCGCGGCTGATGTTCAAGCTGGAGAACATGCAGGCCTCCGGCTCCTTCAAGGCGCGGGGTGCCACCAACAAGCTGCTTTCCATGCCGCCCGGTGCGACCGACCGCGGCATCGTTACGGCGTCCGGCGGCAATCACGGGCTCGCCGTCGCCCGCGCCGCCAGCCTGGCCGGCGTGCAGGCAACGATCTTCGTGCCCGAGAATATCACGCCCGGGAAGCTCGAAAAGCTTCGTGGCTGGGGCGCCAGGGTCGAAATTGTCGGGCAGGTCTGGAACGACACGAACCTGCATGCGCTGCGCCTCGCCGAAGAGACCGGCGCCGCCTATTTCCATCCGTTCGCCGATGCCGCCGTCGTCGCCGGCCAGGGGACTGCGGCACTCGAGCTGCTGGCCGATGTTCCCGACGTGGAGACCGTGCTCGTGGGCATCGGCGGCGGCGGGCTGATCAGCGGCATGGGCGTGGCCATCAAGGCCCTGAAGCCGGCGGTGCGCATCATCGGCATCGAGCCCGAGGGCTCGCCTACCCTCAAGGCGTCGCTCGATGCCGGGCATGTGGTGCGCCTTGAAAAAGTCACCAGCCGCGTTGCGACGATGAGCTGCGCGGAAACCGACCCGCGTGTCTTCGACACGGTTCGGGAGGTAGTGGATGAGGTGGTGCTGGTCACCGACGACGAGATGCTCGCCGCTAGCCGCTGGCTGTGGTTCGAACTGGGCGTCGCCGCCGACCTGAGCGGCGCCGCTGCTGCCGCCGCGCTGATGACGGGCAAGGTGACGCTCGGAGAGGGGCAGACGGTTGCCGCCCTGGTCTGCGGCGCCGGCGCAGACGGTATAGTCTAGTCTGCCCGCGCCGGTGCTGCTGTTGGTCAGAGCGGCGGGGGAGCGCCGTAGATGGTGCGGTAGTCGCGAATCTGGTCTTCGGAATAGGCCGGCGCACTCTCGTCGAAGCCCTGCCAGCCTTCCGCGAGATAGTCGGTGCGGCGCTTGTCGATGTCGACGCCGGCGGCGTTTCTGAGGATCGCGGCGACGGAGTCGGCGCGCGCCTCGTCGGCCCGCACGGTGACCAAGGTGCCACCGCGACGGACGCCCTCGGCATAGACATGGGCCTCGGCCTCGGGCACGCCAGCATTGGCCAGGGCGCCGAGCAGGCCGCCCGCGGCGCCGCCGAGGGCCGCGCCGGCCAGCGCGCCGATGGCGGTAGCAAGCAGCCAGCCGCCGGCGACGACCGGGCCGATGCCGGGCAGGGCGATGGTACCGAGGCCGGCGAGCAGGCCCGCGCCGCCGCCGGCAAGGGCGCCGACGCCGGCGCGCGCCGCGGCGCCGTCCTCGGCCTCCATGTCGTCATAGGCGACGGTGCCGTCGGCATTGTTGGCAACGATCGAGATGTCGGCGCTGGAAATGCCGGCGTCCTTGAGCGCACGCACGGCCGAGGCGGCGTGATCGTAGGTATCGAAAAGCGTGGTGATGGTGCGCATCGCATCCCTCCGGGGTGGTGTCGAAGGACAAACTCGCGGGGGGCGGATCGCGTTCCGCCGAGGCCGTCAGGCGCCGAGCAGCTGTCGGGCGACGAACACGGCAAGGACGCCCATGAGGATCGTGGCAAAGACATTGCGGCTCAGCACATAGGCAAGCACCGCGACCGCTGCAGCCAGCCATTCGGGCGGCCCGCCATTGGCGACGGCGGGGGCGATGAGGGCGATCAGCACGGCAGCGGGAATGTGGCGCAGCCAGGCGGCGACGAAGCCGGTTTCGGGCAGGCGGCCTGCAATGAGGAAGCCGCCGGCGCGGATGGCGAAGGTGATGAGCGCCATGCCCAGGATGGCGAGGGCGGAGTCAAGCGGCATGGGCGGCGCTCCGGCGGTGCTCGGCGATGGCGCCGACAAGGCTGCCGCCCAGCCCGCCGGTGACGACGTACCACTGGCCGGGTACGTAGCGGGCGGTGAGGATGGCGATGAGCGCGGCGGCGAGCCACGGCACGACGTCGCCGCGTCCCCGCCACATGCCCAGGACGAGGGCGATGAAGGTGGCGATGAAGGCGAAGTCGAGCCCATAGGTGGCGGGATCGGCGATGACGGCGCCGAGCAACCGTCCGACAAGGGTCGAGCCCACCCAGGTGATCCAGGCCAGGACGCCGACACCGGCCATGAAGGCCACCGAGCCGCGGCCGCGCCGCATCTCGGCGATGGTCAGCGCCCATTGCTCGTCGGTGACGAGGAACATCATGGCGAGGGCGCGGCCGCGCGGCACGCCGGCAAAGAGCGGCCGGAGCGTCGCCGACATCAGCAGCATGCGCAGATTGACGATGCCCACGGCGATGACGATGGTGCCGATCGGCAGGGCGCCGGGCGTCCACAGGTCGAGCGCCACGAACTGGCTGGCGCCGGCATAGACGAGGCCGCTCATCAGCACCACTTCGAGCACGCTGAGCCCCGCCTGCCCGGCGAGCACGCCCCAGACGAGGCCATAGGCCGCGATGGACACGGCGACCGGCAGGAACAGGCGCGTGCCAAGCAGGAATTGCGGCCAGGGGGAGGGCGGAGCGGTGGACATCGAGGCTCTCTATTTCATGCCGTCGCGCCCAACGCCACCGTCGTCCTCGCATGTCCGCCGGACCGGCCTTGCGCATTGACGGGCCGGGCGCGCCGGGATAGGAACCGCCCCCGCGCGTTTCCTGCCGTGCTCCGGCCTGCCGGCGTTCCCGTCCTGTCGGGCAACGTGAACTGGCCTCCAAGTCCGGTCGATTGTTGTCCGGCGATGCTTTCGGAATGCGCAGCAGTCATTTCGCCCCAGGGGCGCGGAGTTCGCACGCATGACGCCTGCCCAAAAGCCGCTGTGGCGGCGCTTCCTGATCTTCCTGCTGCCGCTCATGCTGAGCAATATCCTGCAGTCGCTGTCGGGCACCATCAACAACATCTTCCTCGGCCAGATGATCGGGGTCGAGGCGCTGGCCGCGGCCTCGGCGTTCTTTCCAGTGATGTTCCTGCTCATGAGCTTCGTCATCGGGCTCGCCTCGGGCTCGACCGTGCTCATCGGGCAGGCCTGGGGGGCGGGCGACCGCGACAAGGTGCTCGAAGTCACCGGCACGACGCTGACGGCGACCTTCGTGCTCGGGCTGGTGGTGGCGGCGATCGGGCTGCTGTTCACCGGCCAGATCATGAGCGTGCTCGGCGCGCCGCCCGACATCCTCGCCGAATCCACAGCCTATGGCCGCGTCATCCTCATCGGCATGCCGGGCTTCTTCGTCTACCTCATCGTCACCTCGGTGATGCGCGGCGTCGGCGACACGGTGACGCCGCTCACGGCGCTGGTGCTGTCCATCCTTGTCGGCCTGGTGGTGACGCCGTCGCTGATCCAGGGCTGGTGGGGGCTGCCCAAAATGGGGCTGCTGAGCGCGGCCTGGGCCTTCATCGTCGGCTTCGTCGTGGTCTTGATCTACCTCTTCTTCTATCTCAGGGCGCGCCGGCATCCGCTGGCGCCGGACGCGGCGTTCTTCAAGCATCTGGGGATCAATGTCCGGCTGCTCGGCACCATATTGCGCATCGGCGTGCCGGCGG
>JBDHTK010000102.1:0-10551 GCA_039808625.1 Devosia sp. | reverse complement strand
GGCAAGGACGACCTCGTGGGCGACCTGCTCAACGATTTCCTGCGCGGCGGCATCAGCGCCGCCAATTACTGGGCGCAGTGGCAGCGCAGCCAGCGCTGGAGCGGACCGCGCGACGACGCACGCAGCCGCACCACCAACTGGGGCGATGTGAGCTGGCCCGACAACAGCTTCGCCGGCGGTGGCCGGCAGTCGCGCGGCTATGGCGGGCCGGGCGGCGGCTGGGGCCGCATCACCTTCGGCAATTCGGGTGGCGGGAGCAGCGGCGGAGGCTTCTCGCGGCCGCGCACGGGCTCGTCGGGCAGCCGCAAGGGCGGCGGCTTCAAGACCGGCGGCGGCTTCTAGCGCTTCAGGCGCAGGGCGGCATCTGCGTGCTGCCCGGCTGTTGCAGCAGCGCGCTCAGCGGCTGCGCGTCGATGAACGGGAGCGGGCTGCGGCCGGGCAGCACGGCCAGCACGGAGAGCGTCGTGAAATTGGGATCGAGCGTGCCGGCGGTGCACAGCTTGGGCACCATGCCGATGGTCACGCCCCGGGCCGTGGCGCCGCGCGCCTGCGCCGAGGCCTGCGCCGCGCGGATGGCGAACTTGTCGGTTTCGGTGAAGGCGAAGAGGTAGTAGGCGCGGCCAGCGCCGGGCGGCGGCAGGTTGGCCGGGACCTCGTCGACGTCGGCCTGCAGCGGCGTGAGCCGCAGATGCTCGCCGGGGCCGCCATTGGCGACGTCGAAGGTGAAGAGCGAGCCCGCGGCCGGCCCGAGGCCGCGCGGCAGGTCGAAGGCGATGAGCAGGCTCGCCACGTCGTCGCGCAGCGGGTCGAGCGCGGTGGCGGGCGCCGTGGGCAGGCCCAGCGTCGAGCAGGCCGCGAGCAGCAGCGTCGTGCCGAGCGCCGCGATCCACCGAAATGCCGCCATCTGTGCCTCCTGTCGCGCCCTCATAGCCGGATTCGGCGCGAAGCCGAAGCGTAACGCCCGAGGCGGCGGATTCGTTCTAGCCGAAGACGCTGGCGCCGTGGTCGGCGGTGCCGACAAGGGCGCGGAAGCCGGCAAAGAGCTCGCGTCCCATGCCCACATGCTCGCCGCGCAAATCCTCCGTGGCCGGGGTACGCGCGAAGAACTCGCGCTCGTCGCCGATGAAGTCGAGCGTGCCGGCTTCGGCGTCGAGGCGGATGAGGTCGCCGTCGCGGAGCTTGGCGATGGCGCCGCCGTCGGACGCCTCGGGCGTCATGTGGATGGCGGCCGGCACCTTGCCGGACGCGCCGGACATGCGGCCGTCGGTGAGGAGCGCCACCTTGAAGCCGCGGTCCTGCAGCACCCCCAGCACCGGCGTCAGCTTGTGCAGCTCCGGCATGCCCACGGCCCGCGGCCCCTGGAAGCGCACGACCGCGACGATGTCGCGGTTGAGCTCGCCGGCCTTGAAGGCGTCCTGCAGGCCCTGCTGCGAGTGGAAGATGCGCGCCCTGGCCTCGATGCGGCGGTTCTCGGGCTTCACGGCCGAAATCTTGATGACGGACTTGCCGAGGTTGCCGGCCAGCAGCTTCAGCCCGCCGGTCTTCGAGAAAGCGTCCTTCACCGGAGTCAGGATTTTGGTGTTGCCGCTTTCGGCCGCGGCCGGCTCGAAGCTGAGCTTGTCCTCGATCAGCCTGGCCTCGACGGTGTAGCGCGACAGCCCGCCGCCCCAGACGGTCTTGACGTCGTCATGCAGATAGCCGGCCTCGAGCAGCTCGCGGATCAGGAATCCCATTCCACCGGCAGCGTGGAAATGGTTCACGTCGGCGACGCCATTGGGGTAGACGCGCGCCAGCAGCGGCACCACCTCGCTCAGGTCGGCCATGTCCTGCCAGGTCACCCTGAGCCCGGCGGCGGCGGCGATGGCGACGAGATGCAGCGTGTGGTTGGTCGAGCCGCCCGTGGCGTGCAGGCCCACCATCGCGTTGACGATGGCCTTCTCGTCCACCACCTGGCCGACCGGCGTATAGTCGTTGCCCTCGGCGGTGAGCGCCAGTGCGCGCCTGGCCGCCTCGCGGGTCAGCGCCTCGCGCAGCGGCGTGCCGGGGTTGATGAAGCTCGCGCCGGGCAGGTGCAGGCCCATGATCTCCATCAGCATCTGGTTGGAGTTGGCCGTGCCGTAGAAGGTGCAGGTGCCGGGCGAGTGGTAGGACTTGGCCTCGGCCTCGAGCAGCTCGGCGCGGCCGACCTTGCCTTCCATATAGAGCTGGCGCACGCGCGCCTTCTCGTCGTTGGGCAGGCCCGAGGGCATCGGCCCGGCGGGCACGAGGACGACGGGCAGATGGCCGAAGGCGAGCGCGCCGATGAGCAGGCCGGGCACGATCTTGTCGCAGATGCCGAGCAGCACGGCGGCGTCGAACATGTTGTGACTGAGGGCGATGGCGGTGGCCATCGCGATGACGTCGCGGCTGAACAGGCTCAGGTCCATGCCCGGCTGGCCCTGCGTCACGCCATCGCACATGGCGGGCACGCCGCCGGCGACCTGCGCCGTGGCGCCGACGGCGCGCGCCGCGTCCTTGATGATCTGCGGGTAGGTCTCGTAGGGCTGATGGGCGCTCAGCATGTCGTTATAGGCGGTGACGATGCCCAGATTGGGGGTGCGGGTGCCGGCGAGCCTGGCCTTGTCGGCAGGCGAGCAGGCGGCGAAGCCGTGCGCGAGGTTGCCGCAGCTCAGGACGCCGCGATAGACGCCGGTTTCGCGCGCCGCCGCGATGCGGCGCAGATAGTCGCGACGCGTATCGGCGCTGCGTGCCGCGATGCGATCGGTCACGTCCTGGACGGCCTTGAGGACAGACATGGAGGGCTCCTTGCCCGCTAGGGGCACCAGTAGATGGTCAATGGCGTTGCGGCCGCGCGCAGGACGGCACGGACCGGCATGTCCTCCACAGGACCGTCGGCCAGTGCCCGCAGGAGCGTCGCGGCCTTTTCCTCCCCCTCGATATGCAGATAGAGCGCCCGCGCGGCCAGCAGCACCGGCAACGTCAGGGTGACGCGCGGCTCGCCGGCGCCCGGCGCGCGCAGGGCGATGACGGGTCCCTCGGCCGTCAGCGCCGCGGCGAGCGTGTCGCCGCCCGGGAAGAACGAAGCGGTGTGCCCGTCAGTGCCCATGCCGAGCACCGCCACGTCGAGCGGGTAGGGCACGGCGCGCTGGGCGGCGCTCGCCGCGCCGGCATCGGGCTGCGTGCCGCCCTGGTAGAGCGGCACGAAACGGGCCGCGGCCGCCCTGCCCTGCAGCAGCTTCGCCTCGACGAGGCGCGCATTGGAGCGCTCCGAGCCGGTGTCGACCCAGCGCTCGTCGACCAGCGTCACCGTGACCTTGTCCCACGGCACGTCGTCATGCGCCGCCAGCGCGGCAAAGAACGCCGCCGGGGTCGAGCCGCCGGAGACGGCGAGCGAGGCGGCGCCACGCGCTTCGGCGCCCGCCTTCAGCCCCTCGGCGACCGCCGCCGCGAGTGCCTCGGCGAGGGCGGCGCGATCGGCGAAGTCGCGACGCGGCAGGGTCAATTGTTGTCCTCGTGCCAGGTGCGGCCGTCGCGCTCGATGAGCGCCACGGCGCCGGACGGGCCCCAGGTGCCGGCGACATAGGCCTGCGGCGCGTCGCTGGCCTTGTCCCAGGCCTCACGGATCGGATCGACCCATTGCCAGGCGGCCTCGAGCTCGTCGCGGCGCATGAACAGCGTCTGGCTGCCGCGGATGACATCGAGCAGCAGCCGCTCATAGGCCTCTGGCGTGCGCTCGGTGAAGGTCGCGGCAAAGCTCAGATTGAGCGGCTCCTCGCGCAGGCGCATGCCGCCGGGGCCGGGGTCCTTGATCATCATGTAGAGCTTCACGCCCTCGTCGGGCTGGATGCGGATGATGAGGCGGTTCGGGCGCGGCGCGCCCTCGGCGTGATCGAAGATCGAATGCGGGATGTGGCGAAACTGGATGACGATTTCCGAAGCGCGGGCCGCGAGGCGCTTGCCGGTGCGGAAATAGAAGGGCGTGCCGGACCAGCGCCAGTTCTCGATCTCGGCCTTGAGGGCGACGAAGGTCTCGGTCTTCGAGCCTTTCTTGTCCTCGGGCAGCTCGTCCTGGTAGCCGACCACGGCCTGCCCGTCGATCGAGCCGCTGCGATACTGGCCGCGCACCGTGACCTTGCCCACGTCGCCGCCATTGATGGGCTTGAGCGAGCGCAGTACCTTGAGCTTTTCGTCGCGCAGCGCGTTGGCCTCGTCCGAGGCGGGCGGCTCCATCGCCACGAGGCAGAGCAGCTGCAGCATATGGTTCTGCACCATGTCGCGCAGCGCGCCGCTCTCGTCGTAGTAGCCGCGGGTGCCGGCGCCGACCGATTCCGCCACCGTGATCTGCACGTGGTCGATATGGGTGGAGTTCCACACCGGCTCGAACAGCACGTTGGCGAAGCGCAGCGCCAGCAGGTTCTGCACCGTCTCCTTGCCGAGATAATGATCGATCCGGTAGACCTGATCCTCGGCGAAGATGGCCGACACCTCGTCATTGATCTCGATGGACGAGTGCAGGTCGTGGCCGAGTGGCTTTTCGATGACCACGCGGGCGTCGCGCCGGTAGTAGCCCTGCTGCTTGATGTATTCGCAGGTCGGCCCGAACAGGTCGGGCGCGATGGCCATGTAGAAGGCGCGCACCACCTTGGGATCGTCGCGCAGTGCCGTCGACAGATCGCCCCATTTGGCGGGGTCGGTCACATCGTTGGGCACATAGGAAAAGATCGAGACGAACCGCTCGATGGTGTCCTCGTCCTGATAGGCGGCGTCGACGAACCTGGCGATGTCCTCGCGCGCCGCCTGGCGGAAGTCCGCGTCCGTCCATTTCGTGCGCGACACGCCGATGATGCGGCTCTGTTCGTCGAACTGGGCGTCCTTGAAGCGGTGATAGAGCGCGGGGATCAGCTTGCGCTTGGTCAGGTCGCCGGTTGCGCCGAACACCACATAGTCGAAGGGCTGGACGGGAATGATGCGGCTGGACACGCTCTTATGTCTCCGTTCGACGTAGTTCATGCGGCGAAATTCTGCTTGGCGAGGATCACGGCACCGTGCAGCGGCTCGTGCCTGGGGTTGACGATGAAGGTACCGTAGCGGGCGGTGAGGAGCGGATAGAGGCGCCTGCCGAAGCCGCCGACGGCGGCCAGCTTGTCGACACCGTGCGCCTTGAACCAGCGCACATAGGTGTCGACGTAGCGCATTTCGAGGTCGATGAGCTCGCGCGCCACCGGATCGCCCTGCTCGAAAAAGTCCATCAGCACGGGCACGAAGGCGCCGAACTCGGCCGGGGCGCGGCCGAGCAGCGTATTCGGCGCTCCGGAGGCGGCGGGCGCCGGTTCGCGCCCGTCGCGCGGGAAGGACCAGTCCATGATGGCGTCGACGCTGCCGAATTTTTCGAGCACCGCGTCGATCAGCGGCGACCCTTCGACTAGCCCGTCGGAGGCTTCCACAGTGCGACGGATCAATTCGCGCCCGAGGATGGCGCCCGACATCTGGTCGCCGATATGGAAGCCCCAGCCGCCGGCCTGGTAGCGCCGGCCGTCGACGACGGCCAGGGCGGCCGAGCCGGTGCCGACGATGATGACGCCACCATCCTCGCCGCCATGCGCGCCGGCGCGAGCGATGTCGATGTCGTCATAAACCTTGACGGCGGCGAAGGGCCAGGGTCGCGCCGCGAATGCCTCGCGGGCCGAGGCGAGGCGCCCGCCGGCCATCCCGAAGCAGGCATAAGTGTTTGCCGTCTCGGCGAAATCTATCCCGGCCTTGGCGAAAACCTCGCGCGTGCCGGCACTGATCGAGCGGAAGGCGGGTTCGCCATTGTCGATCTGCAGGTTGGCGCGGCCACCGCCCGCATCGGCCAGCGTCACCAGATTCTCGTCGGCGAGCCGGACGCGGCAGTTGGTGCCGCCGCCATCCACGCCAAGATAATATCTGGTCACGTCCTGCCTCGAATTCGTGCCGCCCGGCGCGGCGCGCGCGGACCATAATGCCTGCGTCTCTAATACGAAAGGAGAATAAGCAATCGATTTCCGCCCGCGAGCCGGGCTTGCCCGGCGACCCCCTATGCGACCAATCTCCGGCGCCCGCGTTGGAGCAAGGCGGAGAGCGGCGATGAGTGGACATGTGCTGGTGCTGGGCGGGGCACGCTCGGGAAAGACGGGGTTTGCCGAGCGGCTGGCCATGCGCGCCGGCGAGCATCCCCTCTATCTGGCGACCGCACAGGCGCTGGACGAGGAGATGCGCGAGCGCGTGCGGCTGCACCAGCAGCAGCGCGCCAGGCGCTTTTCGACGCTGGAGGAGCCCTTAGCGCTCGCCACCGCCCTCAAGGGCGCGGCACGGCAGCACGACGTCATCCTCGTCGACTGCCTGACGCTGTGGATCAGCAATCTCCTCGGGGCCAACAGGAATGTCGCCGAGGCGGTGGGCGAGTTGGCAACGACGCTCGCGGCCCTCGACACGAGCCGGGTGATTCTCGTTTCCAACGAGGTGGGCCTGGGCATCGTGCCCGACAATCCGCTGGCCCGGACGTTTCGCGACCTCGCCGGGGCGGCGCACCAGCGGCTCGCCGAGATCTGCGCCGAGGTGCATTTCGTCGTTGCCGGCCTGCCGATGACCCTCAAGGGGCCGCGCCTCACCGAAAGCTCGACGGTCGTGCCAATGCCCGAAGGCTAGGCGAAGCGCCACAGGGCGAGGCCGAGCGCGATGGCGAGGCCGAGCAGCAGGTTCATCGTCCGCCAGTAGAGTTCCAGCGCCTTGAGGATGTCGAGGGCATCGAGGTCGCGCCTGCCGTCGCCAAGGGCCGGCAGGTCGTGGGTTTCGCCGTCATAGGCACGGGGGCCGCCAAGGCCGAGGCCGAGGGCGCCGGCAAAGGCCGCCTCGGGCCAGCCGGCATTGGGCGACAGATGCTTCGGCGCGTCGCGCAGCGCCGTGCTCCACGCCGCCTCGGGGTCGGCATGGCGCATGAGGAAGGCGGCGCCGGCGATGAGCAGCGCGCTCAGCCGCGCTGGCAGCCAGTTGACCAGATCGTCGAAGCGGGCGCTGGCCCAGCCGAATTCGGCGTAGCGCGGCGTACGGTGGCCGAGCATCGAGTCGGCGGTATTGGCGAGCTTGTAGAGGACGATGCCCGGCAGGCCGCCGACGAACAGCCAGAAAAGCGGCGCCACGATGCCGTCGGAGGTGGATTCGGCAAGGCTCTCGATGGCGGCGCGGGCGACGCCGGGCTCGTCCAGCCGCTCGGGATCGCGCCCGACGATGTGGCTGACGGCGCGCCGGCCCGACTCGAGCGAGAGATTGAGGCCGTCGGCCACAGCCTTGACCGCCTGCCCCAGCGCGTTCTGCGCCAGAAGGGTCGAGGCGAGCAGCGCCTCGAGGCCCCAGCCGAAGGGGATGCGCCGAGTGATGGCGACGATCAGAAGACTCGCCGCCAGCCCGCTGGCGAGCAGCAGGACGAGGAGCGCCACGCCCCTGGCGCGGCGGTGCGCGCCGGCGTTGAGCCGGGCCTCGAGCCAGGCGATCAGCGCCCCGGCCCAACTCACCGGGTGGCCGATGGCGCGAAACAGCGCCGGCGGGTAGCCGACGGTGCGTTCGACGAGCAGCGCCAGCGGCGCCAGCAGCCAGGCCATCTACACCTCCGCCGCGAGCGCCAGCAGCGCGTCGAGATCGAGATGGCGGCCCAGATGCGCCGCGAGGCCGTCGAGCGCCGCCTCGACGCCGTCCTCGTAGCGGGCCGAGCCACGGCCGAGGAAGGCGTGGCGGAAGGCGTCGGCGGCGAACAGGCCATGAATATAGGTGCCGCTGACCAGCCCATCGGCCGACACGGCGCCCTCGCCGGCCGTGCCGATCCGTGCGAAGGGCCGGCCGGCATCGGCGCCCGCGGTCACGCCCATATGCATGTGGTAGCCGCAGATTTGCGTACCGGTTGCCGCGTGGCTGGCCGTTTCGAGGCGCAATTGCTTGGCCGGCGCCAGCACCGTGTGCACGTCGAGGAGGCCGAGGCCGGCCGTGGTACCGGGCGCGCCTTCGAGGCCGCCGGGATCGCTGATCGCGGTGCCGAGCATCTGGTAGCCGCCACAGATGCCGAGCACGGGCTTGCCGGCGCGGCGATGCGCGGCGATGTCGATGTCCCAGCCGGCGCGGCGCAGGGCGTCGAGATCGGCGCGCGTCGCCTTGGAGCCGGGGAGCACGATGAGATCGGCGCGCTGCGGCAGGGGCTGGCCGGGCTCGACCATCACCACGGCGATGCCGGGCTCGGCGCGGAGCGGATCGAGATCGTCGAAATTGGCGATGCGCGGCAGGCGCGGCACGGCGACGACGAAGTCGCCTGCTGGCGCCGGCGCGCTGTCGAGCGCCAGCGAATCCTCGGCGGGGAGCTTCGCTGCGTCGGCGAAGAACGGCACCGGGCCGAGGCACGGCACGCCGGTGCGGGCGGCGATGGCGGCCATGCCCTCGGCAAACAGCGCCGGATCGCCGCGGAACTTGTTGACGAGGCTGGCGCGGATGAGGGCGGCGTCGGCCGGATCGATCACGGCGAAAGTCCCGGCCAGCGCGGCGATGACGCCACCGCGGTCGATGTCGCCGACGAGGAGGACGGGCAGGCCGGCGGCGCGCGCGAAGCCGAAATTGGCGATGTCGGTGGCGCGCAGATTGATCTCGGAGGCGCTGCCGGCGCCCTCCACCAGGACGAGGTCGGAATCGGCGGCAAGCTCTTGAAATGAATCGAGAATTTTCGGCAGGAGGGAGGCGCGCATGGCCCAGTAGTCGCGCGCCGGGAAGGAGCCGACGCGCTGGCCGCGCACGATGAGCTGCGCGCCCGATTCATGCTCCGGTTTCAACAGGATAGGGTTCATCGCCGTGAGCGGCGGGCGGCGCGCGGCGCGGGCCTGCAGGGCCTGGGCGCGGCCGATCTCGCCTGCGGCTTGAAGGGCGCAACGCGCACGCCACGATTGCTGAAGGCGCGGCACAGCCCCGCGACAATCAGCGACTTACCGACATCGCTGCCGGTCCCCATGAACATCAGCGCCCTGGCCATGCGCTAGGCTATGCCACATCGATGACGTGCGCATAAGAGCCCATGACGCGGCCGAGCACGGCACCGAGCGGCGGCAATTTCGCGCCCAATGAATCGCTGCTCTCGAACAGATGCGCGGCATTTCCGCCGGTCGAATAGTGGAACTCGTGGCCGTGCAGGCGCGCCGGCCAGGGCAAGGGGCTGGCATGGCTCAGCCGGCGGTAGCCGAGACGGCGAAGCGGGCGGCTGATGTCGGTGCGGATGGGCAGCAGGCCGGTCATGGGGTGGGTGACGCCCGCGTGGTCGGTGAGGGCCTCGCCGAGCACCATGTAGCCGCCGCACTCGCCATAGATCAGCGCCCCGGCATCGCGGCGCGCCCTGAGGCCGGCGTGGAAGGCGGTGGCTGAAGCAAGACGCGCGCCATGCAATTCCGGATAGCCTCCTGGAAAAAATACGGCGTTGCTATTCATTCCTGGTGATTCATCGGCAAGGGGCGAGAAGAAGCTCAAGTCGGCGCCGGCGGCCTGCCAATCGTCCAGAAGGTGCGGATAGATGAAGCAGAAGGCGTCGTCGCGGGCGATGGCGAGGCGCTGGCCGAGCGGCGGCAGGCGCCGGATTCCGGCGGTGGGCGGGCGCAGCGGCGCCGAGAGCGCCGCGAGCCGGGTGAGGTCGACATAGGCCGCCATGAGGTCGGCGGCGGTCGTGACCACGGCGTCGAAGCCGGCGATTTCGGCGGGCATGACGAGGCCGAGATGGCGGCTGGGAAGGCTTAGCCCGTCGCGGCGCGGCACGGCGCCGAGCAGCGGGAGGCCGAGCGGAGCGAGGGCGTCCGCCAGCATGCGCTCATGCCGCGTCGTCGCCACGCGGTTGAGGATGACGCCGGCCACCTCGACATCGGCGCGGAAGCGGGCAAAGCCCATGACCAGGGCGGCGACGGACTGCGCCTGCTTTTCGGCATCGACGACGAGAACCGCCGGCACACCGAGGTGGGCGGCGAGATCGCCGGTGGAGCCGGTGCCGTCGGCGGCGCCGTCGAAGAGGCCCATCACGCCCTCGATGAACAGCAGGTCGGCACCGGCGGCATGGTCGCGGGCGATGGTGCGGAGGCGCTCGGGCGACATGGCCCAGGCATCGAGATTGACCGCCTCGGCGCCGGCGGCCCGCGCCAGCATGGCGGTGTCGATATAGTCGGGCCCGGCCTTGGCGGCAGCGATGGCAAGGCCGCGCCGGCGCAGGGCGGCGACGAGGCCGAGGCTCAGCACCGTCTTGCCCGAGCCGGAGCGCGGGGCGGCGATGACGAGGCCGTTAGCCAAGGGCATTGCTCCGCAGCGCCGGGCCGTACCAGTCGAGCAGTTCGCGCCAGGCGGTGACGGGGCCGACGACGACGAGCGCCGGCGTTTCGAGCCCGCTGAGCCCGGCCGCTTCGCCCAGGGTCGACTCGACGACGCGCTGGGCGGGCAGCGCCGCGTGGCTGACCACGGCGAGGCGATCACCGGCCGGCCGGCCGGCCGCGATCAGCCTTTCGGCGATGGCGGCGAGATGCTTCACCG
>JBDHTK010000101.1:0-10632 GCA_039808625.1 Devosia sp. | reverse complement strand
ATTTAATTGAAGGGGTAAGATCCGGAAAGGCCATTTCACCTCGTCATGGCCGGGCTCGTCCCGGCCATCCACGTCTTGCGTTGTCGCCTCATGGCAGGCGGTTATGTCCACTTTCTGACGAACACCGGTCAGGTATCGTCAGCAAATTTATTTCGTCATTAGCTTCACAAAAAAGAAGCAAGGCGTAGATGGCCGGGACAAGCCCGGCCATGACGATCGTATCCCTCTACGCCCGCCTCTCCTAATTCACCCCAGCGCCTTCAGTTCGCCCGGCAGCGCGTAGGCCCATTGCGTGATGTTGCCGGCACCGAGGCAGATCACGAAGTCGGAGGGCCTGGCGATCTCGCGCACCAGCGGCGCGAGGCGGTCCCCGCCGGGCAGCGCGATCACCTCGCGGTGGCCGTGGGCGCGCAGGCCGAGCACGAAGGCGTCGCGATCGACGCCGGGAATCGGCGCCTCGCCGGCGGGATAGACATCGGCGACGACCACGGTGTCGGCGTCGTTGAAACAGGTGCAGAATTCCTCGAACAACGACTGCAGGCGCGTGTAGCGATGCGGCTGCACCACCGCAATCACCCGACCGGATGTCGAATCGCGCGCGGCCTTGAGCACCGCGGCGATCTCCACCGGATGATGGCCGTAGTCGTCGATGACGGTGACGCCGTTCCACTCGCCGGTGCGGGTGAAGCGCCGCTTGACGCCGCCGAAGCCGGCCAGCGCCTTGCGGATCACATCGTCGGGGATGCCGATCTCGTGCGCCACGGCGATCGCCGCCGTGGCGTTGAGGGCGTTGTGGCGTCCCGGCATCGGCAGCACGAGGTCGGAGATTTCGTGAGCGGCGCCGGTGGCGCGGTTGCGGAATTCGACCCTGAACCGCGAGCCGCCCGCGAACGGCGCGAGATCGGTGAGCCGCGCGTCGGCCTGCGGGTTCTCGCCGTAGGTGACGATGCGGCGGTCCTCGATCTTGCCGACCAGCGACTGCACCACCGGATGGTCGACGCACATCACCGCGAAGCCGTAGAACGGCACGTTCTCGACGAAGGTCAGGAACGCCTGCTTCACATGGTCGAAGTCGTGGTAGTGGTCGAGATGCTCGGCGTCGATATTGGTCACCACGGCCACGTCGGCCGGCAGCTTGACGAAGGTGCCGTCGCTCTCGTCGGCCTCGACCACCATCCACTCGCCGTCGCCGAGCCGCGCATTGGTGCCGTAGGCGTTGATGATGCCGCCATTGATGACGGTCGGGTCCACCCCCCCGGCGTCGAGCAGCGTCGCGACCAGCGTCGTCGTCGTCGTCTTGCCATGCGTGCCGCCGATGGCGATGGCGTATTTGAAGCGCATGATCTCGGCCAGCATCTCGGCCCGCCGCACCACCGGCAGGTTGCGCGCCCGCGCCTCGGCCAGCTCGGCATTGCCCTTCTTGATGGCCGAGGAGATGACGACCACGGCGGCGTCCTTGAGGTTCTCGGCGCGCTGGCCGATCTCGACCTCGATGCCCATGCCGCGCAGCCGTTGCACATTGGGGTTCTCGGCGCTGTCCGAGCCGCGCACCTTGTAGCCCTGGTTGTGCAGGATTTCCGCGATGCCGCTCATGCCGATGCCGCCGATGCCGACGAAATGCACGGGGCCGATATTGCGCGGCATCTTCATGTGGTCTTCCCCCTGTCCGCCTCTTGTTCCGCGAGGTCCGCGAGCTTTTCGACGGCATGCGGCTGTCCGAGCGCCCGCGCCGCGGCCGCCGCGGCTTTAAGACTCGCCGGATCACCGAAAAGTGAGGCCAAGCGAGTGGCGAGCGAAGGTGGCGAAATGGTGGCCTGCTCCATGATCCAGCCGCCCCCCGCCGCCTCGACGATGCGCGCATTGTTGCGCTGGTCGGCGTCGAGCGCTCCCGGCAGCGGCACGAGGATCGCCGGCCGGCCGAGCACGGTGAGCTCGGCGACGGTCGAGGCCCCCGAGCGCGCGATGACGAGATGCGCCGCCGCCATGCGCGCCGGCAGGTCGGTGAAGAACGCGCTCAGCTCGACGTCCACGCGCGCCTGCCGATAGGCCTCGGTGACGCGGTCGAGGTCCTCGGGCCGGCATTGCTGCACGACGCGCAGGCGCTGGCGCAGCGCCTCGGGCAGCGCCGCGACGGCGGGCGGCACGAGGTCGGCGAAGGCGCGCGCGCCCTGGCTGCCGCCGAAGACGACGAGCCGCAGCGGTCCCTCCGCCGTCAGCGCCGGATAGGGCGTATGCGCCACGTCGCGCACGCGGTCGCGGATGGGATTGCCGGTCAGCACCGACTTGGCGGCGAAGGGCTGCGCGAACTGCGTCTCGGCAAAGCTCAGCGCGATGCGCGAGGCGTAGCGGCCGAGCGCGCGGTTGGCGCGCCCCATCACCGCGTTCTGCTCGTGCAATATGCCGGGAATGCCGCGCAGCTTGGCCGCGACGAAGGGCGGCACGATGGGGTAGCCGCCGAAGCCGACCACGGCGTCGGGCCGGATGGCGCCGAGCCGGCTGTGCGCCACGCCGATGCCCGCGAGGATCTTCGCGGCGGCGCCGGCCAGCGCCAGCGGGTTGCGCCCCGAGGGCGTCGCCGAGGGGATGATGTGCGTCTCGCGCGCCGGGAACTGCTCGCCATAGCTCTGCGCACGGTGGTCGGTCATCAGGTGGATGACGTGGCCGCGGCGCTTCAGCTCCTGCGCCAGGGCCATCGCCGGAAACAGGTGCCCGCCCGTGCCGCCCGCCATGAGGACGAAGCTGCTCATTCGGCCGCCACGAGCCCGGCGCGATAGGGCGGCAGGCCGGTGGCCATGCGCTCCTCGGGGCGCTTGCGCGTCAGCGCCAGCATCAGCCCCATGCCGAAGGCGATGGCGATGGTCGAGGTGCCGCCATAGGAGACGAAGGGCAGCGTCATGCCCTTGGGCGGAATGAGGTTGAGGTTCACCGCGAGGTTGATGGCGCATTGCAGCCCGAACTGCACCGCCAGCGTCGACACGGCGAGCCGCGCATAGAGCGTCTGCTGCTGCTGCGCCCCGGCCAGCGCGCGGATGACGATGAAGCTGATGAGCGCCACGAGGCAGAGGCAGAACAGGATGCCGAACTCGCCCGCCGCCGCCGAGAACACGTAGTCGGCATGGGCGTCGGGGATCACCTTCTTGGCCAGCGACTCCCCCGGCCCGCGCCCGAACCAGCCGCCTTCGAGCAGCGAGTTCAGCGCCTTGTCGACCTGGTAGGTGTTGCCGCCGCCATCGGGATTGAGGAAGGCGTCGATGCGCTTGGCGAAGTGCGGGAACAGGAAATAGGCGCCGAACAGCAGGCCGACGCCCGCCCCGGCGAGCCCGAAGATCAGGAACCACGAGATGCCGGAGAGAAACAGCAGCGTCGCCCAGGTGGCGAGGATCAGCGCCGTCTGCCCGATGTCGGGCTGCAGCAGCAGGCCGGCGACGATCGCGAGCATCAGCAGCGTGCCGATGAGCCGCGCCGGCATCCCCGGCCGCTGCATCGCCTCGGCGAACAGCCAGGCGCCGATCACCGCATAGGCCGGCTTGACGAATTCCGACGGCTGCACCGTGTTGCCGGCGAACGACACCCAGCGGCGGGCGCCCTTCACCTCGACGCCGAAGCGCAGCGTCAGCCACAGCAGCACGACACTGCCGACCAGCACCACCAGCGCCATCACCCGCGCCTGCCGGTGCGACAGGAACGAGGCGAAGACCAGGACCGGCAGCGCCAGGAGGTCGAACACGGCGTGGCGGATGATGAAGTGCCAGGGGCTGAGCCCCAGCCGCTCGGCCACCGGCGGACTCGCCGCGAAGCTGAGGAGCATCCCCACGGCCATGAGCAGGATCAGCGCCGACAGCAATTGCTTGTCGATCGTCCACCACCATTCGGCGATGGGGGTCTTGCGATCCCGTGCGAACATGACTTCCGGCCGCCCTGCCTACGCTACGCTTGGGCGCACTCTAGCGCCGGCTTGGTTAGCAAGGTGTGAGCGCCGTTGCGATTTGCGAGTCAGCGCAGCTTCAGCGAGCTGAGCCCGATCAGCGCGAGCACGAAGGAGATGATCCAGAAGCGGATTACCACCTGGCTTTCCGTCCAGCCCAGCTTCTCGAAATGATGGTGGATCGGCGCCATCTTGAAGACGCGCTTGCCGGTGAGCTTGAACGATACCACCTGCACGATCACCGACACCGTTTCGAGCACGAACAGCCCGCCGATGATGGCCAGCACCAGCTCGTGCTTGGTGGCGACGGCGATGGTGCCGATGGCCCCGCCCAGCGCCAGCGAGCCCGTATCGCCCATGAAGATCTGCGCCGGCGGGGCGTTGAACCACAGAAAGCCGAGCCCCGCCCCGATCAGCGCGCCGCACACCACCGAAAGCTCGGCGGTGCCGGCGACGTAGTTGATGAACAGGTATTCCGAGAAGGTCGAGGACCCCACCAGATAGGCGATGAGCCCGAAGCAGGCCGCCGCCACCATCACCGGCACGATGGCGAGCCCGTCCAGCCCGTCGGTGAAGTTCACCGAATTGCCAGCGCCCACGATGATGAACGCCGCGAAGATGTAGAAGGCATAGGACAGCGGCACGCCCGACCCCTTGATGAAGGGGAACATGAGCTGGTTGGAGATGGCTGGATCGGTGATCGAGGCGATGATGTAGCCGGCGATGAGCGCGATGATGGCCTCGATGGTGAGGCGCTGCCAGCCCGAAAACCCCTTGTGCGACATGCGCGTCACCTTGAGGTAGTCGTCATAGAGGCCGATGGCGCCGAAGCTGATGGTGACGAACAGCACCGCCCACACATAGACGTTGGCGAGGTTCGACCACAGCAGCACCGAGATCACCGCGCCGGCGAGGATCATCAGCCCGCCCATCGTCGGCGTGCCCTTCTTGGTGAGCAGATGCCCCTGCGGCCCGTCCTCGCGGATCGGCTGGCCCTTGCCCTGGCGGATGCGCAGCGCCGCGATCATCCCCGGCCCGAACAGGAAGACGAAGAACAGCGCCGTGACCACGGCACCGGCGGTTCTGAAGGTGATGTAGCGGAAGACGTTGAACGCCGTCAGGCTGTCGCCCAGCTGGCCCAAGAGGTAGAGCATGCGGGAAGCGTCTCCGTTTCTAGGCTGTCGCCGCGAAACGTTGCTTGATCTGCGCGACCAGCTTGGCGAGGCGAACGCCTTTTGATCCTTTGACCATAACAGCGTCGCCGAACGCAAGGCTGCTCACAATGGGCTCGAGCAGGTCCTCGATGCGCCGCGCCCGGCCGCTGACGACCTCTTCGCCCAGCACCTCCGCCAGGGGTTCGATGGCCTTGCCGACAAGAAAAACCTGCGTGGCGCCAGTGCTCAGCACGGCAGTCTTGAGAGAACGGTGCAACTCCTCGCCCTGCGGACCGAGTTCCAGCATGTCGCCCAGCACCAGCACCTTGCGGCCGCCCGGCGGCACCAGCTCGGCGAACACCGCCAGCGCCGCATGCATCGAGGCGACATTGGCGTTGTAGCTCTCGTCGACCAGCAGCAGCGGGCGGTCGGGCGGCCCGAGCCGCGTGCTCTCGCCCCGCCCTTCCGGCGCCCCGAACCCGGCCAGCGCCCGCAGTGCCACGGCGCGATCGACCCCCGCGAGGTCCGATACCGCCAGCGCCGCCGTGGCGTTGGCCACCATGTGCCGGCCGCGCACCGTGAGGATCAGCTCGCAGCGCTCGCCTCCGTGCATCACCGGCGCGAAGGTCTTGCCGCCCGCATTCTCCGGCGCACCGATCCGCCAGTCGCAATCGGCGTCGTAGCCATAGGTCACGATGTTGGTGATGCCGAGCTCGCGCGCCCGGGCGAACAGCACGTGCACATGCTCGTGGTCGCCGTTCAGCACCGCCGTGCCGCCCGGCTCGAGCCCGAGGAAGATTTCGGCCTTGGCCTCGGCGATCTCCGTCACCGAGCGGAAGAATTCGAGATGCGCCGCCGCCACCGTGGTGATGACGGCGACATGCGGGCGCACCAGCCGCGTCAGCGGCGTGATCTCGCCGGCGTGGTTCATGCCGATCTCGAACACGCCGAACTGCGCCTCGCGCGGCAGCCGCGCCAGCATGAGCGGCACGCCCCAGTGGTTGTTGAACGACTTGATGGAATAATGCGTCTCGCCCGCCGCGCCGAGCACCGTGCGGATCGCCTCCTTGGTGGTGGTCTTGCCGGCGCTGCCGGTCACCGCGACGATCAGCGCCCGGCTGCGCGCCCGCGCCGCGGCGCCGAGCGCCCGGAGCGCCGCGAGCGTGTCCGGCACGACGATCAGCTTTTCACCACCATGCGCCGCGAACCAGTCTTCCGAGACGATGGCGGCCGCGGCGCCCGCCGCCAGCGCCGCCGCGACGAAATCGTGGCCGTCATGCGTCTCGCCCCTGATGGCGACGAACAGGGCCTCCGGCGCGATCTCGCGCGAGTCGATGGAGACGGCCCAGAGCGGCCCGTCCGACAGCCCTTCCGGCCGCCCGCCGGTGGCGGCGACGGCTTCGGCCACGCTCCACAATGGCTGCATCACAGATCCTTCAGCGTCGCCGCGACCACTTCATGGTCAGAGAAGTGGTGCTTGGTGGTGCCGATGATCTGATAGTCCTCGTGCCCCTTGCCGGCAATCAGCAGCACGTCGCCCGGCTGCAACGAACGTACGGCCGCGCGGATCGCCGCCGCGCGATCGCCCACCTCGTGCGCCCCGGGCACGGCGGCGAGGATGGCGGCGCGGATGGCGGCGGCGTCCTCGCTGCGCGGATTGTCGTCGGTGACGATCGCCTCGTCGGCCAGCCGCCCGGCGATCTCGCCCATCATCGGGCGCTTGCCCCTGTCGCGGTCGCCGCCGGCGCCGAACACCACTTTGAGCCGATGCGCCGCATAGGGCCGCAGTGCCGCAAGCGCCGTCTCCAGCGCCACCGGCTTGTGCGCATAGTCGACGAAGATCGCCGCGCCATTGTGCTCGCCCACCAGCTCCAGCCGCCCGCGCGCGCCCCTGAGCCGCGACAGCGCCGCGATGGCCGGCTTCTTGGGCGCCCCGGTCGCCATGGCGAGGCCGAGCGCCACCAGCGCATTGCTGGCCTGGAAGGCGCCGGTCAGCGGCAGCATGAAGTCCACCGGTTCGCCCACCAGCCGCCCGCTGACGCGCTGCCCGTAGCCCTCGTTGACGATGTCGCCGAGCTCGAACCAGGCGCCGTCGCGGCCGACCGTCATCAGCGTCGCACCACGGCCCAGCGCCGCGTGCACGAAGGGCTCGTGCGCGGGATCGTCCACATTCACCACCGCCGCTCCGCCCTCGGCGAGCAGCGCGCTGAAAAGCCGTATCTTGGCGTCGCGATAGGCCGTCATGTCGGCGTGATAGTCGAGGTGATCGCGGCTCAGATTGGTGAACGCCGCCGCCGCGAAGCGGATGCCGTCGACGCGCCGCTGGTCGAGCCCCTGGCTCGACGCCTCCATCGCCACATGGTCGATTCCCGCGGCCCGCAACTGCCCGAGCGCGCGGTGCAGCGACAGCGCATCGGGGGTCGTCAGCTCGCCCGGGACCAGTCCCTGCGCCGTCTCGATGCCGACCGTGCCGATGCTCGCCGCCGCGATGCCGCACGCCGCCCAGATCTGGCGCACGAACGACACGATCGACGACTTGCCATTGGTGCCGGTGACCCCGGCGATGATCTCGGGCTGCGGCGCGAACTGCCGTGCCGCCGCGCGCGCATAGGCGGCGCGCACATCGTCGACAACGACCACCGGCAGCCCCGGATCGACGGCCGGCACCCGGTCGCTGACCATTACCGCAGCGCCGCGCGCCCGCGCCTCGGCAGCGAAGGCGTCGCCATGCGTGCGCGTCCCCGGCACGGCGAAGAACGCCTCGCCCGGCACGATCGCCCGGCTGTCGGCGTTGACGCCGGTGACGCTGAGGCCCGGCGGCACCGCGGCGTCCGGCAGCAACTCGGTGAGGGCGAACGACACGGACATGGGCTTCCTCGTGCGGGCCGGCCCTAGCGGATTTCCACCGGGACGAGATCGCGATCCAGCATCTGGCTGAAGTCGGGGCTGATTCCCAGCATGGGCGCCACGCGCTGCACGATGCGTCCCGTCGCCTCGCCGGCGTTCCAGCCGGCCGTATGGCCCGACTGCGCGTTCTCGTCATGCGGCTCGTCGACCAGGATGACCATCGCATAGCGCGGATTGTCGAGCGGGAACGCCGAGGCAAACACCGCCAGCGTCTTCGAGGAATCGTAGCGGCCGTTGACCACCTTCTCGGCCGTGCCGGTCTTGCCGCCCGCCCGGTAGCCGGACGCGAACTTGTTCATGCGCGTACCCGAACCTTCGAGCGCGTTGAGCCGCATGAGGTAGCGGATCTTCTCGCTCGTATCCTCCGACACCACGCGCTGATAGGTGTCGCGCGCCTCCGCCAGCGTGCGCCGGTAGAGCGTCGGCGTCACCATATTGCCGTCGTTGACGAAGGCGGCGACGGCCCGCAGCATGTGCAGCGGCGAGATGGAGAGGCCATGCCCGAAGCTCGCCGTGGCCGCCACCACCTCGGAGAACTTGGCCGGCACGGTCGGCATGCGGCGCTCCGGCAATTCGAGCGGCGCGACCTTGTCGAACTGCATTTTAGTGAGGAAGGCGCGGAAGTCGTCGACACCCAGCGTCTGCATCACCTTGATGGTGCCGATATTCGACGAGTACTTGTAGATTTCGGGCACCGTGAGGATGCGGTGCTTGCCGTGGAAATCGTCAATGGTATAGCGCCCGAAGCGCACCCCGAAGCGCGCGTCGAAGCTGTCGGTGATGCGCACCTTGCCGCTGTCGAGCGCCGCTGCCATCGTCACCGTCTTGAAGGTCGAACCGAGCTCGTAGATGCCCGAGGTGATACGGTTGAACCTGTCCTTTTCAAGCGCCGTCACCGGGTTGTTCGGGTCGAAATCGGGCAGCGACACCAGCCCGAGGATCTCGCCCGTCCTGACGTCCATCATCACCCCCGCCGCGGCGATGGCGCGATAGCGGCTCAGGGCGTCGGTGAGCACGTCGTGCATCACATGCTGCACGCGCAGGTCGATCGACAGGTTCACCGGCTCCAGCTCGTTGCCGCGCGCGAGGCCGATGGATTGCAGCAGGGCGACGCCCTCGTCGTCCATGTCCTTTTCGATGCCGGCAATGCCCTGGTTGTCGATGTTGACCGCCCCCAGGATATGCGAGGACTCGGTGCCGCCCGGATAGAAGCGCTTGCTCTCGGTGACGAAGTCGAGGCCCGGGATGCCGAGCTGCATGATGCGTTCCTGGATCGCCGGCGTCAGCTCGCGCTTCACCCACACGAAGCCCTTGTCGCCAGTGAGGCGCTGGCGCAGCCAGTCGATATTGATGTCGGGCAGCACAGAATGGATGGCCGCCGCCGCTTCCTCGACATCGATGATGCGGCGCGGCTCGGCGAACAGCGACGGCACGCGGATGTCGACGGCCAGCTCCAGCCCGTTGCGGTCGAGGATGGCCGGTCGCGAGGCGGTGATGAGGTCACGCGTCTGGCCTTCGATGGTGGTGTCCTGCTCGACGAGGCCGAGTTGTACTAGCCGCCCGGCCACGGCGCCGAACATGACGATCAGCGCGAAGATCACCCAGCGGATGCGCGCCTTGGTCAGATGGCCGCGCGTCTTGCGCGCGCCGTCGAGCGCGATGGGAGCGCCAGCTTCGGCGAGAGCCATCAGCGGGCCTCCGTGATGAGTTGCTGGATCGGGTCGACGCCGGAATCGAGCGACTCGAAGAGCGCATCGAGCGCTCCGGAATCGGGCACCTGCATGCGCATCGGCAGCGTCTCGAAGCGGCCGAACTGCTCCTGCGCCAGCGTCTGCAGGTTGAGCTCGGCGATATGCCGCGTGACGATGGGTGCGACATTCGCCGGCTGGTTGAGGAAGGCCCAGTCGGCCTTGAGCAGCGACAGGTCGGCCTGCTGCCGCTCGATCTGGCGCTGCACCGCCACCTTCTCGGCCGCCGTCTCCTCGACCGAATATTTGAGCGCATAGACGCCCACCAGCGCCGCGATGCTGGTGACGACGAGGACCATGTTGAGCACGCGGATCATGCGGCCCCCCGCAGGCGTGGCACGCCGAGCCCGGCGAAATCGACGGGCCGCGCCGCGCTCGCCGAGCGCACGGCGCTGCGCAGCATGGCCGAGCGCGCGCGCGGGTTGCGCGCCACCTCGGCCGCCGACGGCTTCACCGCCTTGCGCACCAGCGCCCAGGCCCGCGCCTGCGCGATGGCCTGCGGCAGGTGGCGCGACTGCGCCGGCCCGCCCTTGTCGGGATCGAAGAAGCGCTTGACGATGCGGTCTTCCAGCGAATGGAAGGTGACGACGGCGAGCCGCCCGCCCTCGCCGAGCAGCCGCTCGCTGGCAAACAGGCCCTCGACGAGCTGGCCGAACTCGTCGTTGACGGCGATGCGCAGCGCCTGGAAGCTGCGTGTCGCCGGATGCGCCTCACCCGGCTTGCGCCCGATGGTCCTTTCGATGAGCCGCGCCAGCGCGGTCGTCGTCGCCAGCGGCTCGGCAGCCCGCGCCGCGACGATGGCATGGGCAATGCGGCGCGACTTGCGCTCCTCGCCATAGGCATAGAGCAGGTCGGCGAGTTCGCCCTCTCCCAGCCGCGCGACGAGATCGGCCGCCGC
>JBDHTK010000100.1:0-10641 GCA_039808625.1 Devosia sp. | reverse complement strand
TGGTGCAACAGCCTGACGCCGGTGCGCCCCCACTACATGCCGATCACCCGCCGCGGCGCGCTCGCCGCCGGCGCGCATCGCGGCTGGCAGGGCCTGCGCCGCCGCATCAAGCACGACGAGCGCCTGCTCGCCTGGGCCAAGGGCCTGCGCGCCACCTGGCTCAGGCTGGGCGGGAAAGGGAGCACCGGCCCGGAATAGGGGCCGATGGCTCTAGAAGTGGAAGTTGGCGCCGACCTTGACGGTATGGAGCGCCGTCGTGACCGTGGTCGCGGGGCTGCCGGCGCCAAGCGCGCCGCCCGCAGGGTGGCGAGTGCCGGTATCGCGGTCGTGACGACAATGCCGGTGCCGAACAGCTCGTCCGAGCCGCTGATGTTGGTCCAGGCGCCGTCGGCCTCGAGGCCGAGCACGAGATTGTCCCATTGCTGGTTCACGCTGGCGGTGACGCCGAGCAGCACGCCGCCGTGTCGAGTAGAAACCCTTGCTCGATGGAGCAAAAAATTGTGCTGAAACTTGCTGCTGTTGCTAGATCAGCCGCAACGCGCGCATCGAGGCGTGGCCCGACGTGCCGATGATGATGTGGTCGTGCACGGTGATGCCGAGCGGGTTGGCGACCTCGATGATCTGCTTGGTCATCTGCACGTCGGCCGTCGACGGCGAGGGGTCGCCCGAGGGGTGGTTGTGCACGAGGATCAGCGCCGTCGCCCCCAGCTCCAGCGAGCGCTTGATGACCTCGCGCGGATAGACCGGGGTGTGGTCCACCGTGCCGCGCTGCTGCACCTCGTCGGCGATCAGCCGGTTCTTCTTGTCGAGGAACAGGATGCGGAACTGCTCGATGTGCTCGAACGCCATGACGGCGCGGCAATAGCCGATGAGCTCGCTCCACGAGCTGAGGATCGGCCGCGTCGTGTCCACCTGGTCGCGCCCGAAGCGCTGTGCCGCGGCGAGCACGATCTTGAGGCTGGTGACGGTCGTCTCGCCCAGCCCGTCGAACTCGGCGAGTTGGCCGCGCGGCGCCCCGAGCACGCGCGCGAACGAGCCGAAGCGCTTGAGCAGGAGCTTGGCGAGGTCCTTGGTGTCGCGGCGCGGGATGACGAGGTGCAGCACCGCCTCGAGCAGTTCGGCATCCGAAAACGCCTCGCCCCCGACCTTGTTGAAGCGTTCGCGGACGCGCTCGCGGTGGCCGGCCTTCAGGGCGCCCGCCGCCGCCTCGGACAGGCCGTCGGGCGACGGTCCGACCGGCTCGCTCACTCGGCCTGTTCCCCTGGGTGGAGCGGATTGAACAGGCCGCGCGGCGACAGCGTGAAGATCTCGTGGCCGGTCTCGGTGATGCCGATCGAATGCTCGGCCTGGGCGCTGAGCGTGCGGTCGCGCGTCACCGCCGTCCAGCCGTCGGCGAGGATTTTGACGTGCGGCCGGCCGAGATTGATCATCGGCTCGATGGTGAAGATCATCCCCGGCTTGAGCTCGATACCGGTGCCCGGCGTGCCGAAATGCATGATGTTGGGCTCGTCGTGGAAGAGCCGGCCGACGCCGTGGCCGACGAAGTCGCGCACCACCGAGGTGCGCTCGGCCTCGGCATAGGCCTGGATCGCCGCGCCGATGTCGCCCGTGGTGTTGCCCGGCCTGGCCGCGGCGATGCCGGCATAGAGGCTGTTGTAGGTCACCTCGATCAGCCGCTCGGCCTTGCGCGAGACGGCGCCCACCGCGAACATGCGCGAGCTGTCGCCGTACCAGCCGTCGACGATGAGGGTGAGGTCGACATTGACGATGTCGCCGTCGCGCAGCGGCCGTGCCTCCGGCATGCCGTGGCACACGACATGGTTGATCGAGGTGCACACCGAATAGCGGTAGCCCTTGTAGAACAGCGTCGCCGGGATGGCGTTGTGGTCCATGGCGAAATCGTAGGCGAGCTTGTCGAGGAAGGCCGTGGTGACGCCCGGCTTCACATGCTCGGCGATGAGGTCGAGCGCCTCCGCCGTCAGCCGCCCGGCCTTGCGCATGCCGGCGAAGCCGGCTTCGCCATGCAGCGGGATGACCCCCGTGGTGCGGCGGGTCTTGGTTTCGGCATCGACATAGGTGATCATTTCGCAAGGCTTTCCGACAATGGCTTGAGAAATAGTCGCACTCGGGGGCTTTTGGAAGGCCGAACGCCGCTCGTGCCTGTTGCAAACCGGCGCCGGACCGTTGATTTTTGCCGCCCTGGCGCGCAAGTGAAGCCTTTGCCGCATCGGGTCGAGATGTCAGACGCCCCCAACCCCACCGCCGCGCTCGTCGTCATCGGCGACGAAATCCTCTCCGGCCGCACCAAGGACGTGAATATCGGCGCCACCGCCGATTTCTGCGCCGACCTCGCCATCGACCTCATGGAGGTGCGCATCGTCCCCGACATCGAGGACGAGATCGTCGCCGCGGTGAACGCCGTGCGCGCCCGCTACACCTACGTGTTCACCACCGGCGGCATCGGCCCGACGCATGATGACATCACCGCCGACGCCATCGCCAGAGCCTTCGGCGTGGCGCTGCCCATCAATCCCGAGGCGCGCGCCATGCTCGAGGCGCGCTGGAAGGAGCGCGGCACCGAGCCCAACGAGGCGCGCCTCAGGATGGCGCGCATCCCCGAGGGCGCCAGCCTCATCGTCAACGCCGTCAGCGCCGCGCCCGGCTTCCGCATCGGCAATGTGCACGTGCTGGCCGGCGTCCCGGTCATCATGCGCGCCATGCTGGAATCCGTCGCGCCCACCCTCGAGGGCGGCCGCCGCGTGCAGTCGGTGACCGTTCCCTCGCGCGTCGGCGAAGGCAATATCGGCACCCCGCTGGCGGAACTGCAGCAGCGTTTCCCGGATGTGAAGATGGGCAGCTACCCGCGCATGGGCGACGGCTCCGTGCTCACCGAGCTGGTACTGCGCTCGTCCGATGCGGCGCGCCTCGCCGCGGCTGCCGCCGCCGTCCGCGACATGGTCGCCGCCGAGCACCGGCGCGCCGGCCTTGCCGATCCCGATCCCTATTGAGCCCCGCGAGACCATGATCAACCAGACCAGCCACAAATCCTTTCCCGTCACCTGGGACCAGTTCCACCGCGACAGCCGGGCGCTCGCCTGGCGGCTGACGGGCGAGGGGCCGTTCTCGGCCTGCGTCGCCATCACCCGCGGCGGGCTGGTGCCGGCCGCCATCGTGGCGCGCGAGCTCAACATCCGCACCGTCGACTGCGTCGCGGTGAAGAGCTACGACCACCAGAACCAGGGCGGCATCCAGGTGCTGAAGCCGATCTCCGAGGATGTGCTCGCCGCCGCCCGCCTCGGCAAGAAGGTGCTGATCGTCGATGACCTGGTCGATACCGGCGCCACCGCCCGCGTCGTCCGCGACATGCTGCCGGGCGCCCACTTCGCCACGGTCTACGCCAAGCCCAAGGGCCGCGAGATGGTCGACACCTTCATCACCGAAGTGAGCCAGGACACCTGGATCTTCTTCCCCTGGGACCTCGACGTCGCCTACGTCGCCCCCATCTCCGGCGAGACGGATTGAGCGGCGGTTACGCCTGCACCAGCTCGATGCGCAATTGCGCCCCGGTTGCCTCGGCATAGCGCCTGAGGGTGGAGAGGGAGGGGGAGACGTTCCCCCCTTCGAGCCGGGCGATCGCCGACTGCGTGGTGCCGAGCCGCTTCGCCAGCTCGGTCTGCGACAGCCGCGCCCTGGTCCGCGCCCGGATCAGCGCCTCGATCACCGCATATTCGGCATCCGCCTTCTCGTACTCCGCCCGGAACGCGGGATTTTCCATCAGCCGCTTCTTCAGCGTGGCGAGCTTCGTCATTCCGTCACCTGCTTCAGCCTTTCCCGTGCCAGCTCCAGAGCGGGCCGGGGAGTCTTGCCCGACTTCTTCTGGAAAACATGCACCACCACGACGCGCCGTCCCGTCACCGTGACGTAGAGGCCTCGCGCAATTCCTTCGGCCGCCTTGGCGCGCAGCTCCCAGAGCTTGCCTTCGACATGCTTCACATGCGGCTCGCGCAGGTGCTCGAGGCCTATGGCCTCGACCACTTCGAGCAGGCGGACAAGGCGGGCCTGCAGACCTGGCGGCAGGGCCGCGATCTCGGCATCAACGGCCGCGAGGGTCTCGACCGTCCATCGCATATGCGCTATATAGCGGAAGCGCTATAATTCGACAAGCCCGTTTGAGTTTTGCCCCGCGCCATGACACACCGGGCCCGCCGCGGGCGTGATGGAATGGTAGACATACGGGACTTAAAATCCCGAGGGGGTAGCCCCGTGCGGGTTCGAGTCCCGCCGCCCGCACCAGGCCCCGCGCTCAGAGGAAATCGTCGCGGCGCGGCGTGAAATTGTCGATCAGCACGCCGCCTTCGACGGCGACGACGCCGTGCACCTTGCCCGACGGCACGATGAAGGCGCCGCCGGCGCCCAGCCGCTCGGTCACCCCGTCGATGGTCACGTCGAAGATGCCCGAGGCGATGTAGCTCGACTGCACATGCGGGTGGCTATGCGGCGCGCCCACCGCGCCCGTGTCGAAGCTGAACTCCACCACCATCAGTTCGGGCAATTCGACCACCACGCGCCGGCGCGAGCCGCCCATGTCCGTGACCTTGCCGTCGCCGGGCTGCGCAAAAACCGTCTGGGCCATGTTCTCCTCGCGAACGCCACCAAAGCTGCGGCGACAAGGCATCGCCGCGCAGCGCCTGTCAACCGGGCTGGCCGGACGCGCCGTCCGCCGCTATCAACGGCACGACGACCGCAGGAGGCGACATGCTCATCAAGCGCGAGGTGCTGGAGGCCATCAGGGCAGGGGACATCACCGTGCAGTTCCGCCGCTGGACGCGCCCCTCGGTGAAGCCGGGGGGCACGCTCAAGACGAAGCTCGGCCGCTTGCAGATCGGCCGCATGGACGAGATGTCGCCCGCCGACGTCACCCTCGCCGACGCCCGCCGCGCCGGCTTCCACGACCTCGACGACTTTCGCCGCTGGCTCGCCGGGATGAAGGAGGGGCCGCTCTTTCACCGCATCGAGGTGAGCTTCCTCGGCGAGTGAAAAAAGCGCGCCGCGCCGGTTGACCCTCACGCGGCGTGAGGGACTATCCCGGCGTCCGGCGGAGGCGCACGGCAATGAAGCTGCTGACGGTCAACGAGGTGGCGAAGCTCTCGGGCGTTTCGGTCCGGGCCCTGCACCACTATGACGAGATCGGCCTGCTCAAGCCCGCGTCCGTCGGACGGAACCGCTATCGCTACTATGGCCGGGACGAGCTGCTGCGCCTGCAGCAGATCCTGCTGCATCGCGAGCTCGACATTCCGCTCTCGGAGATCGGGGCGCTTCTCGACGCCCCCAGCTTCGACCGGCGTGCCGCGCTGCGCCAGCAGCGCGACCGCCTCGCCGCCGAAGCGCAGCGCTACGCCCGGCTTGTCCTGACGGTCGACCGCACGATCGCCAGCCTCGATGGAGACGACCCGATGCGCGACGCAGACCTCTACAGGGGCTTTTCGCCCGCCAGGCAGGCCGGATACGAAGCCTGGTTGATCGAACGCTATGGCGGCGACATGCCGGAGCGCATCGCCGCCAGCCGCAGGCAGTATGAGAGCCTGAGCGACGCCGAAAAGGCGATGCTCGATAGCGAGCTGGCCGAGGTGGAGGCCGCCTGGGCCGGGGCCATGCGAAACGGCGTCGCCGCCGACAGCCTGGCGCTGGCCCCGCTGCTCGAACGCCATCGCCAATGGGTGGCGGCGATGTGGACCCGGCCGTGCCCGCCGGAGGCCTATGCCGGCCTTGCCGACCTGCATCTGGGCCATCCCGATTTCGTCAGCCGCTACGAGGCCATCGCGCCGGGCTTGTCCGACTATCACGCCGCCGCCATGAAGGCCCACGCCGCCCGCCTCGCCGGCCGGCAGCTGTCCCAGGGGCGGGAAAACCCTTAACCGGAACACTGCAAATCGCCGGGCGGCGCACCGCGATCGGTTACGGTTGGGCGCTATGCTGCGGGCCGGAAGGAGCGGTGAAATGCCCCTCATCGGCTTGCTGGCCGTCGTCGCGGCGGCCCCCGCCTACATCGTCCTGCAGGTGGCGGCGCTGGTCGTCGCGCATTTCGAGGGCTGGCGCCTTGCCTTCATGGCGCCGCTGTTCCTGTCGGTGCCGATCGGGCTGTGGTGCCTCGTGGCGCTGGCGCACGACTCCAACCTGTGGCCGGTCTCGTTCCTCATCTTCGCGCCCTTCGGCGCCGCCTACCTGCTGGCGTTGCTGATCCTGCGCGCCATCCTGCCGCTGCGGCGGGATGGGTAGGCCCCGCGGAACCCGGCCCGGCTTCGGCCGTTCTCCTTGCGACATCCACAAGGAGGCACACCGTGCACAAGGACCAGATCGAAGGCGCCGGCAAGCAGGCGCGAGGCGCCGTCAAGGAAGCCGCGGGCAAGCTCACCGGCGATCGCAAGCTCGAGGCCGACGGCAAGCTCGACAAGGCCGAAGGCAAGATTCAGGGCCAGGTGGGCAAGGCCAAGGAGGCCGTCCGCGACGCCCTGAAGCGCTGAGGCTCACAACGCTGGTGAACGACACCCTCGGTGCCGCGAGGCCGTCCTTCGGGACGGCCTTTCGCGTTTCCCGAAAAAGCCTCATGCTGGCATGATGATCGGCAGCATCCTCACCGGCGTCGTCGCCGCCGTCCACGTCTATATCCTCGTCCTCGAAATGCTCCTGTGGGACACGCCGCACGGCCGCCGGGCCTTCGGCACCACGCCGGACTTCGCCCGCGCGACGAAGGTGCTGGCCGCCAATCAGGGCCTCTACAACGGCTTTCTCGCCGCCGGCCTGGTCTGGGGCATCTGGCTGGGCGCGGTAGGCGACCCCGTGAAGGTGTTCTTCCTGTGCTGCGTCGCCGTTGCCGGGATTTACGGCGCGGTGACGGCGAGCCCGCGCATCCTCGTGGTGCAGACCGTGCCGGCGCTCGTGGCGCTGGCGGCCGTGCGCTTTGGCTGAGCGCCGATTGCTCCGGCGGCCGGAGTCGGCCTAGATTTGGCGCCGCGGGGGAGACGGAGAGGCCTCATGTGGGATTTCTCGGTGCGGCGCACGCTCGGCCTGATGGGCCAGACGCTGCCCTTCCTCGTCTTCCGTGTCGTCGTCTATTTCGGCATCGCGGCCGCCTATGTGCTGGTCACCGGCATCGGCGCCGGCGTCGGCTGGGGCGTGGGTGCCTTCGGCGACGCGGATTTCCAGGCCGCCAGCACCACCTGGGGCGGCATCGTCGGCTTCGGGCTCACCGCCGGCGCCCTCTATTTCCTGCGCGAATATCTTCTCTATCTCGTCAAGGCCGGCCATATCGCCGTGCTGGTGGAGCTCATCGACGGGCGCGGCGTGCCACCGGGCCGGGGCCAGCTCGGCTATGCTACGACCATCGTGCGCGAGCGCTTCGCCGAGGCCAGCGTGCTGTTCGGCGTCGACCAGCTGGTGAAGGGCGTGCTCGCCGCCATCCTTGGCCTGCTGCAGGGCGTCGCGGCGCTGCTGCCCATTCCCGGCCTGCAGAACGCCGTCGGCGTCGTCCGCGCCTTCCTGCGCATCGCCGTGGGGCTCATGGACGAGGTCATCCTCGCCTACCTGATCCGCACCGGCGCGCAGAATCCGTGGGCCGGCGCCCAGCAGGGCCTCGTGCTCTACGCGCAGAACTACAAGGTGATGCTGCGCAACGCCGCCTGGCTCGCCGTCATCGTCTACGGCCTCGGCTTCCTGGTCTTCCTCGTCATGCTGGCGCCGGCCGCGGCGCTCGTCTGGCTGGTTCCCAACGCCTGGGGCGCCGGCGGCGTGGTCTTCGCCCTGATCTTCGCCTGGGCGGTGAAGGCGGCGCTGCTCGAACCTTTCGCCATCGCCGCCCTGATGGACGTCTATTTCCGCGTCATCGAGGGGCAGGCGCCCGATCCCGCCTGGCAGGCGCGCATCGGCGAGGTCAGTCGCAAGTTCCGCGAGCTGGGCACGCGCGCCGCCAACTGGGCCGGCGTCCGCCAGAAGCCGGCCGGCAGCGACTTCACCGCGCCGGGAGGGCCCGTGGTCTGAGATGCGCTACGCTTTGGTCGATACCGTGCTCGGCACCTTCGGCATCGCCTGGACCGATGCCGGCCTCGCGCGCGTCGCGCTGCCCGGCGCCGACCGCGCCCGCACCGAGCTGTGGATCTCGCGCGACCCGGCCGAGCCCGGCTTTCCCGACGGCGCGCTGGCCGGCCTCCCCGAGCGCATCCGCCGCTACGCCGGGGGCGAGCGGGTCGATTTCACCGACGTGCCCCTCGACCTGGGCGGCCTGCCCGAATTCAACCGGCGCGCCTATGCCGAGCTGCTCAAGGTCGGCTATGGCGAGACCACGACCTATGGCGCCATCGCCCGCACGCTGGGCGACGTGGCGCTGGCCCGCGCCGTCGGCCACGCGATGGGTCAGAATCCCATTCCGCTGGTCATCCCCTGCCACCGCGTGCTCGGCGCCGACGGCAAGCCGGTGGGCTTCTCCTCGCCCGGCGGCGTCGTCTCCAAGATGAAGATGCTGGCGCTCGAGCACGCCGCCGGCCCCACCGGCCAGTACGCCTTCGGCTTCTGAGCCTATTGCCCGCGCTTGAACGCCTTGAGGTGCGGCATCGCCTTGACCACGTGTTCGGCGATGGTTTCGACCGGCAGTGTCACCGGCTCGGTCAGGACGTTCTCGTCCGGCGCCGGCCGCTCCAGTGTCGCGAACTGGCTCGCGAGCAGGCTCTCCGGCATGTATTCGTGATGACGCGCCGCCATGCGGCGGGCGATCAGCTCCGGCGTGCCGTCGAGGAAGACGAAGAGGATGGGCTCGCCCGCCTCCGCGACCAGCCGGTCGCGATAGGCGCGCCGCAGCGCCGAGCAGGCGCCCACCGCCACGCCCTTGCCTGCGGCCGCCTCGTGCAGGGCCCGGGCGAGGGCGGCGAGCCACGGCCAGCGGTCCGCGTCGGTCAGCGCGATGCCGTTGCGCATCTTCTCCTTGTTGGCGTCGGAGTGGAACGCGTCGCCGTCGAGGAAGGGCGCGTGCAGCCGCCGCGCGATGGCCGTGCCGGTGGAACTCTTGCCGCTCGACGAGACGCCCATGACGATGACGATGCGGGCCGGCGTGAGGGGCGGGCGCGTGCTCATGGCTACACCGTCGCCATGAAGGCGCCGTCCACATAGAGGATGTGGCCGTTGACGAAGCTCGCCGCGTCCGAGGCGAGGAACACCGCCGCCCCGCCCAGCTCCGCCACCTCGCCCCACCGTCCCATCGGCGTGCGCGCCGTCACCCAGGCGTTGAACTCGGGGTCGGCGACCAGCGCCTCGTTGAGCTCGGTCTTGAAATAGCCCGGCGCGATGCCGTTGACGTTGAGCCCGTGCCGCGCCCATTCGGTCGCCATGCCGCGGGTCAGATTGGCGACTGCGGCCTTGCTGGCGGCATAGGGCCCCGCGGTGCGCCGCGCCGCCGTGCTGAGCAGCGAGCAGATATTGATGATCCGCCCGCGCCCGCGCGGGATCATGTAGCGCGCCACCGCCTGGCTGACGCGGAACACGGCGCTGACATTGGTCTCCAGCACCTCGACGAACTTGTCGTCGGGAAAATCCTCGAGCGGCGCGCGGTGCTGCGTGCCGGCATTGTTGACGAGGATGTCGATGGGCCCGATCTCGTTCTCGACATAGGCGACGGCGTCGCGCACGCCCTCGCTGTCGGTGACGTCGAAGGCCACCGCGCGCGCCCGCGCGCCCCCGTCGGCGAGGGTCGCTGCGGCGGCGCCCAGCGTCCGGGCGTCGCGCCCGTTGAGCACGATGTCGGCGCCCGCGCCGGCCAGCGCCGTGGCGATGGCGAGGCCGATGCCGCGGCTCGATCCGGTGACCAGCGCGCGCCTGCCCGCGAGGCTGAACTGCGACAGCGAATCCATCTCGTGCTTCTCCTCCGCTGCGGCCTGGGCGCCAGCTATAGGCGAGGTTTCATGAGCCCCGCCATAGCTTTGTCGCGACAATGGGCGTAGTCGTGGCGACACCGACTAAAGTTTATGCGACGTCTAGGAGATACGAATGCCGTCTGCCGACATCGGCCTTATTGGGCTGGCCGTCATGGGATCCAATCTGGCCCTCAATATCGCCGAAAAAGGCTACACTGTCGCTGTCCACAACCGCACGGCGAGCCGCATCGACGACTTCATGGCGACGGCGCGCAACGAAGGGCTCGACGGCCGCTGCGTTCCCGAGGCGGACATCGCCGCCTTCATCGAGGCGGTGAAGCGCCCGCGCTCCATCATCATCATGGTCAAGGCCGGCAAGCCGGTCGACGAGATGATCGAGCACCTGCTGCCCCTGCTCGAGCCCGGCGACGCCATCCTCGAATGCGGCAACTCGCTCTACACCGACAGCCAGCGCCGCTACGAATACCTCAAGGCCAAGGGCATCGGCTTTCTCGGCATCGGCGTCTCCGGCGGCGAGGAGGGCGCCCGCCACGGCCCCTCGATCATGGTCGGCGGCCCCGAGGCGCAATGGCGGAACGCCCAGGAGATCCTCGAGGCGATCTCGGCCAAGTTCAACGGCGAGCCGTGCTGCGCCTGGCTCGGCGAGGGCGGCGCCGGCCATTTCGTCAAGACCATCCACAACGGCATCGAATATGGCGACATGCAGATGATCGCCGAGACCTAC
>JBDHTK010000099.1:0-10704 GCA_039808625.1 Devosia sp. | reverse complement strand
GCACCGCCGACCGCCGCCGGGCCGCCCCCGGCGCCGCCCGCACCGCCTCCTCGCGCCCCGGCGGTCCCGCGCCCATTCCCAACGTGCCGACCCCGCCCTCCGAGGCCGATGGCCGGCGCACCCGCACCGTCGCGCCGACCGCCGGCCGGGCTGCCGCCGCCGAGGCCGAGGCGCGCCGCAATGCGCGCGTGCAGCCCGAGCGCCCCGGCCGGCGCACCGACGACGGCAATTTCGGCCGCGCCCGCCTGACCGTGGCCTCCGCCACCACCGAGTCGGACCGCGACCGCGGCCCCTCGCTCGCCGCCATGCGCCGCCGCCGCGACAAGAAGCTCGGCCGCAACCAGCAGGTGCAGCCCAAGCTCAGCCGCGAGGTGACCATCCCCGACGCCATCACCGTGCAGGAGCTCGCCAACCGCATGGCCGAGCGCTCGGTCGACGTCATCAAGCTGCTCATGCAGCAGGGCCAGATGCTCAAGATCAACGACGTGATCGACGCCGACACGGCCGAGCTCATCGCCACCGAGCTCGGCCACACGGTGAAGCGCGTCTCCGAATCCGACGTCGAGCAGGGCCTGTTCGACGTGCCCTCCGACGACAAGGCCGAGGACCTGACGCACCGCGCCCCGGTGGTCACCATCATGGGCCATGTCGACCACGGCAAGACCAGCCTGCTCGACGCCATCCGCGAGACCAACGTGGTGTCGGGCGAGGCCGGCGGCATCACCCAGCATATCGGCGCCTACCAGGTCGAGAAGAACGGCCAGAAGGTGACCTTCCTCGACACCCCCGGCCACGAGGCGTTCACCGCCATGCGCGCCCGCGGCGCCCAGGCCACCGACATCGCCGTCCTGGTCGTCGCGGCCGATGACGGCGTCATGCCGCAGACCATCGAATCCATCAAGCACGCCAAGGCGGCGGGCGTGCCGATCATCGTCGCCATCAACAAGATCGACAAGCCCTCGGCCAATCCGCTGCGCGTGCGCACCGAGCTGCTCCAGCACGACGTGCAGGTCGAATCGATGGGCGGCGAGACGCTCGAGGTCGAGGTTTCGGCGCTCAAGAAGACCGGCCTCGACAAGCTCGTCGAGACCATCCTGCTGCAGGCCGAGGTGCTCGAGCTCATGGTGCCGCGCGACGGCCGCGCCGAGGGCCTCGTCATCGAGGCCAAGCTCGACCGCGGCCGCGGCGCCGTGGCCACCGTCTTGGTGCAGCGCGGCACGCTCCGGGTCGGCGACATCCTCGTCGCTGGAACGGAATTCGCCCGCGTCCGCGCCCTTATCGACGACAAGGGCGATCAGGTGAAGGAAGCCGAGCCCTCGACCCCTGTCGAGGTCCTGGGCTTCAACGGCGTGCCCTCGGCCGGCGACCGCTTCTCGGTGGTCGATACCGAGGCGCGGGCCCGCGAGGTCACCGAATACCGCCAGCGCCAGCTGCGCGAGAAGACGGCCGGCGGCGGCGCCACCAGCCTCGAGCAGATGATGAACCAGCTCAAGGCCTCGGGCGTCGCCAAGTTCCCGCTGCTCATCAAGGGCGACGTGCAGGGCTCGGTCGAGGCCATCGTCGCCTCGCTCAACAAGCTCGGCACCGAGGAGGTGTCGGCGCAGATCCTGATGTCGGGCGTCGGCGCCATCACCGAATCCGACGTGACTTTGGCCACCGCCTCGAACGCCATCATCATCGGCTTCAACGTGCGTGCCAACAAGCAGGCCGCCGAGCTGGCGCAGCGCGACGGCATCGAGATCCGCTACTACAACATCATCTACGACCTCATCGAGGACGTGAAGGCGGCCATGTCGGGGCTGCTGAAGCCCGAGCGCCGCGAGACCTTCATCGGCTATGCCGAGATCCTCGAAGTGTTCCAGATCACCAAGGTCGGCAAGGTCGCCGGCTGCCGCGTCACCGAGGGCATCGTCGAGCGCGGCGCCGGCGTGCGCCTTTTGCGCGACAACATCGTCATCCACGAAGGCAAGCTCAAGACGCTGAAGCGCTTCAAGGACGAGGTGAAGGAAGTGCCGGTCGGCCAGGAATGCGGCATGGCCTTCGAGAGCTACGAGGACATCCGCGCCGGCGACGTCATCGAGTGCTTCCGCGTCGAGCAGGTGTCGCGCACCCTGTAAAGCGGCGCCGTCCGCACCTAGATTTCATAGCGCCCGGGGTCCGCCCCGGGCGTTCTGCTCTATTGAGGTTGATTTGCGCCCGTCCCGTCTCCCCGACGTCCTGCCCTTCGAGAAGGGCCAGCGCCTGAAGACGCTGCGCAATCTCGGGCGTCTTTTCGCCGAGATGTGGCAGACCGCGCCCGGGCTGATGGTCGGCACCATCGTCCTGCGCCTCGTCGTGGCGGTGACGCCGCCCCTGCAATTGCTCTTTGCCAAGTTCATCATCGACGAGGTGGTGCGCCAGACCGGGCTCGGCCCGCTCGGCCCCGACTGGTTCGAGAGCGGCCGGCTGCACACGCTCGGCTTCTTCCTTCTGGGCGAGTTCGCGCTGGTCTTCGGCCGCGACCTCATGATGCGCGGCGTCCAGGTCTTCGACGCGCTGCAGGGCGAGCTCCACTCCAACCGCGTCAGCGTCGACCTCATGCGCCACGCCGCCGAGCTCGACCTCATGCATTTCGAGGAGGCCTCCTACCAGGACCGGCTGGAGCGCGCCCGCCGCCAGGCCGCCAGCCGCTCGACCGTGCTCGGCCAGGTCTTCGGCCAGGTGCAGATGGTGATCAGCGCCATCGCCTTCGCCATCGGCCTTATCGTCTACGCCCCGCTCCTCATCGTCCTCATGGCGCTCGCCGTGCTGCCGGCCGTGTGGGGCGAGTTCCGCTTCAACCGCCTCTCCTACTGGCTCAACCACGAGCGTTCGCCCGAGCGCCGGCAGATGGAATATCTGCGCCAGATCGGCGCCAGCGCCGACAGCGCCAAGGAGGTGAAGCTCTTCGGGCTCGGCGCCTATCTCGTCGGCCGCTTCAAGCTGCTCGCCGACGCGATCTTCGTGCAGAACCGCAAGCTCACCATCGAGCGCGCCCTGTGGGGCGCCATGCTCGGGGCGCTCTCGACCATCGCCTATTACGGCGCCTATGCCTATGTCGTCTGGCGCACCCTCAATGGCGACTTCACCATCGGCGACCTGGTGTTCCTCTCCGGCTCCTTCGGCCAGCTCAACGGCTATTTCCAGCAGATCCTCATCGGCTTCACCCAGATCGCCGGCCAGGCGCTCTATCTCGACGACCTCTATTCCTTCTTCGACATCGCGCCGACCATCGTCGAGCCGGCCGCTCCCAGGCCCTTCCCGGTGCCGCTCCGGGAAGGCATCGTCTTCGACAAGGTCGGCTTCCGCTATCCGGGCTCCGAGCGCTTCGTCATCCGCGACTTCTCGCTCACCATCAGGGCCGGCGAGACGGTGGCGCTGGTCGGCGAGAACGGCGCCGGCAAGACCACCATCGTCAAGCTGATGACGCGCCTCTACGAGGCCGAGGAAGGCCGGATTACCATCGACGGCATCGATATCCGCGCTTTCGCCGCCGCCGATCTCAGAAAGCATATCGGCGTCATCTTCCAGGATTTCCTGCGTTATTCCTTCACCGCCCGCGACAATATCGGGGTTGGCCGCATCGAGGCGGCGGACGATCTCGGCCGCATCGCCCGCTCGGCCGAGCAGGCCCTCGCCGACGAGGTCATCGAAAGGCTCCCCGGCCGCTACGAGCAGCAGCTGGGCAAGCAGTTCGTCGGCGGCCAGGACCTGTCGGGCGGCGAGTGGCAGAAGCTCGCCATCGCCCGCGCCTATATGCGCGACGCCGAGATCATCATCCTCGACGAGCCCACGGCGGCGCTCGACGCGCGCGCCGAGGCCGAGGTCTTCGCGCGCTTCAAGTCGCTGAGCGAAAGGGCGACGGCGCTGCTCATCTCGCACCGCTTCTCGACCGTGCGCATGGCCGACCGCATCGTCGTGCTCGACGCCGGCCGCGTGCTCGAAGCCGGCACCCATGCGCAGCTCATGGCGCTCGGCGGGCGCTATGCCGAGCTGTTCGAGCTGCAGGCCGCCGGCTACCGCTGAAGCCCTTCAGGAAGACCCCAGGGACGTTTCCGGCTCGAAAAGGCGCCACGGCAGGGCCGCCCGGCGCTTGCACGCCCGGCGCTGCCGCCTATAGTGCCTGCCGGACCCGGGGGTGAGCACATGGCACGGCAATGGAAGGCAGCGCTGGCGCTCGTCGCGCTCGGTTCGGCGCCCGCCCTCGCGGCGCCGCCCGTCTCCGGCCTTTATGCCGGCATTCTCGCCGGCGTCGTCGCCCCGGCCGCCACGGATCTGACCGTCGGCGGGCGCGTCGTGGAATTCGAGACCGACGACGCCGCGCCGCTCCATGCCGGCCCCGCCTCGGTCGTCGGGCCGGCCATCGACGCCGATTTCCTCGGCTTTCTGAACCGCGCTCTGGCCGCTGTCGCCCACCCCACCGTGGGCGCCGGCATCGATTTCGCCCTCGCCGGCACCCTCGCCCATGACCGGGGCGGCCTCGGCGGCGCCGTCCTCGGCTATGGCTTCGGCAATGGCGTGCGGGTCGAGGCGGAGCTCTCCGCCACCGGCTTTGCCGGCGCCGACGCCGGGCTCAACAGCGGCCGGGCGACGCTCGTCGTCGGCGGCACCACCGACAGCGCCTGGGGATGGAGCATGCTCGGCGAGGAAGAGCTGCCGCCCGATGCCGGCGGCCTGCCGCTGCCGACCGGCGGGGCCGTCGCCACCGCCATCCAGTTCCTGCTCGCCAGCGCCTGGTACGATGTCGAGACCGGCACGCGCCTCGTGCCCTATGTCGGCGCCGGCCTCGGCCTCGCCCGCGTCACCGCCACCTATGGCGAGGATTGCGGCTGCGGCGCCACCGCGGCCAGCGCCATCGTTCCCGCCGCCCAGCTCGGCGCCGGCCTGCGCGTCGCGCTCGGCGAGCCGGTGACGCTCGATGTCGGCTACCGCCTGCGCCTCGCGACCTCCGGGCCGAGCCTTGTCGAAAGCCTCGCCGACCCCGGCTTCGCCGCGGCCGAGGCCCATATCGGCCAGTCCGGGCCGCTGCTCGTCCACGCGCTGCAGGTGGGTTTGAGCTTCGCGCTCGAGTGAGGGCGTCGCCCCATGGCGACCGAGCCGCTGCGCACCACCACCTTCACGCTCACCCGCGCCGACGCGCTGGCCTATGAGCAGGCGGCGGCGCGCCCGACGCCGCTCGGCGTCCTCGCCCTCGTGCTCTGGCTCGGCCTGTGCGCCGGCCTCGCCTTCCTCGTGCCGCCCGACTGGGCCGGCGCCCGCCTCGGCTGGGGCTTTTCCATCCTCGTGTCGCTCGCCGTCGCCATCGGCTATGTGCTAGTGCTGCTCGGCGTGGCGCTGCGCCAGTGGGCGCGCGCCGGCCGCCGCCTCCGCCGCCCGGCCGAGCTGACGGTGGGCGAATGGCCCGACCGGCTGGACCTGCTTGGCGGCGGGCCGCCCCGTGCCTTGAAGCTGGGCGAGGTGCGCGAGGCCATCCTCACCCGTAGCCACCTGTTCCTCGTCGCCGACGAGGAGGTCGTCATCCTGCCGCGCCGTGCCTTTGCCGAGGCGGGGGCGCTGGACGGGCTCGCGGCGCGCATCGCCGGCCGCCCCATGCCCGTTGACCCGGCCCCCGCGAGCGCCTAGATCGCTCACGATGAGACATGCCCGCTCCGACAGTTCCCGGCCGGCCGGCCCCACCCAGCGCATGCTGCGCGTGGGCGAATTGGTGCGCCATGCTCTGGCCGGCCTGTTCGCCCGCGGCGAGATCGAGGACGCGGCGCTGTCCGGCCCGGCCATCACCGTGCCGGAAGTGCGCATGTCGCCCGACCTCAGGCTCGCCACCGCCTATGTCATGCCGCTCGGCGGCGACCGGGCCGACGAGATCGTCGCCGCGCTCAACCGCCACAAGCGCTTCATCCGCGGCCGCATCGCCCCCGAGCTCGACCTCAAATTCGCCCCCGAGCTGCGCTTTCTCGTCGACACCACCTTCGACGAGTTCGGCCGCATCGACGCGCTGCTGCGCTCCGAGCGCGTGCAGCGCGACCTCGGTTCCGCCGCCGACGCCGACGAGTGAGCCGCCGCGCCGGGGCCTCATGACGACCAGCAAGCGCCCCATCTCCGGCTGGCTCGTCCTCGACAAGCCGCTCGGCATGACCTCGACGCAGGCCGTCGGCCGGCTGCGCTGGCTCTACCGCGCCGAAAAGGCCGGCCATGCCGGCACGCTCGACCCGCTGGCGACGGGCCTGCTGCCCATCGCGCTCGGCGAAGCCACCAAGACCGTGCCCTTCGTCCAGGCCGGCGCCAAGCGCTACGCCTTCGAGCTCGGCTGGGGCGCCGAGACCACGACCGACGACGCCGAGGGCGAGATCGTCGCCACCTCCCCGCACCGCCCCGGCGAGGCGGCGGTGCGCGCCATGCTGGGGCGCTTCGTCGGCACCGTCCGCCAGCGCCCGCCGGCCTTCTCGGCCATCCGCGTCGACGGCCGGCGCGCCTACGACCTGGCGCGGGCCGGCGCGCCGGTGGCGCTCGCCGAGCGCGACGTGACCATCACTGGGCTGACGCTCGTCGCGCATGGCCCCGAGCGCTCGCGCTTCGAGCTCGTCTGCGAGAAGGGCACCTATGTGCGCGCCCTGGCCCGCGACCTGGCGCGGGCGCTGGGCACCTGCGGCCATGTCACGCAGTTGCGCCGCACCGCCGTCGGCGGCTTCACCGAGGCCGACGCGCTGACCCTCGCCGCCATCGAGGCCGCCCCCGACCGCGACGCGCTGCTCAAGCCGCCTGCCGTGGCGCTGCGCCACCTGCCCGAGCTCGCGGTCGACCCCGGCGAGGCGGCCCTCATCCGCAATGGCGGCGCCCTGCTGCTGCGCGGCCGGCAGGCCCCGCTCGAGCTCGACGCCGCCTGGGCCAGCAGCGCCGGCAGGGCCGTCGCCATCGGCCGCGTCCGCGCCGGCCGGTTCCACCCCGAGCGCGTGCTGCGCGGCTAGGGAACCCCGAGGGGGCCTCGCGCATCTTACCCCCTGAAGCCGCCCGGTCGGCCCCGCGCCATTTGCGGCGCACGGCGCCGCCGGTCTATCTTCCGCCGTCAGCTCCCCCGGAGGAAGTCTTGCCTGCCCCCACAGCGTCCGCGCTCCCCCTCGCGCCGAGCGCCGCCCACCGCCCGCGGTCCATCGCCGTCTACCTGTTCGTGCTGGCGCTCGTCGCGCTGGTGCCGGCCTTCGCCTTCTCCGCCGTGCTGCTGCAGCGCAACAACGAGGCGCAGGAGCGCGTCGTCGACACGCTGATCACCGGCTCGACCCGCTCCATCATGCAGGCCGTCGACCGCGAGGTGTTCGCCAACATCTCGACCCTCAAGGTGCTGGCCAGCACCGCGACGCTGGCCGTCGGCGACCTCGCCGCCTTCTACACCCAGGTGAAGACGGCGCTGGAGGGCACCAGCACCCACGTCTTCGTGCTCGACCACGACTTCAACGTCATCATGTCGACGCGCCGCCCCTTCGGCTCCCCGCCAGTGCCCTCCGCCGATGCGCCAAGCGCCCGCAAGGCGCTCGAAACCGGCGACACCGTGGTGTCCGGCATCGTCACCGGCGCCGTCTCCGGCCACCAGGTGTTCAACGCCCTCTATCCCGTCATGGGCGGCACGCTGGCGCCGGCCGTGCTCGGCATCTCGCGCGACGCGACGACGCTCGAGGCGGCCCTGCTCTCCGACAAGCTGCCCGATGGCTGGCAGGTGGCGATGGTCGACCGCGACGGCACCATCATCGGCGGCTCCCACGGCGCCGGCGAGACCGGCACGCATTTCGCCCTCGCCGACGTCACCGAGCTGACCACGACGCCCGGCCTCGTGACGCTGCGCAGCGACGGCGACACCTACCGCGCCGCCATCCGGCAGTCCTTCATCACCGGCTGGACGCTGATCGTGTGGGCCCCCACCTCGCTCATCGGCAAGCCGCTGCTCGACGCCGTCTGGTCGCTGGCCGTGGGGGGCCTGCTGCTCGCCGCCGTCATCGTCCTCATCGTCTACTGGGTGACGCTGCAGATCGGCCGCTCGGTGCGCGGCCTCGAGGCCGAGGCCAAGCGCCTCGGCGCCGGCCAGCCGGTCACCTCGCGCGCCTATCCCATCTCCGAGATCGCCACCGTCTCGGCCGCCATCGAGGAGGCGAGCCGCCGCCGCCAGCAGGCCGAGACCGAGGTGCGCTTCCTGATGCGCGAGCTGGCGCACCGCTCCAAGAACCAGATGACGGTCATCGCCGCCATGGCCAAGCAGACCGCCCGCGGCGCCGAATCCGTGCCCGAATTCGTGCAGAATTTCGAAAAGCGCATTTTCGGGCTGGCGCGCTCCACCGACCTGCTGCTCGCCAACGGCGCCGTCGGCGTCGACCTGCGCGAGCTCGTCAACGGCCAGCTCGAGCCCTTCCGCCCCGAGGACCCGGCGCGCCTCAGCCTCGACGGGCCCTCGACGCGCCTCAACATCCAGGCCGCCCAGATCCTCGGCATGGCCGCCCACGAGCTCGCCACCAACGCCGTCAAATACGGCGCCCTGCGCCGCGACAGCGGCCGGCTCGCCATCACCTGGCGGCGCGAGCCCGAGATCCTGCGCCTCAGCTGGCGCGAAACCGTCACCCCCTTCGAGCCGCCGGCCGAGCGGCGCGGCTTCGGCACCACCGTGCTCGAATCCATGGTCGGCCGCTCGCTCGGCGCCAAGGTCGAGCGGGTCGTCCACCCCGACGGGCTCGAATGGCGCTTCGAGCTGCCGCTGGCCAGCATCGACCCGGCCCGCCCCGAGGACGAGGCCGGCTGAGCCGCCCGGCGATTAATGCTGGCAATTCTGCCGCAATTCCCTTATACGGCCCCGGCATCCGGCGCTTTGGCCCCGGCTGCAGCGGCCCGCCCTGGACGACATCCCGGAGCTGGGCATCCCACCCTCCTCTTCGAAAGGATGTTCGATGTCGATCACTGCCGAGCGCAAGAGCGCGCTCATCACCGAATATGCCACCAAGAAGGGCGACACCGGCTCGCCCGAGGTGCAGGTCGCGATCCTCTCCGAGCGCATCGTCAACCTCACCGAGCACTTCAAGAGCCACGGCAAGGACCATCACTCCCGCCGCGGCCTGCTGAAGCTGGTGCAGACGCGCCGCTCGCTGCTCGACTATCTGAAGCGGGTCGACGAGGCGCGCTACCGGAAACTGATCGAGGCCCTCGGCATCCGCCGCTGACCCCGAGCCGACCCCGGCGGGCGAGGCACGCCTCGTTCGCCCTTTGCGAAAGCCGGCCGCATCCCTTGCGGAGCATGGCGAGATCATCGGCCATTCATGCGCTGAATGGCTCATCGTCTTGTCCATGTTCCCACCCGCCAGCAAGGCGGCAAAGCCGGCGGAACCCGTGCCGCTGTGAGGCACACCGGACGAGTTCGTGGGGCGGCGCCATGCCCTCCCGCGTTCCCGCTCGTTCCGGCAGAATGGAAAGACAGCCAATGCCCATCAATTTCGATCACCACAAGGTCGAGCTCGACTGGGGCGGCCAGCCCCTGACGCTCGAGACCGGCAAGATTGCCCGCCAGGCCGACGGCGCCGTGCTCGCCACGCTCGGCGAGACCGTCGTGCTCGCCACCGTGGTTTCGGCCAAGTCGCCCAAGCCCGGCCAGGACTTCTTCCCCCTGACCGTCAACTACCAGGAAAAATACTTCGCCGCGGGCAAGATTCCCGGCGGCTATTTCAAGCGCGAAGGCCGCCCCACCGAGAACGAGACGCTGACCTCGCGCCTCATCGACCGGCCCATCCGCCCGCTCTTTCCCGATGGCTACAAGAACGAGACGCAGGTCATCGTCACCGTCCTCCAGCACGACATGGAGAACAATCCCGACGTGCTCGCCATGGTCGCCGCCTCCGCCGCGCTGACCATTTCGGGCGTGCCCTTCATGGGCCCCATCGGCGCCGCCCGCGTCGGCTATGTCGACGGGCAATATGTGCTCAACCTCGCCGTCGACCGCCGCGCCGATTCGAAGCTCGATCTCGTCATGGCCGGCACCGCCGACGCCGTGCTGATGGTCGAGTCCGAGGCCCAGGAGCTTTCCGAAGAGGTGATGCTGGGCGCCGTGATGTTCGGCCACGAGGCGTCGAAGAAGGTCATCGAGGCGATCATCAGGCTCGCCGAGCTGGCCGCCAAGGACCCGCGCGACTTCACCCCGCCGGACTATACCGACCTCGAAAAGGACGTCCTCGCCATTGCCGAGGCCGATCTGCGCGCCGCCTACAGGCTCACCGACAAGCAGCAGCGCTATGCCGCCGTCGATGCCGCCAACGCCAAGGTCCGGGAGGCCTTCGCCGCCCGCATCGAGGCCGGCACCGTCAATGCCGAGCATCTGGGCGAGGTGGTGCACAACCTCCAGGCCAAGATCGTGCGCTGGAACATCCTCGACACCGGCACCCGCATCGACGGGCGCGACGTGCGCACCGTGCGGCCCATCCTCGCCGAGGTCGGCGTGCTGCCGCGCACCCACGGCTCGGCGCTCTTCACCCGCGGCGAGACGCAGGCCCTCGTGGTCGCGACGCTCGGCACCGGCGACGACGAGCAATATGTCGATTCGCTCGAAGGCACCCGCAAGGAGACCTTCCTGCTGCACTACAACTTCCCGCCCTACAGCGTCGGCGAGGCCGGCCGCATGGGCTCGCCCGGCCGCCGCGAGATCGGCCACGGCAAGCTCGCCTGGCG
>JBDHTK010000098.1:0-10758 GCA_039808625.1 Devosia sp. | reverse complement strand
CGACATTGCCGCCGGTGCGCAGGCCGAAGGTCGTGCCGCGATCATAGAGCAGATTGAACTCGACATAGCGGCCGCGGCGGACGAGCTGCTCGTCGCGGTCAGGCTGGGTCCACGGAATGCCGAAATTGCGGCGGACCAGCTGCGGATAGATGTCGAGGAAGGCGCGGCCGACATCCTGGGTGAAGGCGAAGTCGGCGTCCCAGTCGCCGGAATTGTGGTTGTCGTAGAAGATGCCGCCGATGCCGCGCGGCTCGTTGCGGTGCTTGAGGAAGAAATACTCGTCGCACCATGCTTTGTAGCGCGGGTAGTCGACGCCGTGCGCCTCGCAGGCGGCGCGGTAGGCGGCGTGGAAATCGATGCTGTCGGCGTCGGTCTGGGTGCGGCGCCGGTCGAGCACGGGGGTGAGGTCGCCGCCGCCGCCGAACCACCATTTGCCGGTGACGATCATGCGCGTGTTCATGTGCGCGGCGGGGACGTTGGGGTTCCACGGATGGATGATGACCGACACGCCGGCGCTCCAGAACTCGGCGCCGGCCTCGGTATGCGGCATCTGGCGGGCGAATTCCTCGCTGAAGCGGCCATGGACCACCGAGATGTGGACGCCGGCCTTCTCGAAGACGCGCCCGTGCAGCAGGCCCATCTCGCCGCCGCCGCCCTCGGGGCGCGCCCACGGCGTGATCTCGAAGCGGCCGGGCGGATGGTCGGCATGGACGCCGCCCTCGGCTTCGATGGCCTCCAGGCGGGCGCACAGCTCGTCGCGCACGGTGCGGAACCAGGCGGCGGCAGCGGCCTTGCGGGTGTCGATGTCGGCGGGAAGGGTCATGCGAGCGTTCCGAAATGGCAGGTCTGACGAAGGGCCTCGCCCACTATCATGGCGCCGGCGAGGGCCACGTTGAGGGAGCGCAAACCCTCCTGCATGGGGATGCGCACCCTCAGATCGGCCTCGGCGGCGACGGCGTCGGGCACGCCGGCGCTTTCGCGGCCGAGAATGAGCACGTCTTCGGCCGTGTAGGCCACCGCATAGGCCGAAACGTCGGCCTTCGTGGTGAGCAGCACGGCGCGGCGGCCGGCGGCACGGCGCCAGGCGGAGAAATGCGCATAGCTGTCGTGCTCGGTAAAGGCGGCGAGCGGCACGTAGTCGAGCCCGCCGCGCTTCAATTCGCGGGGAGAGAAGGCAAAGCCCGTGGGATGGATGATGTGCAGGTGCACCCCGAGGCAGGCGCCGAGACGGAGAAGCGTGCCCGTGTTGCGGGCGATGTCGGGCTGGTAGAGGGCAAGGGCGACAGTCATGGCCTTTCCCATACGATGCAGGCCCGAAAGTGCCGGTGGGTATAGTGTCGCACTATCTTTGCGCACAGACCGCCCGGCTGGACAAGCGCAAGTGAGAGTGCCAAAAGACGGCGAAATCACGCGCTGTTGAGGGCGGGTGACGGCATCTATTGCGCGCGGCGCGGGGGCCCGCAAAGCAGCGCAAAATCAGACATTCAGGCAGGGATTTTGAACCTTGGCGACAGAATCGAACTTGGCGCGTGATGACCAGCCCCGTCCAGGACGGCGCGACTTTCTTTATGTCGCGACGGGGGCGGTGGGCGCGGTAGGCGTGGCGGCGGCAGTCTGGCCGGTCATCAACCAGATGAACCCCGATGCGTCGGTGCTGGCGCTGGCATCGACCGAGTTCGATCTCTCCGGCGTCGAGGAAGGCTCGACCGTCACCATCAAGTGGCGCGGCACGCCGGTGTTCGTGCGCCATCGCACGCCCGAGGAAATCGAGGAAGCGCGCGCGGTGCCGATGGACCAGCTCAAGGATCCGGCCACCGACGAGTCGCGCGTCAAGGAAGGCCACGAGCAGTGGCTGGTGATGGTGGCGCTGTGCACGCATCTGGGCTGCGTGCCGGTGGGCGAGTCGGGTGAATATGGCGGCTGGTTCTGCCCCTGCCACGGCTCGGAATACGATACGTCGGGCCGCATCCGCAAAGGCCCCGCGCCGACGAATCTGGTGGTGCCGCCCTATGTGTTCCTGAGCGACACCGTCATTCAGATCGGCTGAGGGGAAAGAACCTAGATGTCTGCGCACGAAAGCAACTACAACCCCACCAATGCGGTCGAGAAGTGGTTCGACGACCGCCTGCCGGTCGTCCGCTTCCTCAAGGCGACGATCGTCGATTTCCCGACGCCGAAGAATCTCAACTACTGGTGGACCGGCGGCGCCATCCTCACCTTCATGCTGGCGGTGCAGATCGTCACCGGCATCGTGCTCGCCATGCACTACACGCCGGAAGTGACGCTGGCCTTCGACTCGGTCGAGGCCATCCGGCGCGACGTCAATGGCGGCCGCATGCTGCAGGCGACCCACGCGGTGGGCGCCTCGATGTTCTTCTTCGCCGTCTACATCCATATCTTCCGCGGCCTCTATTTCGGCTCCTACAAGGCGCCGCGCGAGGTGCTGTGGATCATCGGCGTCATCATCTTCGTGCTGATGATGGCGACGGCGTTCATGGGCTACGTGCTGCCCTGGGGGCAGATGAGCTTCTGGGCGGCGGCGGTGATCACCAATATTTTCGCGGCCATCCCGGTGATCGGCGACCCGATCCTGCAATTGCTGCGTGGCGGCTTCGCGGTGGACAACCCGACGCTCAACCGCTTCTTCTCGCTGCACTACCTGCTGCCGTTCATCATCGCGGCGGTGGTAGGGCTGCATATCTGGGCGCTGCACGTGCCGGGCAACAACAACCCGGTCGGCGTCGAGGTGAAGAGTGAGCGCGACACGCTGCCCTTCCACCCCTTCTACACGATGAAGGACCTGTTCGCGGTGGTGGTGTTCTGCATCCCCTTCGCGTGGTTCGTGTTCTTCGCGCCGGACATTCTCGGGCACCCCGACAACTACATCGAGGCCAACCCGCTGGTGACGCCGCCGCACATCGTGCCGGAATGGTACTTCCTGCCGTTCTACGCGATCCTGCGGGCCATCGACTTCAACTTCATCCTCGACAGCAAGCTGCTCGGCGTCATCGCCTTCGGCGGCTCGATCCTGATCCTGTTCTTCCTGCCCTGGCTCGACACGTCGAAAGTCCGCTCGGGCACGTTCCGGCCGGCCTTCAAGTGGTTCTACTGGCTGTTCGTCGCCAACTTCGTGCTGCTCGCCTGGTACGGCGCGCAGACGCCGGACCTCAAGGTGCTGGGGCCGCTGACGGTGGCCGACGTGTCGAAGGCCTCGGTGGCGTACTATTTCGCCTACTTCCTCGTCATCCTGCCGCTGCTGGGCCGCTTCGAGCGGACGCGGCCGCTGCCGAACTCGATTTCCGAGGCCGTGCTCACCATGCCCGCCATCCAGAGCGGCGCAGACGGCTCGTCCCCGGCAGCCCATTGAATCAGGATCGCATCAGAATGTTCAAACTCCCGACCATCCTTGTTGCCGGCCTGATCGCGCTGGGGCTGAGCGTCCCGGCGCTGGCGCAGGAGCACGAGACCGTCGACATCCAGAAGCAGCACTGGAGCTTCGCGGGCCTGTTCGGCAAATACGACCAGAACCAATTGCAGCGTGGTTTCCAGGTGTTCCGCGAGGTCTGCGCCAACTGCCACGGCGCGCGCCTGCTGGCGTTCCGCAATCTCAGCGAGGAGGGCGGGCCGAGCTTTTCGGAAGAGCAGGTGAAGGCGCTGGCGGCCGAATACGAGGTCGCCGACCCCGAGACCTCGGGTGGGACGCGCCCGGCGCTGGCCTCCGACCACTGGCCGAACCCGTTCCCCAGCGAGCAGGACGCGCGCGACGCCAATGGCGGCTCGCTGCCGCCCGACCTGTCGGTGATCGCCAAGGCCCGCGGCGTCTCCGACAAGTTCCCCAACTGGCTGTTCAACTACTTCACCACCTATTCCGAGGGCGGGCCGGACTATATCCACGCGCTGCTCACGGGTTATGAGGAAGAGCCGCCCCCGGGCGCCGAGGTGCCGGAAGGCAAGTACTACAACCACGTGTTCCCGGGCCATGCCATCGGCATGCCGCCGCCGCTGTCGGAGGGGCAGGTCGCCTATGCCAATGCCGACGGCTCGGACGTGCCCGAGACGATGCTGACGGCCGAGCAGTACTCGCAGGACGTCTCGGCGTTCCTGATGTGGCTGGCCGAACCGCACCTCACCAGCCATAAGGCGGCGGGCTTCCGCGTGCTGGCCTTCCTGCTGCTGTTCGCGGTGCTGATGTGGTTCGTCAAGCAGCGGCTGTGGCGCAAGGTGCACTGAAGCGAACGGCGCAATAGCGAATAGCGAAGGGGGCTTGCCGAAGGGCGGGCCCCTTTCGTCTGTGTGGCCCGTGCTGCCTCTTTTCATTCGCATTGCCGGTGCTAGAGTGCGGACATGTCGACGATCCGAACCGCCGCCACCCTTATCGGAGTTGCCGTTACCGTCGTCCGCCATCCGGCGGTGCGGGCAGCAGTGCGCGCGGCGCCGCTGCTGGTGACGCCGAAGATGCGCGCGGCGGCGGCCGAGGCGACGCTCGACGCGGCGTTCCGCGCCGGCGTGATGGCCCGCAAGATCGTGCGCCGCGGGCAGTGAGCCCCCTTCATCCCCCGTCCACCAGCCTCCCGGCCCCGATGCTCGACCTCAAGGCGCTGATCCGCTCGATCCCGGACTATCCCAAGCCGGGCATATTGTTTCGCGACATCACGACGCTGATCGAGCACCCGCAGGGCTTTCGCGAGAGCGTCGAGCGGCTGGCGGCGGCGCATCGCGGGCTGGGCATCAGCCATGTGGCGGGCATCGAGGCGCGCGGCTTCATCTTCGGGGCCGGTGTCGCCATCGCGCTCGGCGTCGGCTTCGTCCCGATCCGCAAGCGCGGCAAGCTGCCGGGCGCGACCATCGGGCAGAACTACACGCTCGAATACGGCGTCGACACCATCGAGATCCATGCCGATGTGCTGAGCGGCGTGCACAAGGTGCTGCTGGTCGACGACCTGATCGCCACGGGCGGCACGGCGGTGGCGGCGGTCGGGTTGCTGCGGCGCACCGGCGCCGTCGTCGAGAATGCCGGCTTCGTCATCGACCTCGTCGATCTTGGCGGGGCCGAGAAGCTGCGCGCGCTGGGCGTCAGGACCGAAAGCCTGATGGCGTTCGCCGGGCACTAGGTCCCGCCGCGGTTCCGAACCGGAAAACCGCTTCGCATCTTCCCGGAAACGCTCCTAGGCCAGGCGCAATACCATCGCGCCGGCGGCGACGACGAGGATGGCGGCGAGGCGCGGCAGGCCGACCTTTTCGCGCAGCAGCAGGGCGGCGATGGCGGCGCCGAAGAGGATCGAGGTCTCGCGCAGGGCGGCGACGAGCGGCACCGGCGCCTCGGTCATGGCCCACAGGACGAGGCCGTAGGAGACGAGCGTGCCGGCGCCGCCGGCGAGGCCGAGCGGCCAGTTGCCCCCGAGATAGGCGCCGAACGCGGCGCGCCGTTGCAGCAGGGCCCAGGCGACAAGGGGCGCGCCACTCAGCAGGAACACCCACATGGTGTAGGTGACAGGGGCGCCGGAGAGGCGCACGCCCATGCCGTCGACCAGCGTGTAGCTGGCGATGACGAGGCCGTTGGCGAGGGCGAACAGCGTGCCGCGGGCGCTGCCGCCACGGCCGGCGAGGGCGAGGCCGGCAAGTCCCGCCGAGATGAGGCCGATGCCGGCCCAGCCGGCCGGCGACAGCGCGGTGCCGAGCGCCGCCGCGGAGACCAGGGCGACGATGAGGGGCGGCGTGCCGCGCATCAGCGGGTAGGCGCGGCTCATGTCGGCGGCGCCATAGGCCGCGGCGACGAGCGCGTAATAGCCGACCTCCAGCGCACCGGAGAGCAGGAGAAACGGCCAGGCGGCGGCGGCGACCGGCGGCAGCAGCGGCAGGGCGGCGAGGGCGAGGAGCGCGGCCGCGCCGGCGACGAGGACGGTGCTGAGCAGCGCGTCATGGCCGAGCTTGACGACGGCGTTCCAGCCGGCGTGGATGGCGGCGGCGGCGAGGACGGTGGCAAAGACCAGCAGCGACATGGCGCCGGGCCGGGCAGCTCAGCGCGGCGTGCAGACGAGGACGGGCTTTTCCGGGTTGTAGAGGGTCAGCACGTCGCGGCCGTCGGTGCCGAAGCTGACGAGGCCGTAGCCGATGCCGACCTTGGCGAGGTTGCCGTCGAGAAAGCGGACGCCGTCCGAACCCATCTCGGCATTGCCGGTGCCCGAGGCGGCCGAGCCGAAATTGGCCGAGGCGTAGCCGTAGCTGCCGGCGAACACCGTCAGCAGGCCGGCCTTGGTGTTGTCGATGAGGGCGATGCAGCCCCAATTGCCTTCGGCGGGGCTGACCGTGACCTGCGCGAGGGCAGGCGAGGCGGCGGCCGTGAGGGCCAGTGCGATGATCAGGCGGCGCATGCGAACTACCCTCGGCGCGAGGCGACAAGTTTCCCCAAAACGGGGAGTCGGGTCAACGCCGACACGAGCCGCAGGCCCAGCGGCATGCGGTAGTCGCGCAGCTTGGTGAAGCCGACCAGCTCGGCATGGTAGACGAGCGCGCCGTGCTGGTTGTGCGCCTCGAGCGTGTTGAACAGCAGGCCCCAGCCCGGCAGGGAGTTGGACGGCCGCTTGCCGGTGACGGTGAGGGTGTAGGCGACGGTGTCGCCGGGCCGCACCGGCGCCTTGAAGTCCATGCGGTTGACGCCGGGCGACGGGCCGGAGACGCCCGGCTCCTGCCCGAGGTTGCGCAGCCGCGCCTCCTCGGCAAAGAGCGCGTCGACCATGTGGCGGTGGCCGATGCTCACCGTGTGCCAGCCGGAGGCGACCAGCCCGCCGAACTGGCTGTGGCGCGCCGCCTCGGGGTCGACATGGAAATATTGCGGGTCGTAGAGCCGGCCGAAGCAGATGATCTCGGCCTCGGTGAAGGTGTGGCTGCCGAGCGCGATCGGCTCGCCGACGACGATGTCCTCGAACCAACGGGTCATGGCGCCGGCTCCAGCGGCACGGCAGGATCGCGCAGCTCGACGAGGTTGGCGAGCGACATGGTCATCACCGGCTCGCCGCGCTGGTTGCGGATGTCGAGGGCCAGGGTGACGATGCCGCGCTCGGGATGCGAGCGCGAGCGGCGCAGCGCCGCGATGGTGGCGGTGCCGCCGATGGTGTCGTCCACCATCACCGGCTTTTTCCATTTGAGGTCGGAAAAGCCGAGCCCGCCCATCGAGGCGATGCGGGTGAGGAAGCTGTCGCCGAGCATGCGCAGCGACAGCGCCGCCGTCTGCCAGCCCGAGGCGGCGAGCCCGCCGAGCAGCGACGCCCTGGCCGCCTTCTCGTCGAGGTGGAAGGGGAAGGGGTCGAACTCGCGTGCGAAGGTGACGATCATCTCCCTGGTGACGCGGGTGTGGCCGAGGTCGACGACTTCGCCGACGGCGAGGTCCTCGTAGTGGCGGCGAGAGGCGGTGACGGGGTTCATGGCGGTTGACGTATAGGTCAACCTGCGCCGCCGCTCAATGCCGGCGGCGGGAGCGACTGGGCATGCGGCCGCGGCCGCCGGCCCGACCGGCGATGTCAAAGACCGCACGCCCGGCCGCGGCCGGCGTGGTGGACGGAGCCCCGAGGCGCTTGCGCCTCGATGTATTTTTTGTGGAGACGCGAGCGCCTCGGGGCGCGGGGTTTCCGGCACGCACGCGATCGGTCCGGGGAAGCGTCCCGGCGCACCACCGCACGACCCAGGCCAGGCGCGACCCCGGCCCACCCGCTCGCTCCACCGCATCGTTCGCGTCGACTTCCGTCCGCGCGATGGAACCGCGAAGACCCTAGCACGGGCCGAGAGGGGTGGGGATAAGTGGCGGGCACGGCGGCGGAGGGGGCCGGGTTTTCTGGGGTTGCGGGGGGATCGGGGCGGGCGCTCGGGAGATCGCCCCGGGCAGGCTCGCGCCGCCCCGCCGTCAAGCCCAGGCCGATCGCGGGCGCCTATCGCGGGGCACTCCTCATCCGGCTGCCGCCACCTTCTCGCCGGAGGGGAGAAGGGGCCCGAGTGCGTGCGCCGGACGGGCCCGCAGGGTCCTCAGGTGTTGAACTTGAACAGCATGACGTCGCCGTCCTTGACGATGTAGTCCTTGCCCTCGTCGCGGGCCTTGCCGGCTTCCTTGGCGGGAACCTCGCCGCCGAGCGCGACATAGTCGTCATAGGCGATGGTCTGGGCGCGGATGAAGCCGCGCTCGAAATCGGTGTGGATGACGCCAGCGGCCTGCGGGGCGCGGTCGCCCTTGTGGATGGTCCAGGCCCGCGCCTCCTTCGGCCCGGCGGTGAAATAGGTTTGCAGGCCAAGCAGTTGGTAGGCTTGCCGGATCAATCGATTCAAGCCGGGCTCGCTGAGGCCGAGGGTTTCGAGATAGGCGGCCTGCTCGTCGTCGGGGAGCTGGGCGAGCTGGCTCTCGATCTCGGCGGAGATGACGATGACGGCGGCCTCGTGCGCCCTGGCGTAGTCCTCGACGCGCTTCGACATGGCGTTGCCGGTGGCGGCCGAGGCTTCGTCGACGTTGCAGACGTAGAGGGCCGGCTTGCTGGTGAGCAGCTGCAGCTCGCGGAAGGGCTTTTCCTCCTCGGGGGAGCGGGCGACGAGGCGCGCCGACTTGCCTTCGCGCAGGAGGGCGAGGGCGCGGTCGATGAGGGCGAGGGTGGCCCTGGCGTCCTTGTCGCCGCCCTTGGCCTTCTTTTCGACGCCGGTGCGGCGCTTTTCGAGGCTTTCGAGGTCGGCGAGCATCAGCTCGGTCTCGACCACCTCGGCGTCGGCGATGGGATCGACCGTGTTGGCGACGTGGATGATGTTGGGGTCCTCGAAGCAGCGCAGCACGTAGGCGATGGCGTCGCATTCGCGGATATTGGCGAGGAACTGGTTGCCGAGGCCCTCGCCCTTGCTCGCGCCCTTCACCAGCCCGGCGATGTCGACGAAGCTCATGCGGGCCGGGATGATCTCGCGCGAACCGGCGATGGCGGCGAGCTTTTCGAGGCGCGCGTCGGGCACCGCCACCTCGCCGGTGTTGGGCTCGATGGTGCAGAACGGGAAGTTCGCCGCCTGGGCGTTGGCGGTGCGGGTGAGGGCGTTGAACAGCGTCGACTTGCCGACATTGGGCAGGCCGACAATGCCCATCTTGAAAGCCATGAAACGTCTCTAGTTCTGGATGAGGATGTCGTCGGGGCTATGGGCGAACGGATCGACCAAGGTCAAGCTCTGATCCGCCGCAAGCGAAATGCGCTGGCCGTCCTGCATGTCCTCGGAGAGGAAATGCGTGCAGCCGAGCTCGAGCGCCGAGGCGAGGAGCAGGCAGTCCCACCAGGCGTAGCGGTAGCGCGCCCTGAGGTCGCGCGACAGGCTGACGGTCTGCGAGCCGATCGGCTGCGTGCCGAGAAAGTCGAGCTCGTCGACCAGCTCGAAGACTTCGCCGGGGCTGAGATCCTGCCGGCGCTCCAGCAACACGTTGGTCAGTTCGTTCATGACCTGCAGGTTGGAGCGGCCGCGCTCGGTACGCGCCAGCGCCCGTAGCCAGCGAATGGCGGCGGCAGACCGCGCCGGGTCGCGAACGTCCCGAACGTAGAGCAGCAGGTTGGTGTCCACGAAGATGCTAGCGACGCGCATTGCGCTCTTCGGACGTGGGCATCTTGCCGTCGACGGCAATCTCGAATTTGGGGCCGGCGATGAAGCGTTCGACGGCCTCGATGCGAGCACGCGCCGCCGCCGCGTCGTCCTGCTGCGCGTCGACGCTGGCTTCACGCCTGAGCAGGCTCGCGACCAGGCGCGACATGCTCACACCGCGCTTGGCGGCGAGGACGCGGGAGGCCTGATGAGTCTCGTCGTCGAGCGAGATGGTGAGGTTCTTCATGACCGTCTCACAAAATCACAAACTTCGTGTTTCTGTGAGATAGGCGCGAGAGGCGCGGGCGTCAACTCTCGGTCTTCTTGCCGAGAATCCTGGCGAGCATGGCGGCCATCGGACCGGTTTCGGGGAGCTTTGCTGCGGGCGCGGCGGTGCGGGCGGCATGGATGTGCGACTGGCCGGGCGGCCTGGGGCGCGGCGGCGGCGCGGCATCGTCGCCCTGCACGGCGAGGGCGAGGCGGTTCATCAGCGTGCTGTCGTCGCCGCTGACGATGAGGGCGGCGTTGTCGGCGAGGGCGGCGAGCAGCGGGTCGAGCCAGTCGCGATCGGCCCTGGCGAAGTCGCCGAGGACCCAGCGGGTGACAGCGTCCTTGTGGCCGGGATGGCCGATGCCGAGGCGGATGCGGCGATATTCGGTGCCGATGCGCGGATCGATGGAGCGCAGGCCGTTGTGCCCGCCATTGCCGCCGCCGCGCTTGATGCGGGCCTTGCCGGGCACGAGGTCGAGCTCGTCATAGATGACGGTGATGTCGGCGGCGGTGAGCTTGTAGAACTGCGCTGCGGCGGCGACGCTGTCGCCGGAGGCGTTCATGAAGGTCTGGGGTTTCAGCACCAGCACCTTGTCGCCGCCGAGCGTGCCTTCGGTGAGGAGGCCCTTGAACTTCTCGCGGAAGGGCGGGAAGCCGTGCCGCGCGGCGATGGCGTCGGCGGCCATGAAGCCGATATTGTGGCGGTTGCGGCTATGCTTGTCCCCGGGATTGCCGAGGCCGACGATCAGATGCATCGCCTGTCTTCCGGAGCAGAGGGCGGGACGGCCCGGGGGCCATCCCGCGCGGCCATGTTATTTCTTGGCCGGAGCGGCGGGAGCCGCCTTGGCGTCGGCAGCCGGCGCAGCGGGCGTAGCAGCGGCTTCGGCGGCCTCTTCCGAACGC